>CAUROB010000013.1:0-19264 GCA_963526655.1 uncultured Candidatus Saccharibacteria bacterium
TCGATGTCCAGCTGAAACGCGTCGCCCGCCAAGTCAAAGACAGCCGCGACATCACACTCGAATTTGACAACAGCGTCCGCGACATGCTAGCGCGCGACGGTTATGACCCAGCCTTTGGCGCCCGACCACTGAAGCGCTTGGTACAAAAGCGGGTGCTTGACCCATTAGCATTGGAGTTAATTGACGGGCGGATTCATGATGGCATGACGGTGACCGTCAGCGTCGCTGATGGCCGGGTGACCTTCCACTAATAGTCCCTTAATTTCTATCAATCACAGATACCTACTTCCGTGTGGTTTGAGCCATTCAAAGTTGCGCTCATAGCAAGAAAAAGCGCTCCAGCCAGCACCTGGAACGCTTCTCATTGGATCGCCCCGCAGACAAAATTACTCGGTTTGATTAGCCTCCGCCCGCGTCAGCTTGTCGACCATCGGCAGGATCAAGTAAATACCGATGATAGCTGCCGCCAGACCAGCACCAACGATGGCAAAGTAGGTTGGTGTTAACACCGGCTTCAGTGTCGTCGAGAACATCTTCGTGAATACTGCCCCCGTCCAAACACCGATACCACACGACAGAACCGAGGTGATCAGCAGCGGCGCCACCGATTCAACCATCACCAAACGCTTCAGTTGAATGAGGCGCATACCACCGAGACGCAAAGTATATAGCGAACGGCGACGCTCCATCAGCCCGCCAATCGTCGAAACGATCAGGCTCGCCACTGCCACAAATAACGTCACGCCAATACCAATATAGGCTAAGCTGGCAAATTCGCGAATCGTTGGATTGATATGCGGTTTTTTGGAATCAGTGCCACCCACTACGTATGTCAGATCGTACTGATTAGCGCGCATCACAACCATGCTGCGTAACTTCTCAAGATCATTGTCTGATTTTACTGTTACCAAATATTCCTTGGCACCGTTCGTATCAACCGTATCGTTAATTAGCGATACATTTTTGACCACTGGCGCGTCAAAATTCAACAGCGCAAATTGGTCGGACTGAGCATTACTTGGACAGGTGTGCTCAGTGTATATTGCCAGATCCTGGCAGCGAATTGCACTGCCATCCTCACGCGGATAGATCGTCGCCACCGACGTGATGTACGACTGCTGTTTCAACTGCTTCGCCATATCGCTCGGTAGCGAACGGCCAATGACAGCTGCCGTACCGTGTTTCAACTGTGAGTATCCGTTGTCTTTGATAGCCTGAACATTTAAGTTCTCAATACCACTGGTTGCTGTCAGGTAAAAACTACCCGCAAACAATGCCAACACGACACCACTCACACCACGGAACACCGTTCGCGAGTGCACTGCCGTACGCTTACCGGCAATCAACATTGAGGCACTATTCGCCCAGCGTGCCACCAGTAATGATAACTTATTCGTCAACCAACCACCGGCCAGGACAAGTCCAAACATCACCAACAGCAAGGCCGCCATCAGCAGTAGCATTGGCGTAGCTGATTCTTTATTTGCTGTCAGCCAATCCAACCCCGGCTTTGACGATAACCAGGCAAAGATCGCAATACCAGCTGCTGGCACCAGCGGCCGCCAAACGCGCAACTTCTTCACTTTTTCGATTGAGCGTGATACACCCAGCGGCGAAATCTGCGCTCGGCGCATTCGTCGCCAGTTAACAAAAACCGTTAGTCCCAACGTCAAGCCAATAATCAGCGCGTACTGCGTGGCAGTTAACGCTAAATCACTAGGATTAAACCGCATACCATCCATCTTGAAATTCTGCAGCGGTGCTTGTAATAGCCAAAACGCACCCAGCCCGATCAGCACACCCACAACCGACGCCAACAGCGATTCCAATATCAACACCCGTCCCACCTGTCGCTTAGTCGCACCGATCAACCGCAAAGCAGCGTAGCGTTTCTCGCGCTGTGCCGCGCCCAGCTGCGTTGCTACTGACACGAAGATGACAATTGGAAACAGCAATATAGTTCCACCAACGCCAAGTACAATGATGGATATAGGGCCTAGTCCAACATTCGATGTTAGTCCATTCGCATCCGTCCGGTAAACATTAGCAAAGTAGGAAACTTGTCCTCGAGCTTTTGCCACATCATCACTTGCCGCCACTTCATCAGCACTGGCACCACGTACCATCATGAGAGTATCTGGGCCGCTAACATATTCACTAGGGAGCACGCCGAGATATTTAGTGTTATTGCCAAAACGCGCCAAGATATCATCCTCAGGATGCTGAGCCACCGCATCAGCCAACGCTTTTGATAAGTAATATTCGCCCGGACCTGGCGTTTTTAGCTTAGCAAACTGCGGGGACTTCACTGTACCGTGCATTGCATACGTCTGGATAATTTGGCCTCGCCATTTTGACGCATTGCCAAGTCGCGCTACATTACTAATTCTTAGTGGCTCAATACCATCAATCGGTTGTTGCGAAGCCTCTTTGCGACTAGCTTGGTATGCTGCCAGGCTGATGGCTGATCCCCCAGCGCGTCCCATAAGCCCATTGATACCAGCCGTAAAGCAGCACACTAGTACGATCCCCAACGCCACCGCTGCTGTCGTCAGCCCCAGACGCGCGAACGACTGACGGCCAGACTTTTGTAGCAACATCCAACTAACGCTCATGAGACAATCCTCGCCTTAGCTTTATCAGTCCTCGGCTGTGCCGGGTTTACCGCTGCCTCAGCACCAGAAATCTGCCCATCACGGACGATGATTTCCCGATCAGCGTAGGCGGCAATCGTCGGCTCATGCGTCACCATGATGACTGTCGTGCCGTGCTCTTTGGCGGTTTTGATGAACAATTCCATGACCTTTTCTGAGTTCAGACTATCTAGTGAACCAGTCGGCTCGTCAGCGAACAACACTTTTGGCTCAATCACCATGGCCCGGGCGATCGCCACGCGCTGCATTTGTCCACCCGACAACTCGCCGAGCATACTGTTAGCTTTATCCCCCAGCTCAACCTTGTTCAGCCATGTTTTCGCCCGTTGATAGGCTTCTTCACGCTTGATGCCGTTCAGTAGTAGTGGCAACGCTACATTGTCCAGCGCTGTTAGCTCCGGCACCAACTGTCCAAACTGAAAGACAAAGCCAAAACTGGTGCGCCGCAACAGACTGCGCTTATCATCGTTCATCGTATCAATCCGCTGACCATCAAAGTCAATCTCGCCACTATCAACTTTAGTAATCGCCGCCAAGCTATGTAACAGCGTTGATTTACCAGAACCCGACGGACCCATGATCGCCAGCACCTCGCCCGCCTCGACATCCAAGCTAACACCGCGCAGCGCCTGTGTTTGCCCGAACGACTTTGTAATTTTTTTAGCGCTAATTATTGGTTTGCTCATGCAAAATTTCCTCCTTTAGCCGCGTTAACCGCGAAATTGTTAATTCAATCCAGCGCAAATCCGCCTCCAAATGATACAGTGCGTGGTCAATTAGCAACATGTCCGACAGATTGCTATCGCGACGCTGTGCTGTCAGCTCGCGCATTCGTTGGATGTGCGCCTGCCGTTGATTATCCAAATACGGTGACGCATCGCCATCTTTCAGGATAGCCAGCACCGCTTTGATATACATGGTTGCTTGCAGTTGCGGCGACGGTGCTTCTGGCGCTTCCAGCCACGCCTGCAAATCTTGCTTACCTTCATCGGTAATCTCATACCGAACCCGATCCGGCCCGCCCGATTCGCTGGTATCACTAATTTCTTTGACTTTATTGTCGCGTTTGAGCCGCGCCAGAGTTGAATATATCTGACCGGTTAAAATTGGCTTGTCCTTGCCAAAATAGCTGTCGTATTTTTTCTTCAACTCATAGCCATAGTTTGACTCTTCCGCTAAAAAACCTAACAGGGTATATTGAACGCTCATACTCTTACTATACACCCAGTGTTTAGTTATTGCAAGAGTTTTATACACTCAGTGTATAGTATATTCTGTCACCTAACCTCATCAGAATGCATACTATTATGCAATTTTGACGTATAATGAGTGCATGGAGCACATTCGTCAAAAACAAGCATCCATCAAGTCAGCTATGGTGGGAGTTGGTAAAATCCTCAGCCTACCACAGTACGCACTGCTGGCACTTACCCTATCTTTGCTCGTTGCACTCATTATTTTCTTTGCCATCAACGCCAATTTTTACGGCCCGCTGATGATGTCGCGGTTGCCGATGCTAGACAAAGCTTCCCTTGTCGGGACTATGTTCATTGATATATTCAAACAGGGCTTCAGCTCACTAAATGGCGCATTGCTCCTTGTGGTGTCACTCCTCCAAGGACTGTCAATTACCGTCGTCATTTTCACTGCCAAGAAAAATAAGCGTAATGAACAGTCGGTCACCAGACAAGTCGGACTCAGCGGCCTGGCCTCTGTGGCTACTGCCATCGGTCTGGGCTGCGTTCCCTGCGGCACATCACTCATCCTGCCGCTCGTTGCTGTGTTCTTCTCGGGTGCTGCCGCTGCCACTGCTGCCGCCGTCGCCAGCACCATTGTCTTGATGTTAGCCCTACTATTAAGCCTCTTTTCACTCTACAAGTCTGGACAAATCGCCTTTATATATACAGAATTAGCAAAACAGGAGGAACTATGAATCGACAAAAATCAGCAGGCATAGCAATCATTTGGGTTATTTCAGGCATTTTGATTACGGCAATCGTCGCATTGTTTATCTACGGCATCGTTAATCGTCCACCAAATCACCATGTCGGTGACGGCAAACCGTGGAACGAAAAGATGTCACAAGGCTCTGCTGAAGCCAAGCATGTGTTTGTTGATTATACTGATTATTTTTGCTCATTCTGCGCCGAAGTTGAAGCAGCCACTAACGCTGATTTCTTCAAAAATGAGTACCTCAAGTCAGGCAAGGTTCGCTATGAACACCGCGTGGTAACACTGCTTAAAGAAGTCACCGACAACACAGAAACCGGTGCTCACGCCGCCTTTTGCGCCGCCGACCAAGATAAATATTGGCAGTATACCCACGATATCGTGCCACGCATCAAGCGTGATTATTTTGACAAAGGGATTGGTGTGAAAAACGTTGCCGTACCGCAAAAAATTCCACCACTGCCGTTAGACTATTTCCTGGCTTCTGCTAAAGCTATCGGCATGGACGAGGCGAAGTTTACTGACTGTATGACCAAAAAACCACACCAAAAAGAGATCGATGACAACACCAAAAAAGCTCTGTCGCTTGGTGTGAGTGGCCTGCCGTACATGGTGATCAATGACTATGTCGCCAGTGGATTTGCTGGTGGTGAAACTGGCTTAAAGGCGATCTTGAAAGCTGGCGGAGTGAACTAATGCCTACCAAAAAAACGCAAACAAAACCTCAAAAATTGTCAACAAAACGACAACCAGCTCGAACCAGCCATAGGTCAAGAACCAACGCAACACCTGCAAACCGACCTCGATTGAGCAGTATTATATTTACTACGTTACTCTTGCTGGCCGTTAGCGCAATGGGTGTTTTATTTTACCTCCATTCCAAGCAGCCACCAACCCAACGTCCAACTGTTCTAGAAGATGAAAAATATTATTTCACCGATTCGCGCTATGCTGGCATTCGCTCCAAGTTTGTGACGCGCGACACCAAGCGCGAAAAGGTCTCAATTGAATACCCAATTACCAGCAATTCCAAAATCAACAAACTCATCGCCCGAGCGATCGACCGCGCTGACAGCGATTTCCGCTACACCTCGTCGAGCACCATCACCTTTGAGCGACCAATGACCGAAACCATCAGCTACCAAGTGACGCATAATAATTCCGTCGCCCTGTCGATCATCGTCAACATAAAACAAGACATGCACGGCGCACATCCAGTGTCATTGACGCTATTTTGGACCTTTGATAAAGATTCTGGCGAGGTGATTAGTCTGGATAATTTGACTGAGAAATCAGAGGAAGCCACCAAGGCAATCGTGACAGCGGCCCAACGAGACGTCGCACAAACCATCAAACAACGCCAGCAGCCAGAAGCAAATCTTGAGGAAATGATCACCAAAGAGACATTGGCAAACTTTACCATCGCTGACGATGGCAATACCTTGGTCTGGCCAATTGGACAAGCCTCCCTGTTGCCGTCAGCCTATGGCGAATTAACCATCAAAGTACCAACCGCTACCGTTGCCAAATACCTGCAAAATCCAACGGCTCAAAAACTAGGCAATTTCCCTAAGCCACCCGAGCCAAAGCCAGAACCAAAGCCAGCGCCCGCTACACCAGCACCCGCGCCAACCACTGGCAATAAAGTGATCGCTTTGACGTTTGATGACGGGCCGGGACCATACACTGCACACCTACTGGACATCTTGGATCAGTATGGTGCGAAAGCGACGTTCTTCTTGATCGGCAGCAAAGTTTCTGGGCAGGCCAGTGTCGTGCGCAGCATCCATGCACGCGGCCACCAGCTGGGCAATCATTCATGGTCACACCCTGAACTACCTAAACTATCAGTTGACCAAATTGCTGGCGAAATCGACCGCACCAACGAAGCTATCAGGCAAGCCACTGGCGTCAAGCCAACCATTCTGCGACCACCGTACGGTGCAGCCAACGGTGTGGTTTTAGAACAACTTCGGGCGCGTGGCATGTCGTCAATCTTATGGTCGGTCGACACCCGCGACTGGGCTGATCGCAATAGCCAGATCGTCTGTTCGCGCGCCGTCGCTGGCGCTCGTCCTGGAGCCGTCATCTTGATGCATGACATTCACCAAACTTCCGTCAATGCCGTGCCGTGTATCCTCAGCTCGCTGAAACAGCAGGGGTATTCATTTGTGACGGTACAGCGGTTACATTAGTCCACCTGATCGATCTCAAATATCTTGTATTTCGAAGAAGCGCCGCGCAGTAATTTTACCTTTGAGGGCGCCACGCCGAGATACTTTGCTAGTAGTTTCGCCGCCGCTAGGTTAGCCCGACCTTCAATGGCTGGCGCCTTGGTGTAGATCGTCAACGAACCGTCGTTATTCGTGATGACTTCTTCGCGATGGCGGGAGTTGGGTTTGAGGTGGGCGGAGATTTTCATAGTTAAGTCCTAGGTTTTACCTACTTTTAATTTTACCTTGAGTCTTAGCGCTATATCGCTCTATATTTTGTTAGTTACCCTCCCTATACCGTAACTTTCGCTTATCAAATGCCGGCTTGGTGCCCTCAAGAATATCTACTATTCGCTTATTTATGCCAGGATTTTCTATTGAGCCACATTCAGCAGAGAACTTGTTCTCACCACTAGTTTTATCTAGACTTGTATATATAATCTGCTCCGCATCTGCACCTACAGCCAAGTTTGGGTTGTGAGTAACCATAATTATCTGACGACGCTTTTTCGCAATGCGTATAAAATGCGTGAGCACTTCAAAGACGCTTTTATTATCAAGATTATCTTCAGGCTGATCCACAATTAGTGGTATATCTTCCTTATCGATCATCAAGTAGAATACCAACAGTACAGCACCTTTTTCTCCTGGCGACAATTGATCAAGACTTTTTCCGTCTTGTCTCAAATCGTAGCTCGGTGTCAAATACTCCAACGAAAACAAGAAATTGTAAAATTCCTTCACTTTATTTACTTGATCAGATATGTTTCGCTTTTGCATACCACTCTCATTGCGCTCGTCTTCTTCCAGCCATCTTATTGAACTGTCAAGCAATTGCCTTACTCCGTCTTCTTCTGATAGATTCATAGAGTCAAGCATTGCGCTCACATTCCCAGTATCAGCATTCTGGAACGTACCTTTTTTTGTTTTATTAATATATCCAAGGAAATTATCTACAAATCCTTCATCAAGTTTAAAGCCGACATCAATCATCATATTAAATTTATCAGCGAATTCACCACCTTGCGAAATTGCACTGTCAATAGACTTCTTAAGAGTATTGTATATATTGATAATTTCCCGCTGTTTATTAAATATTTCTATAGACTTATCTAGTCTTGCTTTTCTTCTTTCTGCTAAATCATTATCCAACTTCTTTTCAATATATTTCTTTTCTGACTCAAGATACCTCAAGCTATTAGCCTTGCTATCATCTCCTTCAATATCTTTTTTGCGCTTTTCCCATTGCGCAAGTTTTTCTATATATGCCTGATATTCTTTTTCCGGCTTGCTAAGCTCATCTGTCTTGCGCTTAATCTCCTGTTGGACTATTTCTTGGCTAGCTACGAGACTGCTTTGATACGCCTTTTCTCGATCTGCATCATTCTTAATACTTTGGTCTGTATCAATATCTCTTTTTGATCGTAATTTCTCCTCTAAATCATCTAATTCTTTATTTATTTCTTTAAGTTTCTCGTTGATTGCCTTTTTATCAAAACTAACTTTTATAATCTCATCTATGTTTAGTTTGAATTTGCTAAAGACATCTCTGTTTTCCTGCTTAAACTTAGTCAGGCTTAGTTCTAGTTGAAATATCTTGTCAGTTAGTTGTTTAGCTTCCTCTTTATTCCGAGTAACTGTATTTAATCTTTGTTTTGCCTTCTCGATCTCTCCAGCTAATTCAACGTTCTGCTGATTGAGCTGCTCAATGATCTTATATGTTTTTGATTTCTTTACTTTCGTTTCAGAGCTATGATCTTTTGATGGGTCTGCAACCTCCTCCGGCTTATTAGTCATATGAGACTTGAGTTCTTTTTCTTTTTCTTTAATTTGTTCGTTTATTTTGTTCAGGTAGTCAGGATGTTTCTTCTCTTCAAGCTTAATAATACTTTCTGAGATACTATTCACGTCATTTCGTATCGTACTCAAGTCAGAATCTATTACCCGAGTTTTCTTCTCTATCAATTCATCAAACGACTGGCAGCCCAGCTTATATTGTTCTGGTATATGAGCAAAAATAACGCTCTTAAGAGTATCCTCAAAACCCCCAGATTTTAGGTCATTAGTCAACCGTTCAAAATAATTTTGTGGAAGATACCTTACTTTTTCGGGCGCGTTCTTATCAATTTCATCGGCTAGGCACATAGTCTCATTTACGCCAGAACCATCAGCCCATACAAGATTTGCCTCAAAGTTCTCAGCATACCCCTTCTTTCTAAACTTCTTTGCTGTTAGAAAAGAAAGGTTCTTCTGTTTTTCGCCGGCATTATGGGTATTTCCCAATAGGCCAATAATATCAGATAGTGCGCTTTTTCCGTTTCCCTTATTTCCTATTATAGCCACCAATTCCTTGTTGAGTTCTAGATTAACGTTGTCAAACCAAACACCATTTTTATTGTCATAGCCATCTTTCTTTCTTATATTTAATGATTCTATGTACTTTGTTTTATTACTAGTAACCCTTCCTAGCAGCGGCGGTTCTTTACCAATATAAACCCGATCCTCTGGTTCACACCTCAATTGCTTCAAGCCATCAAATGTTGGATCTGCTTTAATCCAACAGTATCGGTCATTATCTGGAGCAAAAAGTTTGTCTTCAGTATGCGCATCGCTGCCGTGAATACATGGTTTCAATGAACCACACTTTTCTTTTACCTCTACCGAATTATTGCTCTTCTGTCCCAGAAAATATTTTCTATCATTGTCATTGCCCGAAAACACCATATCGGAAATATGGTAGATATCTCTTCTTACACCACTTAGACTACCAGAATCGCCTTCAAATAAATCATAATGTTCTTGAAAAGCAGAGGCTCCATCATTTTTCGAATTGCAAACAACGACTACTGCATTGTCGGCAATCTTCTTATCTTCAAGTACGTCCTTGATTTGACTAGTCTCTAGATGAAACTCATTTATCCCCTTTTTATAAGCAGCGGCGTCATCTGAACTCTGGTCATTACCTAATAATATCCTACCATACTCAATTATACCCCGCCTGTTCATTAAACAGTTGCCACATTTCAACTTACCAAAAAAATTGTTGTCAAGATAGTCAATAAAATCTTCTTCTGGGTTAAAAATAAAGTGTATATTTACAAGCCTATTTTTATCCGTAACTGGAAGCATCCTCAGCTCTACATTTGGCAATATCAAGATATTTTTTATCTGCCTCTTCTCACTTTCAGTAAAATTCGTCTCATCATCAATTTTACTAACATAGTCTTTGACCTTTTTATAATTATCTATGCTAAAGTAGTCTGTTATGCCAATTGCTGCTATATCGTTATCTATTGCTTTGCGAAACAATACCTCACAAAATATTTCAAAGTCTTTACTTTTGAACTGATCATTTTTATTTGTACCCTTAGTATGCACATGCAGATCCCATCTGCGCCATTCGGATCCACGAGAAAAGTTGTTAGTCATATTTCCTCCAATTTGAGACTGTAGATTTGATTAGTAGCTTACTACAAAATTAATCAGGCTTTTATTATTTATTGTTATATAAATATAGCCAATACACCCACTAGAGATAGTGCTTGTTATTGACATCCAGTCTTTTGTTATCATAAGTTCCTTTCCAAATATAATTTATATGCTCATTGCGCTGACGTGACATGCTATGTCTATTGCATATATAGTTACCCGCTCAAAAGTACTTTAGTATGTTTACCGCGAGCCACGCACATTGCTACCACCAATACACCGACCAGCCGCGACACCAATGACACGTCATCCGTACCAGATTGAACTGTCGCCGTAGTTTCCTCTTCCGGATTCAGCCGACTGTCATCCGTCCATAAGCCCAATGATAGATGATGTTTGACAATCAATAAATCATCCGCGGCATTTACTTCGCTGTCATAACCATACCCATCAGCCACATCGTCAGTCACCAAATCATCTTGCTCGCTCAGTTCTGTTTCTGTCACCTCAGCCACCCTGTCAATAACAACAGGCACTTCTTGCTCTTCAGACAAATCACCCCTTTGTTCTGCGTCGCTACCGTCCATAGCCGTAGCCTCGGGTTCATCACCCCCAAGCCACAAGCCGTTTCCTTCCGGTGTTGTCGTAATTACATTATCCTGCTTCTCACGAGGTAAACCATATTCCTCTGACATTTGTACCGGCGCCTCGTCTAATGTAGCATTAGACGCTGGTTCAATAGCTGATGAAACAGGAACCATACTCCGTTCCACCGGCCCATGGTCATCCTTGGTGATTTCGGGCACTGGTGTTACCTGGATATTATCCAACAAATCCACAGGCTCAATTTCAACCTCATCAGCCACAAAAACTTCCGGCTCATCAATTTCTTCACCTGTCATAATCATCGCTTCCGCTAACGGGCCTGTTGTCACTGCCTCATTCAAAGGCGCTTCTGGCTCCGCCACTGACGACTGTTCAACAAAGAATACCACATTCTCCTCGGCCCACACTTCTTCGTCACTATCACAGGAGCGCTTCTCCATTGCCACATCATCAAACTGCTCAACTGGGGAAGTCTGCACTTCATAAACCGTCTGATTCACTACCGCTTCCTGATTACTATCCTGCGGTGGATCGCAAAGTTCATTCTCATTAACGACAACATCAACAGGGACACTTGAAGTCGTCGCCTCTGGCTCGATTGCGGCACTCTCCGTCGGTACCACTTCCGCCACCTCGTGCACCACCGGCATATCAACAACAGCGGGTCGTGTTGGGCTATGATCAACCGCGGGCTCCTCGCCTATAGAAGACACCTCCTCACCATATTCAACATAATCTTGAATTGGCGGCGTCATGACCGCTGGCTGATCAGGCTGCTTCTTTGCTGGCATTGGCGCCTCCACTGCAACCAGTTCTTTAGCAGGTATTTCATATTTTACCTCTTCTGCTAGCATATTAACTGGTGCGTCCGACATCTGGACAGAGGGTTCCTGCTCAGCAGCTGGCGGTGCGCTCTTTTCTTCCGGTTCACTCATTATACGATAGCTATTGTCATCATCCCCCGTGTCATCGGCTATGGTAGTGTGTGGCAGCGTTTCTCTTGACGGCACCTCAACTGGTGATACTGGCGACAAACTGTCAGCTGTATCCATCACCTCAACTAACTTTGGTTCTTTTACCTCAATTTGCGGTGACGCTTGAACATCACTCGCCACCGTGTCAGCAAAATCGTCCTTTACCTTTTTCGTATCCTCGACAATAGGCACGACTGGATCAGCTTCAATCACTATCGGCTTCGATTGTTTGTTATAGTCATGCGCTGCATCAGAAACAGCATCAACAATATGCAGCTCTATCTTCTTTGAAGAACTGCCTGTCTCTGCCGCTTCAGTGTCCACATCAGCACCCAGAACTTCGACCGTCTCGTTAGTCAAAGCTTTGCACTCTTGTTCCTGAGATACCATCTGTTCGTTCGATTCATCCGCTCTATCCTCACTAACTTCAGTAGTCTCTGTGCTTATTGTTTTTACCTCACTATCACTGGAGTTGACGTAACCCGCCACGACAATGCCATCATCATTGTCATTTAGTAGCTCGCTCAAATACGATTCGCGCTCTGGCGCTGGCTGTAAATTTTTACTAGCAAAATTTCGCATGCGTAAAATCGGACAGTCATCGCGTGCTACGCAACTAGCACAAGCTATGCTCGCCACACCCTGACATATTATCTCTCTTCGCTCTTCGCTCATCCGGTTTTCTGGCGAGTTAATCTCGCTTTTGCTGGCAAGTGATAATGCGTCAACTGGTGCAGGCATATCTTTTACGTCGGTACTGTCATCTATGAAAGTATCAAGCTTCTCCTCACCGCCAGCACCACCTCTCAATGACGAAAATACATCAAAACCATCACCGTCAATTCCTGTTGGTGATAATTCTACTGTAGTCGTCGCCCCAATCATTGTTCAAAAAATGTCTCCGTTGAAATATGTGATTCATCGACACCAGCGGCGGTGAGTTTTTGCCAAACGTCGCGCACAAACGGCAGGCTGCCGCAGACCAGAAAATGCGAATCACCCGGCACTTCGCTCACAATGTTTGCCACCTCAAACCGCCCGTTATGCCAGCCATCTGTTTCCTTAACCTGCTGGCGAGTACTAAACTTATTGACCTGGATGGATGAGGCCGCTAACTCCTCTGAGAACACCATGTATTCCGGCGATTTTTGGCTCAAATAGAGAAAAGTCGGCTGCTTGGCGTCCGCCAAAATACTCCAAATCGGACTCAGCCCGCACCCCGCCGCGATGCCAACCAGCGGCTGCTCAGTCTGCGGATTGAAATCGCCGTATGCCCGGCTAATGTGCAGCGTGTCGCCAACTTTACGCGAACACAAATAGCTGGAGAATTCACCGCCAACATTTTTCACCGTAATCGACATTAAGTCCTCGTGTGGGCGCGAAGAAATACTATAGGCCTTGCCTTCGCGCACCTGGCTGCCCTCAATGAACACCGTGATATATTGCCCCGCCATAAAGTCAAACGGCCGCGCAAAATACAGTGTCGTCACCTCGGGGTTTTCCTGGCGCACGCGCACAATTTCGACAGTTAGTGAATCACGCATTCTTCGACATACCTTTCCATTATTTTTTGGGCGGCTCTAAATTCTTCGTCAGTGAAAGTGTGGTAATTGGCAAATTTCGGACTAATGGTGGTACCGGTGCGAAAATGCTGCAAGGCAAATCGCTTAGCTCCTTTAACCAGCTCGCCAATCTTTTCAAAATCCGCCACCTCCAGCTGCTCACGGACGATGGTCGTCCGAAATTCATGACCAATCCCTGAATCAATCATCAGCCGTACATTGTCTTTGATTGCCGTGAGATCAATCGGCCGCGCCGCAATCTCCACATATTTTTCCAGCGGCCCCTTGACATCCATGGCGATAAAGTCAATCGTCCCCTCCTCGACCATGCCGCGCACCATATCCGGATGCGTGCCGTTGGTATCCAGCTTGACATCAAAACCAAGCTGCTTGATCATCCGGCACAGCACTGGCAAATCTTCGTTGACCGTCGGCTCACCACCAGAAATCACTACGCCATCCAGTTTACCAACACGCGATTTCAGAAAAATCATCGCCTCTTCGACTGGAATGCTCGGCGCCAACCGCTCGGGCAATACCAGTTCAGGATTATGGCAGTAGCCGCAGCGCATATTGCAACCCGAGAGAAACAGCGCTGCCGCCACGTGTCCTGGATAGTCCACCAGCGACAGCTTCTGAATCCCGCCGATCGCCACCCTAAGCTGGGACAGCGACGGCGCAAGCTCGCTGATGTTCGGCGGCATCGTCATAATGCTCCCTCATGTCAAATTCAGCTTGCTTGCCCTTGTTCCACTGGGACGTCGGACGCAAGAAACCAACCACGCGTGAGTAAATTTCAGTCGTTTCATTACAGCTTGGACAGGTTGGATGCTCACCAACCAAGTAACCGTGATTCTTACAAATACTGAAGCTTGGGCTGAAGGTGAAGTATGGCAGTTTGTAATTTTCACAAATCGTCTTCACGAGTTTTTTCAGCGTCTGTGGATCATCCATGCGCTCACCCAGGAAGAAGTGAATCACCGTACCGCCAGTATATTTGGTCTGCAAATTATCCTGCAAATCCATCAGCTCAAACAGATCGTCAGTGTAGTTGACCGGCAAGTGGCTGGAGTTGGTGTAGAACGGATGTTTAACCGCTGCACCCAAACCATTCGCAAAGTGTGCTCGGTCAGGGAAGCTAGCCTTGTCGAGCTGCGCCAAGCGGTAGGTCGTACCCTCAGCTGGCGTCGCCTCCAGGTTGTAATTATTGCCCGTTTCTTTCTGGTATTCCACCAAGCGGTCGCGCATGAAGTCAAGCGTTTTCTCGGCAAACGCCTTACCCTTTTCAGTGCCAATGTCAACGCCCAGCAAATTCAACGCTGCCTCGTTGGTGCCAATCAAACCGATGGTCGAGAAGTGATTTTTCCAGTATTGGTTAAAACGCTGCTTAATGTTGCGCAAGTAAAACTTAGTGTACGGATAAAGGTTAGCGTCAGTCAATCGCTCCAGGACCTTGCGCTTAGTCTCCAGGCTATCTTTCGCCATATCCATCAATTCAGCCAAGCCCTTGAAGAACTCTTTTTCATTCTTTGATTTCAGTGCCAAACGTGGCAAATTGATCGTCACCACACCAACCGAACCAGTCATTGGGTTTGAGCCAAACAGGCCACCACCGCGGTATTCTAGCTGGCGGTTGTCGATGCGCAGGCGACAGCACATTGAGCGCGCATCCTCTGGATCCATATCAGAATTGATGAAGTTTGAGAAATATGGGATGCCGTATTTGGCACTGGCCTCCCACAAACTTTCAATCACTGGATTATCCCAGTTGAAATCCTTGGTGATATTAACCGTTGGGATTGGGAAGGTAAAGACTCGGCCGTTAGCATCACCCTCAGACAACACCTCTAGCAGCGCCTTATTCAGCATGTTCATCTCTTCTTGATATTCGCCGTAGGTAGTGTCCTGCATCTCGCCGCCGATGATCACTGGATTATCAGCCATGTGCTTTGGACATTCCAAATCAAGCGTAATATTGGTAAACGGTGTCTGGAAACCAACCCTTGTTGGTACGTTGACATTGAAAACAAATTCCTGCAGTGCTTGCTTAACCTCATCGTAGTTCAATTTATCAGCGCGAATAAATGGCGCCAGTAGTGTATCAAAATCAGAAAATGCTTGAGCACCAGCTGCCTCACCCTGCAAGGTGTAGAAGAAGTTTACCACCTGGCCCAAGGCTGAGCGGAAATGCTTGGCTGGCTTGGAGGCCACCTTTCCAGCAACACCCGTAAAGCCTTCTTGCAACAGATCAGTCAAGTCCCAACCAACACAATACACACTGAGGAGATTTAGGTCGTGAATATGCAAATCACCTTCCTTGTGCGCCTGACCAATCTTTGATGTGTAAATTTTGTCCAGCCAGTAAGTCTTCGTAACTTCCGCCGAGACGTAATTATTCAAACCCTGTAGGCTGTAGCCCATGTTGGAGTTCTCATTCACCTTCCAGTCCAGGTTACCAATATATTGATCGATTAAATCAACATGCGCGTTAGATGTAATTTCGCGCAATTTTTTGTGCTGGTCACGGTAGATGATGTAGGCCTTGGCAGTTTTCTTAAACTTAGAATCAATCAACGTATCCTCGACGATATCCTGGATATCTTCAACGTCTGGTAATTGTTTTTGGTTGCGAGCTTCCAGTACCGCCAATACTTTTTCGGTCAGTTCCTTGGCTGTTTTTTTGTCAAATTCGCCAGTCTCCAAGCCCGCTTTTTCAATGGCTTTTTCGATTTTTTTGCGATCAAATTTGACGGTGCGACCATCACGTTTTTTGATTGATTTGTACATACCCCTCCTTATTATGACAACAACAAACAGACCCCAACCTCCCCACGGGGTGCGTGTTGCAAAAAATGTTATTTATTTTCTAAAAACACCATATATAGTGCTTAATATAGAATATACACGCGATATATAGCGTCTGTCAACGAAAATACATTGTATTATTTACATGTATGGGATTCTTGTATTGTTTGTAGTAGATCATAAGCGGTGGCTGCTGTTAGTGCTTGCATTTGGCGAAGAGTATCGCCTAGCTGGAGCGGTGGTTTGAGGCTGCGGATAAGATAAAACCCAACAAATGACGCCAGCATTTCTGTATTCAGTTCGTCTAGCCATGGCGTTACATCCTGACCGTGCCGCGCCATATCAACCAGAAATTCCGTCGCACCAGACCCCCGCGGCGCATAGGAAGCCCAATTCCAATCAACCAATTTCAACTCACCAGTTTGCGGATGAAACGCCAAGTTATCACTGCGAACATCACTGTGGTTAAAGCAATCTTCTGGCTGTTTGGCGAAGTGTTTGGCACGCACCGAAATATCGGCTAGTTCATCGCTCCTACCGAGTAGTTCCATCATCTTCTGGCAACGGTGCTGGTTGACTTCTGATTGCTCTGGTGACAATGTTTGGTAATTATCGATCAGCTGACGGCGAATATCAGCATCAGCAATAACCCGGTCAATGCCGTCATCCAGGCCAAGTTCTGTCGCTACAAATGGCTGTAGATATAGCTCCTCAATCACCGCGTGCG
This sequence comes from uncultured Candidatus Saccharibacteria bacterium, assembly GCA_963526655.1. GTDB lineage: Bacteria > Patescibacteriota > Saccharimonadia > Saccharimonadales > Saccharimonadaceae > Nanosynbacter. Next base: position 16,921 of record CAUROB010000013.1, read on the forward strand.
GCAGCTCTGTTTGTTCCAGCTCGCGAGTTGCTGTTACTACTGCTGAAATATATCGTTCTGCCACAGATTTTTCCGTTGGCGGCCGCCACAACCAGCCGTCGGCTGACGCATAACTGGTTGTCAGCAGCACGTGCCCGTCGCCATCCAGCTTTATCCAGTCAGCCACATATTGCGGGTGAATTTTCTGCAACATCCGCATCACTTTATAATCTTTTTTCAGCCAAGCTAATTCCCGCTCGCCATCGTCCGGCAGTAAATCGACATCAACCTCTTTGACAAACATTGTCTTATCGCCCGCCGACACCAAGGCGCGGCGATTGCGCGAAAAGCCGCCACTGACTGGCGTAACTCGCAGGTCAGAAGAGTCGACACCAAGTTCCACTGCCGCACAATACAGGGCGTTGTCGGTTAATAGTTTGTTATGGCTGGGTAGTGTTTCCATATGGGGAATTATAACATTTACCATATACCTACTCTATTGCGCGATATCATCAAACAGATTTATGCCAGGTCATACAACGGCAGTCGCCCTATCACACTCCCGTGTCTCGCCGATAAAATCCGATCGCTGCCACGCCAAATGATACCAAACTTACCAAGGCTAAAATTACCAATTTTCCTAAATCCAATCCGTCCATCAAAGTACCCGGAATATTGTAATAATGAATCAGCGACCAGACATCGTAATCTTTCCAGCTTTCGATCAGCTTGGCGGTGATTGACAGGGAGTACATCGATAGAAAAATTAGACTACCAACGCCGACAGCCAGCCCACGCCTACCCGTCAACGCCTGAGTGACAAAGGCGATACTACCAAAACTAAGCCCCAAAAACCACAAACTCACACAAGCCCCGGCAACATGCGTGAGGTTTGGGTGAAAATCAAACAGCGGACCGATGAGCGCAATGGTCATACACAACAACATCGGAGGAATCACCAATAACCCCGCCATCGCCGCATATTTTTGCAGTACAATCATCACGCGAGTCCGTCGACTAGCGAGGAGTAACTCCAATGTCCCCGAATCTTCTTCCCGACCAATTATCCCAGCGCCTAAAATAATCGCTGTAATCACCACGCCGACCATCGCCACCAGCGGAAACAGCTCAATACTCAGCCAACCTTCTGGCGTGGTGCCAATCGCCAAATCACCAACTACCGCTTTCATGCCGGCTGGCATCATGTCGATAAACGGACTTAGTTGATCGCTAAATTTATTGAACAGTGCCGAAAACAACACCGCCACAACACTAATACCAATACCCAAAAACAGCGGCAACTTGTAATTTTGCCACACCGTCTGCCGCATCATCGCTTTGCCTCCTCGCCTTCATAATACCGCATGAATAATTCTTCCAATTCTAGTTCTGATTCGCGCAGGACTTTTGGTTTATATTCGGCGATGAACGAGACAAAATCCGCTGCGTCGCCTTTGACAGTGAATTCGTATTCGTCGCCGCGACGTTGAACGTCGGTAATGGACGGTAGTTTTTTAGCTGCCGCCAGGGACGGTTTTTTAGCAAAGGTCACAATGTAGCAGTGGGTCGACAGGTGTTTCATGGTCGCGATATTTTCAATGGCTATCAATTTTCCATCACGAATAAAGCCAGCGCGGTGGCAAATTTTTTGCACTTCAGTCAGATCGTGGCTGCTGACAAATACCGTCGCGCCTTGTTCGGAAACTTCGCGCACCAAATCGTAAAACACTTGTTTCATCAGCGGATCTAACCCGCTGGTCGGTTCGTCCAAAATCAGCAATTTTGGTCGGTGCATAAAGGCTTGAATTAGACCAATTTTCTGGCGATTACCCTTGGAAAGCTGGCGGATCGGTCGATCCAGTACCGCCTCAAAACGCTCAGCCAGCTCATCAACATACTTCCAATCAACCTTCCGACCTATCCGCGCCAAAAACTTTAGCAATTTTCGGCCAGTCATATTTTCATATAGCGCAATGTTGCCCGCCAGATAACCAACCCGATCATGGAGCGCCGTTCGTTCCTGAAAACTCTGTCCACCTAGCAATTCCACCCAGCCATCCGTTGGCCTTAAGAAATCCATCACTGACCGAATTGTCGTACTTTTACCCGCACCATTCGGCCCAAGAAAACCAAATACCTCGCCTTCATGCAGCTCTAACGACACATTGTTGACTGCCAGTTTATAACCAAAGCGCTTGGTCAGCCCATGTAAGATTAGTGGCAAATTATCAATCATAACGACTCCTTTTATAGTCATTATTTTCTATAGTTTCAGTATATTATAGCCATACGAAAGATTAAAGCAATGAGCGAACTTCCACTGCTAGCACGCCATAATGTTTTTGGTCAGCAGCAGAATAATATT
>CAUROB010000014.1:0-18153 GCA_963526655.1 uncultured Candidatus Saccharibacteria bacterium
GCGATCAGCGTTTCTTGATTATCAATATTAAACGCCCCGACCGCAAAATGTTGCGCCCGCGTCCGCTGCATCAAATGACGCGCTCGCGTCGTGTTTTGCCGAATCTCTGAAATCGATAGTCCCATACTGCCCCCTAAAATACTTATGGTAATTATAGCAATTAGTGCGCATTCTGCCAAGGGTGGTCTGCTACGCGTCAGGCCTGTGTGCAGTTAATATATTGACTTTTAGGGTAATATATGGTAAATTACAAGTAACTTCTGCTCGAGGTTTGTCTGAGGGCAGAAGAGCCCTTTGACCTCGAGCACATTTTTTCCTGAAAGGAGGGAAAAATGTATACGCTACTGGGCAGGTGGGCGCTAACTTTTGTTGGGGCTTATCTGCTGATGAGTGCCTTATTCAGGACAGATCGTCCGCGGGTGGCCGATGTAGCCATCTATGCGATGCTCGTCACCATTCTGTTGAGTGGCGACGTGTTCGAATGCTCGGGGGGCTAAAGCCCCCCAGAAAATAGCTCGCCTTGAGGTTTTAGACCTCGGCTGGAGCCTTTCTGGGTGGGCTATTTTCATTGGAGAAAATTTACGACGCTACGCACAATTGAATCGATATCTAAACCATGCTTTTGCCACAATTCAGACGTTTTACCTGACTCACCAAACACATTGTCCACACCAATTCGCTTCACTTTCACCGGTAAATGCTCACTGAGTAGTTCCGCCACACTTGAGCCGAATCCGCCAGCGATCTGCCCCTCTTCGGCCGTCACCACACGGCCGCATTTTTGGGCAGCACCCAACACTGCTGCCTCATCCAACGGCTTGATGGTTGGGAAATGAACAACCTCCGCCTGGATGCTATGCTGATTTGCCAGTATTTCCGCTGCCAGTAGTAATTGACAGGTCATCGTGCCAGTGCCCAGCAACGCCACGTCTTTTCCTTCGCGCAACACGTAAGCTTTGCCAATTTCAAATGTTGCCTGATTTAAAAACAGTGGCACATCAGCCCGCGGCAATCGCACATAGTTTGGCCGTGAATCAGCCACCATCGCCGCCGCCATCAACTTAGCCTCATAGGCATCGCCCGGCGCTAGCACTACCATATTTGGCAAACTCCGCATCAGCGCGATATCCTCCAGCATTTGGTGTGTCGCACCGTCCGGACCCACGTTCAGCCCTGCATGTGAACCGACCAACTTGACCGGTTGATTGTTCAGACAAATCGTCGTCCGAATTTGCTCCCAGTTGCGCCCCGGACTAAAAGAAGCGTAGCTAGCGGCAAACGGGATGTTGCCCATGGCTGCCAGCCCCGACGCTACCGTCACTAAGTTCTGCTCTGCCACACCAACTTCAATCAGTCGCGGCGCACCAATGCGCTGCGCAAATTCGCCAAAACCGACGCTTTCTACCAAGTCTGCGCTCAACGCCACGACGCGGTCGTCCTGCTCGGCTGCCTCAACCAGGCCTTCACCAAAGCCACCTCGGACCGAAGCATACGTGGGCGTTTGCCAATCTTCACGTATATACATCATCCCCTATCCTCCAACTGAGCCAGCGCTCGCTGCGCCTCCTCAGCGGTGGGAACCTTTCCGTGCCAATGATAGTCGCCTTCCATGAAATCCACTCCTTTGCCTGGTATAGTGTGGGCGATGATGACGCTTGGCATATCCGTCACAGCGCGAGCAGCGCTCATAGCCTCAAGAATACTGTCTATATTGTGCCCATCGATCTCCTGAACGTGCCAACCAAAACTCCGCCATTTTCCCTGTAGATCTTCCAGCGGCATGACGTCCTCAGTACTGCCGCCAATTTGAATGGCATTACGATCAACAATACCAATGAGATTGCCTAATTTATATTTACTGGCAAACATTGCCGCTTCCCAAATATTACCCTCGTCCAATTCACCATCACCCATCAGACAATAGATAAACCGCTGAGGCTGCAGATGTAAGTGCCGTACATGGTAGGCCATACCCGAAGATTGGCTCAGGCCTGAGCCTAATGGTCCACTGGTTGTTTCAACACCGGGCAGCGCTTGACGTTCTGGGTGTCCTTGCAGTCGAGAGCCAAACTGCCTGAGTGTCGCCAATTCTGACCTGGGAAAGAAGCCGCGCTCCGCCAAGGCTGCGTACAACACCGGCGCACAGTGACCATTACTCATCACGAAAAGGTCTCGTTCGTCCCAATCAGGATTTTCTGGGCTGATCTGAAGCACTGCAAAATACAAGGCCGTCATGATATCCGCCAAGCCCAATGCACCAGCAGTGTGGCCACTACCGGCGTGCTCTAACATAGTGATGATGGAACGGCGTACCGACACGGCATACTGCTCCAACTGTTTATGCGTGACGTTTGGCTGCACTAGCCCAACATGCCCTTTTTGTTAATTTCATTTTGAATGTTTTGATAGGCTTCTCGAGGATTTGGCGATTTTTGGATAGCACCACCAACCACTAAAACATTGACGCCACTATGCGCCAAGCCATAGGCGTTGTCTGGCATGACACCGCCATCCCAGCCAATCTCTACAGCAGGATTGATGTCTTTGATGAGACGAATTTTTTCCAATTGCATCAAACTGGCACTGCCACCAAAACGACCAAGCTCACCAGAAAATATCATGACGTGATCTGCTGCCTTGATAAGGTCAACGACGGTACTGGGAACGGTTGGGCGCATTAATACCAAGCCAGCTTTGATATCTGCTTGTTTGATTTTCTGCAACGCGCCGAGGACGTCGCCGTCAGACTCAGCGTGGAGCAAAATCATATTTGGGCGTAGCGCCACCAAATCTTCTATGTATTCATCGACATTTTTCACCATGGCATGAATATCAATTTGCCAGCCTTCTGGTGCCCACAAATCTCGCAAACCAACTGTCAAGTTTGGCGCAAATTGCCCATCAGAAATATCAATGTGCGCTCGCTCGGCAAAACCAGTGATTCGCTCAATTTGCTCTTTGTATTGATCGACATTTTCTGCCAGAATACTGGGAGTAATTACTGTGTTCATAATAATTGGTCCAACTGCGCATTGCGCCTATTAAATCTTGGTGCGTCAACATATGGAGTGTTGAGCCATGTCTCCATGATTCCCTTCCATGCCGCTTCATTGTCTTCCAAAACACGAGCCGGCAAGCACAACACATTTGAGTTGTTGTCCTGGCGTGTCATTTTGGCTTCGTAGGCATCCCAAATGACGCTGGCACGAATACCTTTGAAACGGTTCGCCGCCATGCACATACCTTGACCGCCGCCACAAATCAAAATCGCTCGCGGATCGTCTGATTCGTCACCAATCACTCGTAGGGCTGCTGCCTGAGCAAACTGAGGGAAATCATCGTCCGGGTTCAATTCTCGCCCACCGACGTCTTCGACTTCGTAGTTATTTTTCACCAAATACGCGAAGACCTTTTCTTTCAACAAAAAGCCGCGATGATCAGACCCCAAGTAAATTTTCATACTCATAAGTATAAGCGGTTTAGGAGCTTTTTGCAAATTAGCCAGCGCGCTTCAATACAGCGCCAATGTCTGCCACCAACTCCACCAAACGGTTTGAATAGCCCCATTCATTGTCATACCAAACCATGACTTTTATCAGATTACCACCAACGACTTTGGTGAGTGGCAAATCAACAACTCCGGAGTGTGAATTGCCGATGAAATCCCTGCTGACGAGCGGATCTTCACTGACACCCAAAATGCCCTGATAGAACGTGTCTTGAGCTGCTTTTTTGAAGGCTTCATTTACTTGCTCGACCGTCACGTCACGTCTGAGCAACGCTGTCACGTCACTGAGCGACACCACTGGCGTTGGTACACGGACACTCAGGCCGTCAAATTTGCCAGTCAGCTGTGGCAACGTTTTGGTCACGGCAATAGCTGCACCTGTTGTTGTTGGCACCATGTTCTCAGCGGCATTGCGACCTTCGCGCAGGTCCTTAGCTGGTGCGTCCTGCAGACGCTGGCTGGCAGTGTAGCTGTGCACTGTTGTCAGTATTGATTTTTCCACGCCAAACTCTGCGTCCAGGACAGCCATTACCGCACCCAAACTGTTGGTAGTACAACTGGCGTTAGAAACAATTGGCGTCGCCGAGGCGATCTTGTCGTCATTGGTACCAAATACAATCGTATCCACACCATCAGACTTGGTGGGACCGCTAATGACGACACGTTTCGCACCAGCTTCCAGGTGTTTGCCTGCGCCCTCTTTGTCAGTAAAGAAGCCAGTCGATTCAATCACTACATCGATATTCATATCTTTCCACGGCAATTGCTGCGGCTCTTTCTCTGCCAAAACCTTGACAGATTGGCCATCGACGATAAGCTCATTTTCTGTAAATGTCACCTGGCGTCCGTATTCACCATAGTTGCTGTCATGCTTGAGCAGATATGCCAATGTTTTAGTGTCCGTCAAATCATTGATAGCGACAATCTCTAGGTCGCTACGCTCACGCGCAATCTTAAACGCATTGCGCCCAATCCGCCCAAAGCCGTTAATTGCTATTCTTGTTGCTGCCATACTGCCCTCCCTGTTAAGCGTTAGCCTTTTCTCCTATTATATACCAAACTATTTTTCTCTTCTAGCGTGAAACTCTGCAAATAGACCAATGCCGATAAATACAACCGTCATAGACCCTGCAATAAAAATACTTGTAGCATTTGACAGAAAACCAAATAGTAATGCGCATGGGATGAATATCAGACGACCAACAGTATTGATCACCGAACCAGCACCAGCGCGATATTTTGATGGTAGATAGTGCTGCATTTTTGACGTCAGCGCAAGAACTAGTGCAAACGACAATGTACCAATGACAAACTGCAGTCCAACGGTTAGCCAAAATGACGGACTGACAGTCATGCCAATTGCGGAGATGAAGCAGACAGCTAGCGCCAATAGGACTCGTCGTCGAGTGGCAAAGAAGCGAACAATCGCACCGCCAGAACTGTACGTACCCGTGATGATAGCTCCTGCTATACCAAACAATGCCACCGGCATAGACAACGCCGCATACCACAGTTGATAGAACTCACCGTTCATTTTCTGCACCAAAAATACTACCAGCATAACAACCACCAGCCAAACAAGGTCAGGATTTTTGAAAACAGCCGCAAACGTACCTTTCGTATGCTCGATCAATTTCGCATCGGTTGATTGTTTATGAATCGTTGTGTCTCGATAGAACAATAAGACCACTGCTGCTAACCCTGCGGTAATAATTGTCGCAAAAAACGCCGACCTAAGCGATGTAGCAGACGCCAGCCATCCGCCCAATAACGCACTGATAATTAAAGCGATGCCGCCAAGCATCTCAAAGCGACCCAAAATTTTATCATAGTTTCTTGTATGTCCCTGTTCTTCTTTAAGCAAGTCATAAATCATAGCTGAACCAGTACCGCTGGCAAGAGCATCAAAGAATCCCCAAAATGCTGCCGACACAACATATAGCGACGGGTCATTACTAATCCACCCAAAATAACTACTCAGCAACATACTTAAGGCTGACAAAATCATGACGCCTTTTCGACTCCAGCGATCCGCCAGCACACCAGATGGTACTTCCATGAAGACTGACATTACCGCATAAATCGCCGCCATCAAACCAATACTGGCATCATTGAATCCTATGCTGTACATAAAGAGTTTTTCAATGGAATACCAAAATACAAAACACAACAGGAACTTCGCAATAAACAGTGGCGCCAGGCGTCGGACGAGCGGATTTTTCATCCCATTATTATACCATAATGTTATACTATATATATGACGCGTGAAGAGCTACTCGCCACAGCTGGGCAAAAGTATGATGAAGTGCCAGTGCTGGTTTTGGCGAGCGCGATTGACTATGCGACTGAGAAACACGCTGGACAAAAACGCAAAAGCGGCGAGCCATATATCAATCACCCGCTGGCGGTGGCCGAGATTTTGATTGAGTGGGGTATGGACATCGACACAGTGGTGGCGGGTGTACTGCATGACACGGTCGAGGATACTGACGCAACGCTGGATGAGTTGGAGAGTTTATTTGGACGAGATGTGGCGTTCTTGGTGGATGGCGTGACCAAGGTTTCACAGGCGCGCGCTGGCATGCGCAGTCTGGACAGCTATTTGCCACACACCAAGGATAATTTGACTAAATTGATGATCGCAGTCGGCGAGGACGTGCGGGTAATTATCATCAAACTGGCGGATCGCCTGCACAATATGCGGACGCTGCAATTTATGTCGCCTGAGAAGCAGAAGAAAATTGCCCGCGAGACGATCGAGGTGTTTGCGCCGCTGGCGGACCGGTTGAACATGGGACGTGTGCGGGTGCAGCTGGAAGAATTGAGTTTCAAATATTTGATGCCGAAAGATTTTCACCGCACCAAGAGTTTGATGGATAGTCGATTGAAAAAGTCACAGCGAAAACTGGATCGTGTTCGCCGTGAAGTTGAAGCACGACTGAAGGAAGAAAAGCTGGTTTTCCAGATGGACGGCCGCGTCAAAAGTGTGTACAGTCTGTTCAAAAAACTTGATAAGGTCGGCGATATTGATAAGATTTATGATTTGATCGCACTGCGAGTGATTGTCGATGATTCATCGACAGGCTATTTGGTATTGGGAATTCTGCACGATATGTATCAGCCGATGTACGAGCGAATCAAAGACTATGTTGCCAACCCCAAGCCGAATGGCTACCAAAGTCTACACACCACCGTGCAAACGCCGAGTGGGCAAATTGTTGAATTTCAAATTCGCACCAAAGAAATGCACGAATACGCTGAGCGTGGTTTGGCAGCTAGCTTCCATTACAATGAGCAGAAGTTAACCGATGCGTACAAAAAAGGCCGCATAGGCGCCATGCCCGCGGACTTGTCGTGGATTCGCGACCTTCAGGAAGCGGCGGCGTTAGCCGGCGAAGGTAAACGATTTGATTCTAATAAGTTCCGCATGAAATTGTTCTCGGACCGAATTTTTGTGTATTCTCCAAAGGGTGATATCTATGATTTGCCGCGCGGTGCTTTCCCGCTAGATTATGCATATCGCATTCACTCCGACATCGCGGCGCACGCTAGCGGTTTTAAAATCAATGGCGTCATGAAGCCGTTTACCTATCACTTGCGGCACGGCGACACTATCGAGGTGTTGACCAATAAATCCGCCCACCCGAAGCCGGATTGGCGCGAGCTGATCATAACGCCTCATGCTAAAGACAAGCTGCGATTGCAATTGTCACGCAGCGGCGGCATCCTCCAGCAATTGACCGGTGGCGTTTCGTCACTGTTTCGGCATCGATAGTAAATAAGTAGAGTATAAAAAACAATATCACTCTCATTCCAGAGGCTGTGACGGGCGCGAAAGCCCCGTCAGCCGAACGCCACAGGCTGACCGTAGGTCACCTGTAAAGAGTACTCTGAGTGAGGTGTGATATTGTTTTGTTGCGTCGATACTCTTACGCTTGCTCGTTCCAGCGAGTGATCGAATCGCGGATAATTTGCTTAGCGCGCTCAACGTCACCAAAGCCCTTGACGACTGTTGAGCCTGGTTTCTTCATATCTTTGTAGTGATTGAAATGATGTTCAATTTGCTTGAGGAGCTGTGGTGGCAAATCTTCCAACGAATTGATAGCATCGCCAGTATTGCGGTCATCAGCTGGCACCACGATCACTTTGTCATCAACTTCATCGTCATCAACAAATTCCAGCACACCGATAACCTTTGCTTCCATGAAAATGCCTGTTGTCAGCGGCTGGTCAGTGATGATTAAGGCGTCCAATTCGTCGCCGTCTTCATCCAAGGTCTGCGGGATGAAACCGTAGTTAGTTGGCTTGGCGAAAATTGCTGGCTCAACGCGGTCCAGCTGCATCACCGCCAGCTCCCGGTTCCATTCAATCTTGTGGTTTGAACCCTGCGGGATCTCAACGACAACATTGACGATGCCGTTTTCCACATCACCAGGTGTCAAAATTTGGTTAAAGTCTGCCATGATTTACTCCTCTCTGGCTTTTTCTTGTAAATATTCACGAATTTGCAATGCTGCCACCGCACCCTCGCCGACCGCCGAAGCGATTTGCATGGTCGCGCCCGAACGCACGTCGCCCGAGGCAAAGACACCAGGGACATTGGTACGCAAGTGTTCGTCAGTGACGATGTGTCCGCCGAGATCTAGTTCAACATCTGAGTCAGCCAAGAACTGCGTGTTCGGAATGAGACCGATGAAGACGAATAGACCGTCTGCAGTAAACTCTTTTTGTTCGCCATTTTGGGTTGATGTAACACCGTAAAACTTATCATCTTTGACGATAATTTCATCAGTCGTTGCACCGATATGGACGGTAATTTTGCCCTCATCGACATACTTTTGTAATTCTTTTTGCAAGACATCGCTGGCGCGTAATTCGCTGCGCACCAGCAGGTCAATATGGCTGGCGTAGCGAGTCAAAAATATCGCTTCTTGCACTGCCGAGTTGCCGCCGCCAACGACGATCAAACGCTTGTCGCGGTAAAAGGCGCCGTCGCACGTCGCACAGTAATGCACACCGCGACCATACAATTCGTCTTCGCCTGGCACACCCAGCTTGCGATGATTTGAGCCGGTCGCTAACAACACAGCCTTGGTTCGCACCGGCTGGCCATCAATCGTCAATTCCAATTCGCCGTCAACTTGCTTCAGCTCCGTCACATCGCCGTACTCGATATTCGCGCCGAACCGCTCAGCTTGCTGCTGCAGCTCGGACGCCAATTTCATGCCGGTCACCCCCTCAGCAAACCCTGGGTAATTGTCAATTTGATCAGTAATGGCCGCCATGCCACCGACCACGCCACGTTCATACAGTGTCGTCGGCACGTCCTCGCGCGACAGATAAATTGCGGCCGTGAGTGCACTTGGACCAGCACCAACAATGATAACTTCTTTAGACATTGAGCCCCCTTGATTTATAATATCGTTTGATGATTTCTGGCATTTCTGGTTGCGGAATTTCTGCTGGCTTTTCGATAGCCATGATGACAAATTTTAGTGGTGCATTGGCAGGAATCTTATCACCCTGGCCTTGACTGCCGTACGCCTTATCAGCTGGAATCGTCAGTTCGCGCACACCACCGATCTTCATACCGACCAGGCCCTCTTTCCAACCCTGGATGACTGCCGTATTTGCCGGACCGTTTATGGCAAATGGTGCTTTCAATTTACCGTCAGCGATTGACTGGTCAAATACTTCACCCTTGGCATTCCAGCCAATGTAATACACTGCAAATTTGGTGTCATCTTTGACTTCTGCGCCGTCACCTTCCACCAAGTCCTCTTTACCGAGCTCTTTGACATCGCCCGCCTCAAACGCACCGACTCGCGAACTGAACTCGGCGAATTTAGCATAATATTTATTGTTTAATTCTGCTGTCTGCGCCTCAACTTTCTTTTGGCGTTCTGTATTTGCTGCTTTATAGCTTTCTTGCGCTCGCTGTAGTTCAGCTTGATCTTTGGCTTCATTGCCCGGGGCCACCATCATGGCGATAAATCCGCCAACCGTACCCACCAACATCGTGATTGTAATAATCCAAATTCCTATTCTTTGCGATCTTGCTATCGCCATATCTTATCCTCCTCTATTTGTCCTATTATACATCAACTTTTGGCTCGGCGGCAATGTCATACGCAGCCAGCCGCTCACCCGCTACACCAGGATTCTTTTGCAGCTCCAGCAACTTGGCGTAGATGCCATTTGTCTTAGCCAATTCATCCGGCGACCCAATCTCATCAACTCGTCCATTTTTCAGAGTGATGATGGTGTCGACCGCTGCAATGGTCGACAAGCGGTGAGCGATGATCAATGTCGTGCGACCTTTCATCAACCGGTCAAGCGCTTGCTGCACCAAATGTTCGTTCTTATTGTCCAAATTACTGGTTGCCTCGTCTAGTATCAAGATCGGGGCGTCTTTTAACACCGCACGTGCAATGGCGATGCGCTGTTTCTGGCCTCCTGAAAGCTTCAGGCCGTGCTCACCGATCTGCGTGTCGTAGCCATAGTCCAACTGACGAATAAACTCATCAGCATTGGCGGCTTTGGCGGCGGCAAAAATTTCCTTGTCCGTTGCATCTGCCTTACCATAAGCAATGTTTTCACGAATTGTACCAGAGAAAAGCACTGGGTCTTGGAAGACTGTTGCAATGTGTCCGCGCAAACTGCGCTGGGTCAGGTTACGAATGTCAGTGTCATTGACTGAAATAACACCACTGTCTCGCTCATATAGTCGCATCAACAAATTGGTAATTGTAGTTTTACCGCCACCAGATTCGCTAACCAGAGCCACGCGTTTGCCAGCGGGAATCGTGAAAGAAATGTTGTGCAAAACTGGACGATTTGGCACACTAGCATATCGGAACGACACATCGTCAAAGGAGATCATCGCCTTTTCCGTGTTCAGGTGAGCTGCGTCAGGCGCGTCCTTGATGCCAGGTTTGAGTTCCATGGCCGCAATGAAATCTTTACTCCCCGACACTGCTTTCTGAAAGCCATCAACGATAAAACTCATACTAAAGAGCGGCGTTCGCAGATTGTTGATCAAGGTGATGAGCAAAATCATCTCACCAATCGTAAACCTTTTCTCGGTCGTCTGAACAAAAATATAGGCAAAGATGAGGAAAAAGACGATGCTCAAAATCAGCCCACGAATGACGTCCATTTTGTGCCAATAGCGCGATTGCTTGCGCGTCACGGCGATGGTTTTACGGTAACGTTTAGTAAAATGTCGATACTCTAAACTTTCACGAACATAGCTTTTGACCACTTTGATTTGTGATACGACTTCTGCAAATCGGCCGCTAGCCATATCGACTTCGTGGTTTTTATTTGACTGGAAGTAGCGCCATTTTTTGCTGGTCAATACCGCCAGCCAGATGAACAACGGATACAATATCAATACCAACAGCGCCAAGTCCAAGCTGTACGTCAGCACGATGCCAATCGTGATACAACTAGTCAGGAGCATCTGCAGGAAATTGTTTGCAAACATGTTCAGGAAATTGCTCATCTCAGTGATGGCGCGGTTTAGGCGGTTGATGATGGTACCAGTCAGTTCCCCGTCAAAATAACTCTGCGGCAGGCTGAGCAGATGATGATAATAATGCGTCGATAGCTGCGCTTTGAGCTTGGTGGACATGACGTCGCCCCAGTAGCCGCCTAAGTTACGAATCAACACATTGGCAACATCAAACACCAGCAGCAAAGCCGCTAACCACAATACCTGACCGACGCCGATGTTGTTGCCTTCAACCACTTCCACCATCAAAGTAGTAGCCCGCGATATGACATACGGCATGGCGATACCAGTCAGCGCCACCAATATAGAACACAGGCTAATTTTGGCATAAAATGGCAGCATATTGTGCGTATAGCCCAGGGTGCGGAGCAGCGATTTCATCAGACAAGCTCCGCGCCGTAAGCTTGCTGCATGGTCTGCTGGATCGATTCGATGATAGGCGTAATGTCAGAATCAACCAAGGTGCGTTGGTGGCTCGTAAAGACTAAGCGGAAAGTTAGTGTCTTCGTTGATGTGTCGTTTGGCGGCTGATAGATGGACACCGCATGAAAGGCCGCATCAATCTCCACCGTTTCAAGGGCACGGTCAATGCTTTGGGCGACGGACGCATAATTAACATGAGCTGGCAGTTTGAGAGAAATATCGCGACTGGTTGATGGATAGCGACTGAGCGGCTGGTAGTGACTGGCACGCTTGGCGTAGACAGCCTCCAAACCAGCTGTGTCCAAGCTCGCCGCTGCCACGTACGTCGGCAGTTTGAAGTTCTTGATGACCGACTGCTTCAATTCGCCGACCATACCGATAAACTGCCCGTCGGTTGTCTCGACCAATGCACTACGCGATTGGTCAAACGGTGCCGTGACTGGGAAATTACGTTCCTGTTCAATCGGCTTAAATACTAACTCGGCACCAAGGTCGTGTGCTAGCTGCTCAACCAAGCGACGAACTTTGTAAAATGGCGCACCCGCTCCTGGCTTTTTGGCAGCATAGACGATGTCGGTGAACTGGCTGGCTTCTGGCAGGCCATCTTCGCCTGGGCCATGCATTTTGCTGTGACCCTTGCCCATTTCAAACAAGGCAAATTCATCATGCCCAGCCTTGATATTGGCGTGAACCTTGTCGAGCAAACTTGGTAACACCGTCAAGCGGTAATATTGCAAATCAGGACTGAGGGCGTTTGACAATTTGTATGCCTGGCTAATGTCTTGCTCGGCATTTTTCAGGACACGCTCGTGGACAAAACTGTAGGTCAAGACTTCATTGGCACCAGCGCGCGATAGACTTTGGCGAACGGCGTTTTTCAGTTCGCGGCGCGGGTTTTTCGGTGCTGATTTAATGCTGCGCATTGGTAACTGGCGCGGTAGTTTATCAAAGCCATACAGCCGACCGACCTCTTCGACAATGTCCTCCGGTAGCTCAAGGTCAGTGCGCCAGAACGGCGATTGGATGCAAATATAGTCCAATTCTTCTTCCGGGCCATGACTCTTTATTTCCACGTTATTCAACAAGCCGCAAATATTATCGCCAGATAAGTCTAAGCCTAATCTTTCATTGATAAACTTACTGTTGATGTCAATGTTAGCCGGCGTGTATTTTCCATTGAAATAATCATCAAGCCAGTCATCAAATTGTTTTAGATCAAACACTTCGCTCACCTGTACCCCGCTAACCATACTCATCAGCCGTTTCAACACGGCAGCATTTTGTAGTGGTGACTGGCCCTTATTAAACCGCGTCAATGCATCGGTAAAAATACCGTGACGCATGGCCGTGCGACGCAGCGCATACATGTCAAAATTAGCACATTCCAAAACGATATTTTTAGTATCACTTGAAACCTCAGTGTCGGTACCGCCCATAATTCCCGCGAGACCTATCACGCCCTCGCCATCAGCAATAACAATGTCGTCAGCCGTCAGCTCATATTCCTTGCCATTGAGCAGACTGACTTTCTCGCCGTCACGAGCCAGCCGCGCCTCGAGTTTATGTCCGCGTAATTTATCATAATCATAGGCATGCGTTGGCTGCGCTGTCAGTAGCATCATGTAATTCGTGGCGTCAACAATGTTGTTAATCGGCTTACCACCCATCGCCACCAACTGGCATTGCAACCACAGCGGACTTGGCTGCACGGTAACATCACGAAACGCTACCGCCATGAACCGCGGCACTAATTCTGGTGCATCATTGGTGACTGTCAAATTCAAACCCTCAGCGCCCATGAACTGCTGGTCTGATTTATACCACTCGGGACTAGTAAACTGCTGATGAAAAATCCCAGCAATCTCGCGTGCCACGCCGAGTTGCCCAAAACAATCTGGCCGGTGAGTAAACATCTTGTTTTCAATGTCCAGCACGTAATCATCCAGCCCAAACGTTTCCGCGAAACGAGCGCCCGCCTGCAGTTCAACCCCCGCCGACACGTCGTGCTCCTTAATCTCAACGATTCCCTCGTGATCCGCACCAATCGCCAGCTCGTCCGCCGCCGCCAACATACCTTGACTCAGCACACCACGCAGTGGCCGCGCATCCAGCACGAACAGCTCGTCATCATCAAAACTCGCCGGCACCGCGCTTTTCGGCGGCAACCAAATCGCCCACATGTCCGCATGCACATTTGGCGCGCCGCAGACCACTTGCACCAGACCATCCTCATCGCGCGGTACATCCGCCACCGCGCCACCATCATCAATCTTGGTTACGCTCAGCCGATCAGCATCAGGATGCTTAACACACTCAACCACCCGGACGATCCGCGCGCCACCATATTTAGCATTAAGATCAATCACTTCCTCGACACCGCCAAGCTGCTGATTGACCCGCGCCACCAACTCATCCACGGGAGGCAATTCAAAATTAATCAATTGTTTGATAAGATTTAGGCTGACTTTCATACTAGTTACCAGTATACCATCTTATCTATAACTATTCGACTTTTGTAAAGCCAGGCTATAAGCTGGCGATGATTAGCAATATTCTTTTGCTTTATATCTAGCAACGACATCCTGTTGTTCGGGCGTAAATCGCCGTGATTCGCGCATTTTTTGATAGGCTTTGTTGCGTGTCCAAGTGTCAATATGTCCGTTTTCTAGTTCAGCCAGCGTCAGCTCAAAAAAGTGCACCGCCGCCGTAGCGTACAGCCAAGCCAGCGCCATTTTGACGTAATAACCATCATGCCTGACGTTTTGTAGCGCTACAAAAACTTTGTCGATATGCGCTTCGTCAAGGAAATTAGTCATCAAAGAAACCACGCCGTAGCGAACTGTAAATTCAGCTTCGCTTTGCAAACATGCCAGCGCAAAATTCCACCACGATTCACCGGCAAATCGTCGCTTTTTCTCAATGAATACGTCAATGTGCGCCCATGAATCAACGCGGGGCAAATATTGCTTGGTCAAATCAATCGCCGTCTGATCATCAAGCCGAGCGTGCGTAATCAACAATCCACACAGCAACACGTAGTCGAAAGATTCATCCTGGACAGTCAGCAATTCGCTGATGTCCGCTGCATTCACATCAGATGCCAATTCCCTCGCCAATCGCCGCAAGTCCGGCACGCGCACGCCGATGACCGGCATCTTGGTGTTGACGATGTGCTTATTAAACTCAGCGTACGCCTCATTACCTTCAGCGAGTTTTGTTAGTTTCATCACAATGTCATCATGCATATTGCTATTAGCCTTCGTGCTTAATTAATATAGACCAGCGCAATACCTAGTCATATTATTTATTCTACATTATATAGCTAGATTGATTACGCATTATACAGCATAAAATTATCTATCGTAGACCTGCTACACACAGCACATCATATACACTTGGCACTACTTTTACTAATCCGCGCAGTGCAATGTCTTGCGGTGCTGTGCGTGAAAAAACTGGACATTTTTGAGCCGTCGCAAAACCAATTTCCATTGCTGCGCTCAGCCCAACATAACCATCTGGAGCATGAAGCATCACAAAATCTGCTTGGCGAATTGCTGATAAATGCCACGCTTCGACTGTTTGTGGTGGTATACCTTGCTCGGCAGTGTCTCGCACAAATGCTGCATTATCAAACTGCATCCGTCGTGGCGATAAAACCTGGCAGCCAGTCACAACAAGCTCATCATAGACCCGGAATAGCCCTGCCCTGTCACGCGTGTATGAGCCGCAAAGTACTGCCCGAGGTGGCTCAAAATTCCGTCGCGTCATATTCATATATCACTTCTGTTAGTTCACCGTGTCCATCAATGCATGCTGTCATTTCATGCATGAAGCTTTTATATTTCTTTGGTTCACTCTCCATCTCTTCACGCGTGCGCCAGGCATTTTTACCGCCTTCAAATTCTTTAACCATTGTGCCAGAAACACTATCGCAAAACATCAGATGAAATAATTTATCCTCAACAATTTCATTTGTTTGGCTGTGGCGAACCCGCTCGTGATAGATACCGCGGTGTACGAAAGTTCCGTCTAGTCCCGTTTCTTCAGCGAGTTCACGTGCTGCCGCCTCAACAATAGACTCCGCCCAGCGTACTTTACCAGTCGGCGCACCCCAAAAACCATAATATGGATGCTTGAGGCGCTGTTGCAGGAGGTATTGCTTTTTCCCATGGTGCTGCCGCTCAACGACAAGCAGCACTGCCACCTTTGGCTGACGCTCAATCACACCAGCATCAGTGTCTAGCTTATTGGCATATTCTTTTCCTTTGATCGAAAGCATATAGCCATCAGCTGTTTTTGTCACGTAGCCTAAGGCGACTAGTCGTTTGATATGAAATTTGACATGGTCGCTATCAAGCCCAGTAGCTCGCTGCAACGCAGCAAAATGAGCAGTTGGTAAAAATAATAGTTCTCGCAATATCTTTATCTGTGCATTATGTACCTTTTCTTCTAAACTCATGACCTACACTCCTTTTACCTCCATCATAGGACGGCTGTCATATAAAATCTAGGGAAGTCAATTTCCCTATTATTCCCATATTCATAAATATATGATATAATATGCAAAATGCATCGGAAGCCTTCTTGCGAAACTGTGGCTCGCACTCATCAGCAAGGACTCACACAAACTGTGGGTAATTTTCTGCAGCACGTACACACGACTGAGATTCAGCCAGACGCAGCGACTGTCTTTGTGTATGATGAATGTAATCCTGATTCGATTGGGGCAATCGCTACCGCATGCTCACCGCAAGCTCCGACTGATGGCCGATTTGATTTTCAAAAAGCACATATCACAGGGCACCGCGTTGATGGGTCGTCAGTTGCTGGACGTGCTATTGAAGAAAACCAGGATACCATCACTCTGACTGATAGTGCGATGAATCCTAATCATCGCGTCCTCAACTTGCCACTGCCCGACCAACACGCCGTTTTGCAAGCTGCTTTTACAAAAAACCGTACGCCGACAAAACGTCAGTTGGGCGAACTGGAAACACTATGGCAATACGACAGCGTCAAAACTACTCTCGGTGTTGGCATTACGGCGCTGCAAGCATTGGCGCGAGCATCATGCCCTACTCAGTCAGTCGCCGACATGCTAGCCCTCAAATCACCCACCACACCGAACGCAATCCTCACCACGTGGGATGTGTCGGACTCAACCAGGGAGATGGCGCGTGATAATGGAAAACTGCGCTCATTCATCGTTTGGTTTGGTAGCCAAGCAATCACTGCCGTGCAACGTTATGATGGCGAGCTGATCGACTGGACAGGCGACGGGCAGAATCTTGCCGTGCCACTACCACAGAGCAACGCGCGTTTCTCACGCGAGCAGCGAGCTGATTTTGGTAATGATACACTTGTTCCACTGCTTAGCGAACTCGTTGATCTCGCTCAAGCGCAGGATGAATATACGGTTCGACTGACCGCCGGCTTTGGCCGACTCGACAATCTCCCTGGTGGACAAATAAGTCCAGCACTCTTTGGCATGACGAAATTATCCAAGCGTCAGCCGCGCGACCGACCGTCAATTGCCTTGACCGATGAAACCTATGACATGCTCGCTCCTAATTTGCCTAACACATTGCAGCACTACCTGTACCACGATTAAGCTTTCTTACGGGCTGATTTTTTATCTTCCTTACTTTTTTGGAGTAATTTGTTTTTGAGTGTCAACACCACATCCGCCTCTTTAGCCAGCTGTTTACTGTGAGTGACGACGATGACACATTTGTCGTTTTCGTGGGCGGCCCGGCGCAGGATGTCGATGATGTCGGCGGCGGTAGTTTCGTCCAGGTTGCCGGTCGGCTCATCTGCCAAGATGATCGGTGCATGCGAGACGAGAGCTCGGCCGATTGCTACACGCTGTTGCTGACCGCCAGAAAGCTTCATGACGTTGCGGTGAATGTGATCGTCGTCCAGTCCCATGGCATGCAAGGTTTCGTTAGTGGCCTTGGAATTAACTAATTTCAAATTTTCCAGCGGCGTCAGATAATCGATCAGGTTGTAGTTCTGAAATACCAACGAGATATTGTGCTTGCGATGATGCGAGTAACCCTGCTCGGCGATGTCTTCGTCGTCGAACAAAATCTGCCCGCCAGTCGGCGTGTCCAGTCCCGCTAGTAGCCCGAGCAGCGTCGATTTACCAGCACCAGAACTACCGACGATGGCGTAGAATTTGCCTTTTTCAAATTGATAATTGATGCCGTTGAGCACATTGCTAGTGCCGTCGGCGTATGAATAGATAATATCGCGTAAAGTAAGTAATGACATGATAACTCCTAACTTAATTTTGCTAAAATTTGCTTTGGTGACTGGCGCATAATCGGCGCGGTGGCAGCGATGGCTGATAGTAGAACGACTACGTAGCCAAAGGCGAAGGCCTCTAGGTAGGTCGCTACTGGCGCGGCTTGCACCGCAGTCTTTTCTATGCGCTGGCTTTGGTCAGTTTGCGCTGTGAGGGCGGTAGAAATCTGCGATGAGGTGACCGAGCCGATGGCGAGCGCGAACACCGAGCTAACTAGAGCGATGATTGCTAATTCCGCCAAGAATTGCCCGATAATCTGCCTCTTCGACGTGCCGATAGACAGCAAGATACCAATTTCATGCAAGCGGCCGCGCACCCAGAACACCAGTACCAGTGATAGCACCGCCAACCCTGCCGCGGCTGCGCCGATGGTGGCAATCGTCAAAATGTTTTGAA
>CAUROB010000015.1:0-17460 GCA_963526655.1 uncultured Candidatus Saccharibacteria bacterium
CTTCTTGGCGGTTGTAGATGCCGATGATCATCCCGGCGTACACTTCCGTGCCCGGTCCGACCAAGAGTTCGCCGCGTGCCTCAGCCGCCTGCAGTGCATACGGCGTGGTCGTGCCAGCTTCAAAGGCGATGAGTACGCCGCCGCGGGTCTTTGGCAATTTGCCGCCCAGCGGTTGGTAGCCGTACGGCAGGGAATTCATAATCACCGTGCCTTTGGTGGCGGTCAATAGCACGTTGCGTAGACCAATGAGGGCTCGCGTCGGCAGTACATAAGTGATGCGGGTAGCGCCACTGGCGGTGGTTTCTTGCGATTTCATTTCAGCGTGGCGCGCACCCAACTCCTGGCTGATTGCGCCGATGAATTCGCTGCTAATCTCGATTTGCAGTTCTTCGATTGGCTCTTTTTCGACGCCGTCCTCAGTGATGGTCACCACTTGCGGGCGGCCGACTTCAAACTCAAAGCCTTCGCGCCGCATGGTCTCGATCAAGACGCTCAGGTGCAGCTCGCCGCGGCCAGACACCGTAAAGCCGATACCGTTTTCTTCGACGCGCAGCGCCACGTTAGTTTCCAGTTCCCGTCGCAATCGGTCGCCAATTTGCCGTGAAGTGGTAAACTCGCCCTCGCGTCCTTTCATCGGGCTGGTATTTGGGCCAAGATACATGCTCAATGTTGGTGCTTCAATGGCGATCGCCGGCAAGGCCTCAGGCTGTTCTTTGTCGGCAATGGTATCGCCGATGTGCGCTTCGCTGACGCCAACCAGTGCCACGATGTCACCGGCAAATGCCTCGTCAAGCTCTTCGCGGTTCAACCCACGGTAGCCAAAAACTTTCTCGATTCGCGCTGAACCTGACACCTCGCCGTGTTTCAGTAAGCTGACTTGCAAACCACGCTTGACCGACCCGCGAGCGATCCGCCCAATCGCATATTTGCCCTGAAAGGTGTCGTATTGCAAACTGGTCACTAGCATCTGGAAGCCGCCGTCAGCCGTGACGCTTGGTGCCGGAATGTCATTGATAATCGCTTCAAAAATCGGCGTGAGATCAGCGTTGTCGCTCGGGTCAGCAGGAATCTCTCGCCACGCTTTGCCGTCGCGCCCGATAGCGTAGTAAATCGGATAATGCAACTGACTATCATCGGTCGCTAGCTCCAAAAACAGATCGCTTAGCTCATCCTCAACCTCGGCAATTCGCCTGGCCGGTTTATCAATTTTATTGATCACCACTACTGGCTTCAATCCCAGCTCCAGCGCCTTACTCAGCACAAACTTCGTCTGCGGCATCGGCCCTTCCTGAGCGTCGACAATGAGCAAGACGCCGTCCGCCATCTGCAAAGTCCGCTCGACCTCACCCGAAAAATCAGCGTGCCCCGGCGTATCGATGATATTGATTTTATAATCGCCGTAAAAAATTGAGGTCTGTTTGGCGGTGATGGTGATACCGCGTTCGTGTTCCTGATCGCCCGAATCCATGATCAGTTCTTGGCTCATCTCAGCCTGATTGTCGCGAAATGTGCGCGACTGTTTGAGTAGCCCATCAACCATGGTCGTCTTGCCGTGATCGACGTGGGCAATAATGGCAATATTTCGAATCTTGCTAGCGTCCTTCATAAAAATATGGTCTGATGTTAACGCAGACCTTCCTTTAGAGATATTATAACACGTATGTCTGTGCTTCGTCCAATTGTTCAGGAGTAAATGTGATAGCACGCGTGATACCGTCTGGTCTTTCTTGCAGCTTAATTTCTGGTAGCTCTGGTCCGTTCATTTCCTCTGTCATGCCGTTCATTACCACAAAGAGGCCACATGCAGCCAGATCCAACTGTGTCTTACTTACGCGCAGTCCACGCGGAGGTCTACCAGACTCTGTCAGGTCTGCTCCATAAACAGCGGGGATAGGATGAAACGGTAGATACGCAAGCCCCACAGCAAGAAATGGTTCGTATGATATCCATGGTTTTTCGCCAGGATTCCATGACTTTCTCTCTGTTTTTAAAGCCGGATGTGATTTTAAGAATTTTTTATAGCTCGACTGATGACTACCGTTTGGAGTGACCACCAAATGAGCCGTTGTTTGCTCTGGCGTTTGAGAAAATATCGCAAATCCAACAGGGCGAGGGTTCCCGTACTTAACTTTTTCTGGCTTTAAAATGGTTGACGTAAATGATAATGTTTCTGACATATTCCTTGAGTGATTATTATAATGCTATTTCTTTGGCCGCTCGGGCGATGGCGCGCTTAGACAGCTCCACGGTACCCATGGTGTTTCTAAATGGGCTAAGATCATATCGCTCATACAAAACAACATGCAAGGCGCACAGAGCCAATCGTCGTTTTGGTTCAGCAACTGCTCTGGTTTTTTCAGTGACCTGCTCGAAGGGGATGATACTCGGTAGGCTGCTAATGGCTTCATCTAATACACCAAGCCCGAGCTCAGCGTCGTGATGCTCCTTTTCGCTAGGCATTGCTGAGCGCTGTTCTGGTGTGAGATAGCGCAAATATGCAGCATATAAATCTCCGTGTGTTCCATTTGAGCCGAGCACTAAATCGATGCTATTTGGTTCACGCGCACCAGGAATCGCTAAACCGATGGGGACCTTATATACTTCATGAGGAGGCACATCAAATGCGCCTACATTGACCGTAACTTTCTTGGGCATTCGATATATAATACAATGAGTATAAAAAGTCAATGCTCATGCATGGTATATAGTCAGTCTAGAGGTAGGCCTGTTCAACGATCTTATTGAAGCTATAGGCAGGTGCCCCCTCCACGTAGATAGCAGGGCGTTTTGCTGCTTCTAACGAAAGAATATCGTCATTAGTGAGCGGCACTTCATTTGGTAATTGTCCAGTTATTCGTAGCGTACGCATAACATCCCGCAGTGCATAGCAGCCGATAGCTAAGACTTCTGGGACAATTTGCGCTTCTACGCTGCGCGTATTAAGATGATCTTTGTCGTACCATGCACGAACAACCGAGTCAATCGACTGGGCGCTCACCCCTCTGGTTATGATATCAACAATTGTATTTTCTTTGCTTCCAGTGACGGATTTTTTGGTCCCGATGATTCGCTCAACGCTGTTTTGCGCCAAACGTAGATCTCTATGAAGCCCTTCTTTTCGTACGTCCATGGTATAGCGCACGGAGCCAGGACTAATAGCTACTTGTCCGATGATGCCAAGGATTACGGGAGATTGCTCAGGAAGCGTGGGCTCGGCAGCCTCTCTATGGCGCACCTCAAACTCCACTGGAACAGGTTTTTTACGGAACCTGCCTCTTTCGACTGTCAGGGAAGAGGGTATAATCTTTTCGTCAATTATTGCAGGCATAATGGGTAAAATGGTGGGAAATACAGGGCTCGAACCTGTGACCTCACGAATGTGAATCGTGCGCTCTAGCCAACTGAGCTAATTTCCCGTACCTACATATTATACACTATTATGACGCACCTGCCAAGTAGTGGTCGCGAGCCTGCTGTTCAGTGAGAGCGGTTGTGTAGACCGAGCTGTACTGCATGCTACCGGTAAAATATTTAGGTCCTTGATATTCGCTGCCGTCAGCGTTCTTCCAATACGTCAATTTGCCGCAGCCAACTTTCCAATAGCCACCATTCGGTACATTTTCGCCGGCAGTCATGGATGGATTGGTGTCTACTTGGTTACCATCAAGGTACAGTGCTGCGCCATTTGGAGACATAGTGGCAACGACGTGATGCCAGCGGCCGTCAGCATAGTTTACGCCAGCTTGTGACGTGACAAGCTTGATGCCACCACTATACGCACCAAATACAACCCGCCCGTCTTTATCAATGTAAATATGGCGATCACTTTGTCCACCGCTGTTGTAATCACCTTCATACAGCGAGCTAAAACCCATCAGGCGTCCATTGCTTTTCTTGGTAGTGCTAAACCACACCTCCAGGCTAAAGGTGTTCGGTGCAGGATTGACCTTCTGGTCTGCCGATGTTCCGTGAGTGAGGCAGGCATTCACTCCGTTGAATACTGAAATGCGGCGGTCGTCACGCACACAACCAGCGTTTGATACGCTGGCACGGCTGGGTGATCCATCGCTTGGCGAAGGTTTGCCGTTGTTGCCATTGCCGGAGAGATCGCTCACAACAGGGCTGGCGGCATAGTCGCTATTGAGCGCCCAAGCAAAATACGGCTGAGGATTTGGACGGATCTGTGAACGGCTCCAGGTGGCCTCAGAGCACTTAAAGTAGGCGCGAGCTTGAACGTGGTTAGTGCTATTTTGTATGGTCGCGGTAAATCCTGCCAGGGAAGATAATTGTACGGTCAATAGTACCACTTCAAATAGAATAATAATGGCAAGTAACGCCATGTTACGATGTCGCTCATGAACGAGTTGTAGACCAGTAATTTCTTCTTCAGGTGGCGGTAGCTTTACTAGCAGTGCTATAAATAGTGGTAGTAGGCACCACAATAGCGCAAACACCACGCCCGTCGGCCCAAGGGACGGTCGTGGCACGTAAATATAGTGCCCTTGCACGTCAGTTTCGGTGGCGCGAACGATGGCGGTTTGACCAGTATGAACACGGTTGCCATCGTCATCACGAATAGGGAAAATACCAGTATTGACAATGTGTAATCGCACATCATTTCTCTGATGCGTAGCGATACTGAGCATGTCGGCGCGGAGCCACGGATTGAGAATCAGTGTTGCTAAGATAACCACCAGTGTTCCGCCGATGATACGAACTGGCCAACGCCAGCGCTCACGCAGTCGCTTGATGCACGAAAGCAAATAGACGATGATCCAGCCAATCAGTAAAATTGGTGCGGCCCGCCAGACCCAGCCCCACACAGGCGCAATGACTACTGCCTTGCCGATCACGTCTCGGTTAGCCACCGACAAAGAATCTTCTACGGCGTTGAGGTCACCTTTAGTGGTGTAGCTGTGGTCGTCATTGATCTTAGTCAGACGATGCGTGTATACACTACCGCTGCGATAGAACGTAATAATGTCATCTTTGTTGTAGGATTGCTGCGGCTGCGTAACGATTAGCGTTCCGACTGGTGCGGTTTCGCCCATGCTTGGCGTGGCGATGGTAAAAAAGCGAAAACCAGCTAGGTGTAGCACGAGCACTGAACCTAAACTCAGTAGACTCAGTGCTGCTATCACCCAAATGCTGGTTTTGCTAAATCTCATTGCCCTTTAGTATATCAGATTTTACGGCTATTTATGAGATACTAGGCGCTAAACTGCCAGGTGATTGGTTGTGAGATTTGGCGACCTTGGAAGCTAGCGTCGGTATTTGCCGGAAGTGCGGCAGTAATTACCAATGTGACTGTCTCGTTTGGTGCAATTGGGTGACCAACGACTGTCTTGATATCTTGTGCTGCTGCCTGTTGGAAAGCCTCTGCCGTACCAGTCCATACTTGTGTACCGTTAGCGCGGACGGTAACGGTCATTTTGCTACACAAGTTACCGGTACCAGAGACTGATGCGCCTGGCGCGTTCTCGGTTGTACAGGTGCCACCCTTGACAGTAAAGGCGCTGGCAGCGATGCTACCCTTGTTGGTGATTTTCACCGTGGTGTCAGTGCTGCCGCCTGGAACGAGTGCTTGGCCGCCATATTTGTTGATGGTTGCACAAGTCGCACTACCACTACCTGTAGTGGTACAGGTAACTGATCCGTCCTGGTTCTTTTCTTCCATCACTAACGTACCAGTTGATGCGGTGTTTACGCTGTTGGTGATGGTTGCAACAACACCCGCAAACGTTGGTGTCAAGCTAAACGCTACCATCAGCGTCATGATGCCGCCGACAACCGCCAGGCCAATACGCTGCCTTCGGAAATAGTTATTTGCTTTGCTCATATTAATATAAACCCTCCTCGATTATCCAAGTGGATATCTCGCATTATTATTTGCCTTGGCGCGATTGTAGCACAGGCGTTTTGGCATAGTCAATAAGAATTTATATGTCATTAAAAACTAATGATATTTCAGTGAGACTAGTCCTGCTGGAACAAGCAAAAAGCCACCAATACCAGGTGGCAATTATTATAATCTATACTCTGGTGCGGCAGAAAGGACTTGAACCTTCACGCCCGAAGGCACTAGCTCCTAAGGCTAGCGCGTCTACCAATTCCGCCACTGCCGCATGTGGTGATTGTAGCATATGCGCGGCCAAATTACCACCCAAAT
The DNA here is from genome assembly GCA_963526655.1 of uncultured Candidatus Saccharibacteria bacterium. Lineage (GTDB taxonomy): Bacteria > Patescibacteriota > Saccharimonadia > Saccharimonadales > Saccharimonadaceae > Nanosynbacter. Next base: position 6,170 of record CAUROB010000015.1, read on the forward strand.
AATATTCATTTTCGTTTTTGGTTGTGCTAAAATTAAACATAAATAGGAAAGGGGAATATGAATAAGGTTGCGACGTATTTGAATGGACATTTGACTGGAGAAATTTTGGTCAATGATTTGCTATTGGATGCAGCGCAATCTGACGGTAGCGTCCTGGCGCGTCGCCCAGAGATGATCGCTCGACCATCAAACGTCAATGACATCCGTAAAATCATGCGGTTTTGTTCCCAACTGGCCGATAAAGGCCACATCCTTTCCGTGGTCGTTCGTGGGGCTGGCACCGACAGCAATGGCGCTGCCACTGGCGGCGGTGTTTCTTTGGACATGCAGGCATATATGTGTCACGCCAAAGGCATCGACCCAAAACAGCAATTGGTCCACATGCAAGCTGGCATGAAGTACAGCGCGGTGCGCGAACTGTTGTCTATGTATAAAAATTTAGCACTGCCAGAAGTCTCAGCCATCGGTCAAGACGGAACCATCGGTGGAGCAATCGCTTCTGGCGCGGTAGCTTCATCTGTCGGCTTAACGACGCCGTTCCCTGACGCCATCTCCCAGATGGAAATTGTTTTAGCAAATGGCGATGTTATCCAAACCGGCCGCATCAACAAGCGCGAATTAGCAAAGAAAAAAGGCCTGTCAACACTGGAAGGCGAGATCTATCGTCAAGTGGATAACCTGCTGGAGGATAATCAGCAAATCATCGACGCTATCAAGCGCCGCGAAAAAAGCACAGCTGGATTTTGGGGAATCACCAAAGTCAAGGACGAGGACGGCTCATTTGACCTAACGCCACTGTTTGTGGGTTCTCAGGGCGCACTAGGTATCATCAGCGAAGTGATCATGAAAGCAGAATACAGCAGCAATGACGCAACGGTCATCACGGCAACATTTGGCGATATGTCTGAGGCGCAAGCGGCAGTTGACGAAGCCCTGAAGCACAAAGTTTCCAAAGTTGACATCATCGACGGGCGAATCATGGCGCGGGCTGCTAGTGAAGGCAAGAAATTCTCCTGGGCGCCACGTGAAGCGTTCAAAGGCGCAGCAGTCATCATCACCATAAGCGAGTTCTCTGACAGGGCTCGCGGGCGCGCCGCCAAAAAATTAGCTCGCAAGCTAGAGAATATTCATCCAGTTGGCTTAGCCATCCACGATATCCAAACCCAAGAAGTCGCTTCACTCTATACTCCATTGTCATTCATATTGCACTCAACTGAAGAACGTGCAACCTGTCCAGCGGTATTTTCAGGACTATGGCTGCCGTTGGAGCGATTGGACGGCTTTCTGAGCGAACTACGCAAAGTGGAAGCTGAGACCAAGCTGGCGCTGCCAGTTTTCGTGGACGCGGTCAATGGCTACGTCGATTTGCTGCCAGTCTTCAACCTGCACAAAGTGAGCGAGCGTCGAGTACTATTAAAATTAATTCCAGAAATTGCCAAGTTAGTCGCCGAAAGCCGCGGCAATGTTGCTGGTCGTTACGGTGATGGTCGCCTGAAAGCTGGTTTGATGCAAGCAACCGTCTCACCAGACGAAACAGCCATTTATTCTCAGATAAAACACATTTTCGACCCAGCCAACATCTTGATGCCCGACATCAAGAAAGAAGTCCTGGCCAAGGAGCTGGCTGACGAACTGAACTTGTGGTGTCGCACGAAATCATAGACTCAAATCTCTTGCGCATCAGCCATTGGTGTCGTATAATTAGCTGTGCAATCCAAACCATGCGCGGATGTGGCGGAATTGGTAGACGCGCTAGCTTCAGGTGCTAGTGTTCGCAAGAACGTGGAGGTTCAAGTCCTCTCATCCGTACCAGAGATCATCACCAGCTTCGGCTGGTTTTTTGATGAGCAAAATTCCTGCCATAAACCAATTTATACATATCTCTCATCGCCAACTTCTGAGACGTTATTTAACATGGCTTCAAAGGCTTGAGCGTTCTTTTCCCAGACGTTACCATCTGTGCTGATGGCGATAAACCGCGCCAGCCCATCATTCTTGCCAACAGTCAGGCGAGCTTTAGTGACGAACTTCGCTCTGCCGACCTCGCAGCTGACCGTTATATAGGCGATTCCTACTGTATTGCCGTATTCTTTGTGATCTATGACTTGAGTAGAAGAGGGGTCTGTGGTGCACTCAATGGTAGTACTATTCTTCAGGGATTGCTCAAGCGTTTTTCTGATGTGCTGTTCTGTCATCAGTGACCTTCGCAACCTGTTGTATATTTGGGTTGAAGCGTTGGCTGGAGCGACAGGCTCACGACTTTGTGACAGATACACTAATGATTCTGACTTATTATCCCTGAGCTTTTTATCACCAAAGCCTGCATAGACGTAATCATCCGTTTCATAACTCAAATTATTAATTCGCTTCCACTGTTTAGGTCGCTGCCAAGAGGTTTGTCCAGTTTTTTCTTGGACAAGATCTTTGACAGAGACAAATCCGTCCATGTATACCAAATAACTAAAGGACAGAAAAGCACTGATGATAGGGTAGAACCAGAATTTTTTGATATAGCTAACTTTACGCATAACGGTCATGTTTATCATAGCATAGTATCTACACTATGTTTTGGTGATTACGCTAAATACAAGAAAATCACCCTGGGCTAGGTGATCTTTTATTGAGTTAAATTCAGGGTCTACATGACAGGCAATCGTAAAAGAACAATTGTCTGTCATGTAGAGTGAAGCTAGTCGTTGTAATCACTATCCTCGTCCGCAATTTCGTAATTGAAGGGATCTCGCCTCAGGTCTTCAAAGCGGGAAATCTCCAATTGATCCGCGAAACCTTCTAGGCTACATTCTAGCTCGCTGATGTGGCCTTCAAAGGCTGTCATGAGACTCTCTAGCTTCTCGGCTGACTTGATTTCTACGAAGGCCTCTTGTAAGAGGTATTGTAGTCCATCGAGGCTACTTCTGAGACTTTCCGTCTTGCGGGAAAGCTTTTCGCCGATATGGCCAGCAGTGCGTGCGGATTCTTGATTGAGCTCACCTGCTGTTTGTTTGAGGCTTCGGATGCGCCCTCTGACGGAGCGTTCTCTGTAGCTAAAGTCTTTCACATTGGAAATGCGAATGCTTGACTTGTTGTACAGAACCTCCTGGACATCATTCCACGAGGACTCTATATTACTTACGCACATGACGATATTGTTGATGACACTTCCAGAGAGCATGATGTGCCCCTTTCTTGATCCTCATCTCTACGGGTGTGTAGCTAAGTACTGTTCTCTTAACAATACAAGATGAGATTTCATCTCTCTTATGACGAGTTAAAAAGAAATAAAACCTCATCTTGTATTCGATTGCCTGTCAAAGTTCACTTTCGGACAAGGATTTACTCAACTTGTCAACAAAAGCTACCTTTACTTATACCACACTTATTTTAAAAAGTCAATGTAACATAGCAAAGCTTTGTTCTTTACGTAAGAATTTTGCTAAAATATGAGTAAGATGAATAATCGCATCGACTGCATAGAGTTTCCAGACTTTTCTGGCGGTAAACGCTTTCGTTTTCAGGGCCCAACAGGCAATAATATTGCTGTCTGGTCTGAGGGGGCTGACGGCTTAGTGGAGCAGATACAATAGCCATGGCAAAACCATATACACTTACAGCCGAGGTGTGCTTATTTCCGCAGGCTGGCGGCTGGCATTACGTTGTCGCACCTCAGGAATATACCGATGAGCTCAAGCCGCTCGCGGTGAGAGGTTTGGTGGCAGTAGAAGCCACGGTTGGCGGTTCATCATGGCAGACGTCGCTATTGCCAATGGGTGACGGCTCGCAGTTTCTGGCGCTGCCCGCAAAAGTCCGTCAGAAAGAGCAGATCGCCATCGGCGATATGATTGAAGTTTCGTTTGTTGTGAGATAGTGTGGAGGCTTGAGTGTGAGTTGCATTCCTCATGATGATAAGATTTTTATCTCTTTTTCCTGATGTTTGCTACAATAACAGAGATGCAAGATACGCGAAATGTGATTGATAAGTTCAAAGGCCGGAGCGAGGCGGAAATTGTGAAGGAGCTGGATGCCAAGGATCACGGCTTGGTGATTGCTCTGGAGAACACCGAGCGGGATTTTAACATGGGGACGATTGTCCGGAGCGCCAATGCATTTGGCGTGCGGCAGATTTACGTCATCGGCAGGCGGCAATGGAACAAGCGCGGCGCCATGATGACGGATAAATATTTGCACATTACATATTTGGCGACGACAGAAGAATTTGTTGAGAAGATGCGTGAGGAGAGCAGGGAGATTATTGCGATTGACAATATCCCAAGCAGTGTCAATATGGCGGAGACGAGCTTACCAGAGCGTGCGGTGCTAGTGTTTGGCCAAGAAGGCCCAGGGATCTCTGAGGAGATGGCGCAGGCGGCAGACAAAATTGTGGCCATTGAGCAATTCGGCTCAACCCGCTCCATCAATGTCGGCGCGGCAGCAACTGTGGCGATGTATTGTTGGCTGCAACAGCATGTGTTAAGGCGACAGTCTGCTGTGGACTAGCTATCACCAGTCCAGCTTTTGCTTCACCGCTGCCAGGTAATAATGATAATAACTATTCGGATCTGGAACGGAAAACGATTCATTCATCTCATCATTCTCACGAACTTCTATATACTTATCGTCGGTATACGGCTTGACGAGGTTGGTGAATTCAAATTCATATTCTCCGGAAATCTGTTTGAGCTCTACACTCTGATTAGTGGGGTCGGGATAATCAGTCATTACTAGCGCGAAGAAGGATCCATTTTTATCAGCAAACAGATGAAATGTCGTATCAGGACAGAGTGGCACAAGCGACGCCAGCTGGCGAACATACGACGGATCATTGATAATTGGAAAAGCCTCATTGATTATTTCCGGAAATAGGATATTTGAATAATTATTCATACAGCAACCTTAATTATATCAAGAAAAGTGGACAGTTTTATGACTTATCCAGGTCTGTTGGCCTAATATAGGCCGGTCAGATAGACATCTAGTCTCAGATCGTTGCCATTCATGGTCGTGAATCTGTTGTCTATTATGGTGTTGCCTCCTTCATCAGCAGGTAGTCGCCAGTAGACGATATTTTCACTAAGTGGCCACCTGTAGCTTTCACATGACCGTGGCCATCGTTAGGAATGTTATCTACCTACCACCGTAGTAGATATTGATCATTCCTCCGGACCGATAGATCTTCGCCTCTCTTCCGTCAAAGCGGCCGCGTTGCTCCATGATAACTCCTCTTGGAGTCGGGCAGAGAAATACTCTCCGCGAAGCGGGCACCCCTCATTTATGCTAGCTGGGAAGGAGCTGAAATAAAGAATAAGCAAGTATTTGAATCTTATTATGATGAGATTATGAGCAGTTGGGTGACAACTTCCGCTGATGAAGGTGGTCTGATTTATGTACCTGAGGAGTGAATTGTATGAAACTCATTCTATAAAGACGCTATCGATCATCGCTCCACCCAATCTGGCCTGTATGTCGCCTCCGTTAAATAGTAGCACCAATTTCCATGAGGATCTCGTATGTCGTAACCTGCCTCCATATCGTCATGTTGGCGAAGTTCTATGAACTTATTATTTCTATATGGAGCGACAATACGCGTAAACTCAAACTCGTATTTACCTGTCATCTCCTTTAATTCGTAGCTTTGGTCAAACGGGTCAGAATAGTCCGTAGCAACAAGGATAAATGAGCGTAGTGAATCGTGGCCTGCGCTTTGGAATAAATAGAATTGGGTATCTGGGTACAATATAAAAAGTCCTGCGAAAGAGCGTATATATTCTGCGTCTTCAAGAACAGGGAAAGCCTCGGTTATAAACTTTGGCAAAGATAATTTGATGCTATTTTTCATAGTCCTATGATTATAACCTACATTTAAGAAGTATGGACAGTTTTATGACTTGTCCGGGTCAATGGTTCCAGAGCCTAAGCTCTGTCATCGCAGATCATTACCTCCAGTAACGTCCCACGAGTTGTCGACGATCGTCTGACCGCCTTCGTCCTCTGGAAGTCTCCAGAATACGATGTTCTCACCAGTGGGGCCGCCTGTTGCTCTGACATGGCCATGGCCATCGTCAGGAGTGTTACCGCTCCTGCCGCCGTAGAGTATGTTGGTTGTGCCGGGAGAACGGTATACAGCCGCACTTCTGCCGTCAAACTGACCAGACTCTCTAAGAGGGCTATTAGATCGCCCTTGGCAGGACGGGCACTGAGACTTACGGTGAATCACGACCGTACCATGAGACAGAATCTGATATCTCAAGTCTGAATCGAAATTGCACTCATACACACTGGATCCGGTGGGGGCCTCACTTGGTGTTGTCACATAGTGCTGTCCGTTGGAGAGCCGCCTTAAAATGCAGTTGTCGCCACATCTAATGTCTCCCTCGCTCATGATAACTCCTTCTGGAGTCGGGCGGAGAAAGGCTATTCTCCGCGGAGTGGGGCGTCTCCAGCCTGGTGGCTCCAGGCGAAACGCCGGCCTCTGCATGTGCAAAAGCTGATATATATAAATCACGAAATAATCTTACATGATATAAACAGCGACTACCTCTGTTAGTCAAATCTATCAACCATGAATCGACTTCGCGTCGATTCTTTTTTATTTGACGTAAAAATGAGGCTAGAAATCCTGTACGTTCAGCGTTTGTAGCTTCATTGAAACGTCAGAGCGGGTTTTTAGAGATTTGAGTAACAGCTGGTCAGAAATTAGAGACAGCGGACTACAAACCGCTTAAAACACGACAGAGACGAGACATCTAACAGTACAAGAGTGACTGCGAGCACTCTTGTACGTAAACGAAAGGAGCTGAAAAATGGCAGCGAAAAACAAACAGATCAAAAAAATCATTAGCTGGGTAGTTGGACTACCATCCGCAATAATCGCAATCAGCGAGCCAACAGACCTGCGCCTCTGGTGGGTGCAGTTCGTGGCAATCGCGGTGCTGGCGGTCGTATTGTTCGCCAACGGCGTGTTCGACGAAACTATCCAAGAATTAAAATCGCGAAAGGAGATTTGGCGATGAAGATACACGTAAACGTGATGCCGTCACCAGTTCAGCTGGTGCCGGTACATAAGCGCGAACCTCTCGATAGGGTGATTGACAGCTTGCGCGAGCTGGATGACCACGACTTCGACAAGTCGGTCAAAGCAGCAAAGTGGCTGCGGATTTTCGACAAAGGTATGAAGTGGATTGAGGGCAAGTTTTATGGACGAAAATAGTTTGCTGGAGAAATTAGAAAACCTAATCGATCCGACGTTTCTTGACCGAGCTTTGGCGGAGGAGGCGTAAGTGGCAGACGCTTACTATAGCCGACCAGAGTGGTCATATTCGTCAATGAAGTTGATTCTCGACCACGGCATCGATTATGCGGTTGCTGCTAAACGTGGAGACCTGCCAGACCTAGATAGCAAAGCTATCGATTTGGGACAGCTAGTGCATATGCTAGTGCTTGGCGGCGAGGATCAATTCGCCATCAGCACCTTTCCTGATTTTCGGTCAAGTGCTGCTCGAGCGTGGCGCGACGAGCAAAAAGCCGCCGGCGAACACATTATCACCCTGGATATGTTCAAAGCCGCTGATCAGATTTTGAAAAATATCGAGAATCACCCGTTGGCGAAGCAATACATTTTCGCCAAAGGTGCAACCTTTGAGCACGAAATGTACGCTCGCACCGCCGACGGCGTAGATATGAAAGGTAAGGCTGATGTACTGATTCGCACTAATGAATCTGCCATGATAACCGACCTGAAAACTACTGCAAAGTTCGACAAGTTTTTCAAAACCGCACAGTTAATGCACTACGATTTACAGTCAGCAGTTTACACGCTGGTGACGGCGTCAAGCCTAGAGTTAGACCCGGCGTTAGTCAAGTTTGCCTACTGCGTGGTTGAAGCTGTCGCACCATACCGTGTGCAGTTCATGATCGCGGGTATCGACTTCGTTGAAGCTGGCGAACGCAAGCTGCGTACGTGTGTCGACGAGATCATAAAGTTTGGCGACAGCGAGCCGAATTTCCTCATTGAAGAAGTGAGGGAGCTGGGCGACTGGAGCCTGTAAAAGAAAGGAGAATATGAAAGTCTTTAATAGTTTAGATCCGACCGAAAAACCATCAATTCTGATGGTTGTGTATGGCGAGGGCGGCGTTGGTAAAACAACGTTTGCAGCCACCGCACCACGACCGATTATCGCTGACTGCGAAAACGGTAGTAAATACTTCGGACTTCGCGGCATCGCGGCCGACGTGGCGCTGATTGAAAAATGGGACGATATGCAGGAGTTCATGCAAATTGCACTCACTGAAGACTACGACACGGTAATCATCGACCCGATTGGCGAGCTGATGGAGAAGTTGATCGCCTACATGCGAAATAGAGCCGATAGCAAACTGGTCCAGCGTGACGGCAACCCGACCATGGCTGGCTGGGGCTGGCTGAAATCGACCATGCGAAACTTTCTGAAAACCATGCGCGACAGCGGCAAGCATATTGTCATCGTGGCTCACGTTCAAGAGAAAGACGATGATGGCCGAGTTATTAAACGTCCGATGGTCGCCACAAGGCTATCTGAGGAACTGGTCAACCTGGTGGACATCGTCGGTTACATGACGACGATAAATGACACCGATACTGGCGACACTAAGCGCCTGATCATCGTTGATCCAGCCAGCGACAAGTACGTCGCCAAAGACCGCACTGGCCGGCTAGGCCGCTACATTGAGCCAGATTTCACGAAAATCGTCGATGGAGTAAGAGGCGACGCTGAGTACGCGTGGATTGCACCGGCGCCGACATTGGCAAGCCGAGAGCAGATTGAAGCGGCTGCCAAACCAACCATTCCAAGCTCACGCGTCGAAATGACTGACGCTCGTCTTGGTAAATCTGAAGCAGACAGGAAATAAAGGAGGAACATGTCACAACTACAAGAATACGTCGACTCACAAGTCGCAACAATATCACCGTTCAAGGTGAAATCTCAAGAATTGCTTGAGCAGGCCAAAGCCAAAGAGATAACTGACGACGCTACCGCCAAAGAAGCAGTTGCAATCCGCAAGCTGATCACCTCACACCGTACTGAAGTCAAAAACGCACGGTTGGCGATCACTCGCAGCTTTGACAGCGTCAAGTCACAATTCATCGACGCTGAAAAGGAAGTTCTGGTACCAGCTGAAGAAGCACTAGAGAATATCAGCCAGAAAATCCTCGCTTACCAAGAAGAGCAGGAGCGACTGGCAAAACAGGAAGCGGCACGCGTTGACGCTATCTGCGCCAAGTTCGCTACCAACGCTAAATCACTACGCAGTCAGAAAGCTTGCGACGAGCGAGGCGCTGAATTGAAGCAGGCATTCGCTGAGTTACCTGAAGCTGATCAGAGCCACGCTGAAATCAAGCTGGCGTTCACCAAAGCCATCAACGAGTTGCTGACACGTAAAGACGAATTGACGACCGCCGAGCGTGATGAGGCTGAAGCTGCGAAACTAGCCGCACAACGCAAACGTGAGCAGGAAATCGCCGAGGCTGAAGCAGCCAAAGCTGCTAAAACACAGAAGCCGGCCGTCAAATCTGGCATTAAAACCAAGACTGTGTTCACGGTCACCAACCCTGAATTAGTGCCACGCTACTTGTGCGAGCCGAGCGACAAGCTAATCCGCGAAGCTATCGCCAACGGGTTACGTGAAATCCCAGGCGTGGAAATTCGCGAGGAAAAGAGTTTCTAAACATGGCAGCAATTAACACAGTAACTCTAATCGGCCGCGTTGTCCGAGACATTGAAGTCAAAACGACGAACAGCGGCAAGTCCGTGGCCTCATTCGCATTAGCGATTGATGGCTACGGCAAAGATGCCGACGCTAGTTTCATTGATTGTGTTGCCTGGAATAAAGCAGCCGAACTACTGGCAGAATACGCACCGAAAGGCAAGCAGATTGGCATAACCGGCAGATTGCAAACCAGAATCTGGGAGAAAGATGATATCAAGCGTAAAGCCACTGAAGTCATCATCGATCAGTTCCAGTTTTTGAGCGACGCAAAGGGTAGCGGCAATAACGCCGCGCCAGCCACGGAGCGATACGCCGAAGATGATGCTAAAGCGGCAAATACAACGACTAACCAAGCGGCGAAACCAGTAGAGGACGTTGACCTCGACACGCCGATTGATTTGAGCGAAATACCATTTTAAGGAAAGGAGAATCATGGCAGGAACGGAAGCCGGCGGCAGGAAAGCTGCCGCAACAATTCTCGCGAAAAATCCGAACTTCTACCGTGAAATCGGCAGAAAGGGTGGATCGAGGTCAAGGGGCAGCAAAACGGGCTTTGCACTCAATCGGGAGGCAGCTCGGATTTGCGGCCGGATCAGCAAACGCAGATCCAAACAAAATGACGAGCTGGCTGAATTTGAAAAAACCGCACCGTACGGCAGATGTAGCATGTGCAATTTGGCGCTCATTAAATCTGACGCAGAGCGAAAAGACTATCCAGATATGCACGAAAATTGCATGTATGAAAGGTTTGGAGATTAAGGCGTCGTGACTAAAAAATCCCTTCGTAAAAAGCAGCGCCGCAAGCGCAAGAAACTGGAGGCTACGTAATGTCCCTAATGAATTGCGCATTCACGGTTCGCTGGAGCGACGACAAGAATAAGCCGCACGCGAAAACCTACGCTACCGAATCTGATGCTAAGCGAGCCAAGAAATGGTTGCTGGAGCACGGCGTTCGGAGCGTGGACATTGCGGTAAAAATTAACAATAAGCCAGCTGGCAGCCTACAGGACAGTGAAAAGCAACCTGAGGCTGCGGCTGAGCAGAAAGGATTTTGGTGGGAGAAGTGATTGACGACAATCAATTCGACATATTCCAGTGGGCGAATTGGGCGGATGCAAATAAGAAAGATCTGCTCATCGACCTGTTCATTTTCAATAAAAACTTTACGCCATACGTGTTACCACTGAAAACATCGACCATAGAAGACCAAATGCGAACACTGTTTCTCTACGACATGATCAATTTTGTGGAGACTGGAGCAGCAGTTGGATTGTCTGTCAGGGACTACGCGACAAACGATCAAATGGAAAATGTTTTGCTATATAGCGAGCTTGAGAGCATTCAGCGTGCTGAGACACTCGTTTATTTTCTTGGAGACGATCGTATATCTGAGTTCAATGATCAAGAACACGAACTGAAGCGTATGCACGGTATTATAGCACGGTTTAGCGATCCAAAAGATCCAGACAAGACCTTTTATGTCGCCAAACAGCTGCAGCGGTCGCAGATGTTGAGCGGAATCCTCACCTGGCAGACCAGCGGCAATAAGT
>CAUROB010000016.1:0-17392 GCA_963526655.1 uncultured Candidatus Saccharibacteria bacterium
GCTTCAGCCACCGCCTTCAGCTTGCCTTTTTCGGTCTTGAAAATCAGGTCTTCTTTGTCGTCGCGAATCACTGGCTTGTTCGGTGGAATCTGGATAACGTCCAGTGAATAAATTTGTTGAAACTCTTCCGCCTCGGTGAACGCCGTACCAGTCATACCGGAAAGTTTATTGTACAAACGGAAATAGTTCTGGAATGAAATGGTCGCCAGCGTCATACTTTCTTCCAGCACCGGCACACCTTCTTTGGCCTCAATTGCCTGGTGCAAACCTTCGTTGTAACGGCGTCCTTGCATCAAACGACCAGTGTGTTCATCGACGATGATCACCTCGCCGTCATTGGTTACCACGTAGTCTTTGTCACGCTTGAACAATGTTTGTGCTCGCAGCGCCTGGTCCATGTGATACACACTGCGCACGTGGTCTGGTGTGTACAAATTTTTTATACCCAGCAATTTTTGGACTTTTTCCACGCCCTCATCAGTCAGCGCTACGCTGCGGCGCTTTTCATCCAGAACATAGTCATCTGGCACTAATTTACTGGCAACTTTGGCAAAGGTGTAGTAGTTGTCCGGGTTTTCCGCTGCTGGCGCCGAGATGATCAGCGGCGTACGCGCTTCGTCGATCAGAATGGAGTCCACCTCGTCAACGATAGCAAAGTTCAGTTCTCGCTGCCTGAGCAAGGCGACGTCATTCACCATGTTGTCGCGTAGATAGTCAAAACCAAACTCGTTGTTCGTGCCATAGGTAATGTCTGCCGCGTAGGCCTCTTTACGCGTAACTGGGCGGAGTTTGCGCATGCGTGGATCGTCGTGATGCTCATTGTCATAGTCTTTATCATAGACAAACGATGCTTCGTTGATAATCACGCCAGTTGTCAAGCCCAAAAAGTCATACACCTGACCCATCCAGCCAGCGTCACGCTGCGCCAGATAATCGTTAACGGTCACCACGTGAACACCCTTGCCTTCCAGCGCGTTCAGATAGGTCGGCAGCGTCGCCACCAAGGTCTTACCTTCACCGGTCTTCATCTCAGCCACATTACCTTCGTGGAGCGCCATACCACCGATCAGCTGAACATCATATGGACGCTCACCGATGACGCGTTTGGCTGCCTCACGCACCACTGCAAAGGCATCCGGCAAAATCGTATCCAGCGTTACATTCTTTTTCGTCAGACGCTTTTTCAGCGCTTCTGTCTGCGCCTGCAATTCCTTATCTGACAGCTTTTCATACTTTTCAGATAAACCGTTAATTACTGCAACACGCTTTTCCAGCCGCTTCAAAATCTTCTTCTGCGGATCACCAAAAACTTTACTCAGCGCTTTTTGTTGTGTCATTGCCATAACCTTAAAACTCCCTCGCTTTCGGACATTTTCAAAAACTGTATATATTGTAGCATCTTTTACCCTAAGATTAAAGAATTTTTGGACACAGCTAGCCCTGCCAACTGCCTACGACAGACTAGGCTAACCGTCACCCGACAAGAGGGCGCACTTTTACAAATGTTTTCGCAAATTCAATACTCGTACAGCGTATCATTATGTCGTTTCCGGAATTACTAAAACAAGACTTTAATACGCTAGCAGATCCTTCAGAGCTAGCAAATTCATTTGATGTTATTACCCATTCTTTAGAATCCATTGGTGACATGGCCTGATGAATTCGGTGCAACTGGTACGCAATATAGCTCGTGACTGGCGTCGGCATCCTGCCTTCTTTCATTGCTTGCTCGTAGGGTATCAGCCTGTCTTGATCGTCATTATTTAGCAGTAAAAAAGCCGTCCACTTATAATCATCCTCTACAATCGGCAATCCCCAGTAGGCTACAGTATTATTTATCATCCGATCCCAACAATCAGTAACTTCGCTTTCTGCAAACAATCCATCACTTTTTTCTCTTGTCTGGGTCTGCACTATACCAAGCGGATTATTCGGCACGGTTTTATCCTGCGCGACAGCCGACACAAGTTGACGCACGGTATTAATGGGTAATACTAATGGCGCCACAACCAGATCATGATCTGGCAGTTCTTCTTTCAGCTCTGCCAACCGCCCAAAATCGATACCACCCTCCGCCAGCTCAGCTGGCGTCGGCATATCGATACCCGCTCCGGCAAAAATCGTTTTATAATCTTCAAGGTCTCGCCTAAACAACTCTCTAGTCTCTAGGTTGGTAATTCCATCCAGTCCATTAAATCCCGCCACTCCTTGTTCCTTGGCTCTAACAACAGCAGCGTCTAACGTATGGAGCGAAGCGGCCCCGAGCGATTGATAGGTTGCACTGCTCCCAAAAGGCCAAGATTCCTGCTTCTCCTGAGCTCTATTCCAGGCAGTCTCGGCAGCAGTGAGAATTTCCGGTGGAAGAATTTCAGGCATACTCATATACTTTGCCCTAAAAGCCGATCAGCTTTCATCTGTCTCCTCGTTATCTCCTGCTTCTTCCGATGTATTTCTCAGCATTTCCTCTGGTAGCAAATCATGATACTCAAGGACATGATGCATAACCTGGCGGTCATTTGGATTCTTGATGCCGTCCAGAAACGTTTGACAAGCTCGCTTCAGTGACACCGTCCCGTAGCTGCCAGCAACCTTGTGTAATATATCCACCATAGTGCGTGGCGCCAACACTGTCTCCTCTAAGCCAGGACGATTGTCCACCATTTTTTCTGTATCGATGAACTGACTATAACCTTCACCATTGATGCCACTAAATATCTGCTGACTCAACCGAGCTGCTCGAACAAAATTCTCAAACTCTCCTTCGTCAATCTCTGGTGGCAACTCACCTCGCTTGGTTGCCACAGCCGCCATAGCCAACTGAGCATTCTCGCGCGGGTATTCATCATAACCCTTGTCGTGGTCGGGGTAACGCACACGATTGATATTCGCCCCAAACCGATTCTGAAACTCAACACTCAAATCATCCACGCCCTTGTAGCGTTTTGACTTTTCATTCGCCGTGGCGATGATACAAAAGCCCGGTTGAACCTCAACAACCTTCCCAGAATCTTCCTGAACAGTAAATCTATCGCCTGGGCGCAGCTGCATGATTTTGTTCAAGCGTTTCAACAGTTCTGATGGCATGGCGTTAATCTCGTCAAGGATGAGTGGTTTCCCTTGTTCCATAGCACGAATGATTGGTCCTGGCACAAACTCGCTAACACTCGCGCCATTTTCCTCACGTAGCTCTTGTTTGCCCATCAACTGGTAACTGTTGACGTCACCATATGCACTGACAAACTCTGGTTCAACACCAAAATACGTTTGTACCATATACTCCGCCATGGCAGTTTTAGCGCCACCCGTCTCACCAACAAACAGCGTTGGCTCACCCCGCATCATAGCCGGCAGCGTCTCATCAATGATTGTTTGCATCTGTTCAGTCATCAACAAACCGCTGTCCAGTTGTCGTTTCCACTCACGGACTTGTAGACGGGTTACTTCTTCTAAAAACTGTTCCTTGCTGCTATTTGGTGGAATATCGATATTCTCATCAACCTCAGACAACTGCTTTTGCCATGCAGCTATTTTTCGCCTCTCACCTGCCGTCAAAGGACGCCCATTCTTTGCTACCTTAGCACGTAAGCTTACCATCCGCCCGCTGATTTCATCTTTCCTGTCCTGAGCGCGCAAGAACTCGGCTGCTGCGCGAGTTGCTGCCATCTGTTCGCCGCGATATCCCTCATCAAATTCGTTCATGAGTACAGCATCTTTGCGTAACTCATGTAGTTTTGCATGGTACATATACCAATCTTCTAGATTGTCAGCCACATCAGGGTATTCGTTCTTAAAACCCTCCCAACGCTGCAATTCTTCTCCGCTTGTGTCGCGCGGCATCTGCTCTTCCCAATTCGGCTCAGCCAAGCCTAGCAAAAAGTTCTCACTGATCTCACTCGCCGCTATACTAGGCTCCCCTGGATGGCCTTGACTCCTCGATGCATTGATGCGTTCAACGTGCGGTGCCGCCAGTTGCTCTAAGAGTTGTCGATCGCCCACGACCGCTGTCCGCCAATCAGATCTCACCGCTTGCATACTCTCCTGCAGACCAGCCATCAACTCCATAACTCCTTCCACGGTTCGATCAGCCGCATCTGGAGTATAATACGTCTCTAAAACAGAAGGTTCAAGATGTAGTTCAGTAGTGATGGGTTTTGTTTCAACGGTATGCATGAGCGTGTTTGGTATTTTATAATATCTGGCTGGTATTATATACTATAAGCATAAGGTTTGTAAAGAAAATGGCCGAAGTATTACACCCATCAATAAATCACTCAGAATCACCGATGGTGACGCCCGAGCAAGAGGCAGCAGTAGAGCGTCAGGCCTCGCTTGATAAAGCCGCGGCATTTCTGGACGACCAAATACCAGCACTGTGTCGACTGACTGGCATGAACGTACAGGTAGCGGTTGGTGAAGGCTGGGCTACAGATACCAAAACTGGTTCATTCACTATCGATCCGTCATTCTTCATTGAAAAAGGTTATTCAGCTGATCACTGTGTATTTGCTACCCTGCATGAACTGATGGCCCATGTGCGCGACATCAAGCGAGATCCTGTATTTTCAGCGCGGCAAAATGCATTCATCATGGGCAGCAAAGACCCTCAGGAGCAACAAGCACGCCATATTTTCAATAATATTCTGACCGATATCCACGGTAACAAACAGATCATGAACATGCTACCCGCCATGCAAGAAGTTGGTGCCGATATTTACGCCAGTCGCCTGTTTCCAGCGGAGCGTGGCGGCGAACCAGTTGATTATGCTAGCAACCCCATGCACCTGCAATTTCTCTACAAAATCATCCGCCAGGAGATGATACCAGGCAGCAAAACACCTGTTCGCCAAGAAGTTGATGAAGCCATAAACCAACTGCGTAACTTTCAGGGTGGACAGATTGACCTCATCTCGTTCTTGACCGATCCTGGTGCAAGGGGCGCTAATGGCAAGAAACTCTCCGGCAGTGACCGTTTTGACTATTGGCTCACGCAGATTTGGCCAAAATACGAAAATCTCATAAAATTAGACAAACAAGAGGCAGAAAACACCCAAACCCAGCAGCAAAACGGCGATCAACAGACCACCAACAACACTACCGAGCAGCAAGATGCCGACCCATCACAAAACGCTGACACTAAACAAGGCGACAATCCATTCGCGGACGCCTATGCCGATTATTTTGACAACAAGCATCCCGAGCCGTTCAGTCCCAAAGAACATAAAAAAATCCATGACGCTATCGACAAAGCTACTCAAGAAAAACGTCACGAAACCATGACACCCGAACAGCGAGAACGCGCCCGTCAGATAGCGGCCAACCGCCGCTATCAAGAGCAAACTGGACATTCACTACGCGAAAAACACCAGTATGATAATGAATTCAAGCGACTCCATAGGCAGATTGATCAGATGCGCCAAGTCTTCCAATCAGTCTTGGATGAAGTTGTTGCTACCCGCCGCGGTCTCAGTCGCCGCGCTCACCAAGACGGCGATATCCTCGACCCCAACCGCCTGGCACAAACCATCACCGACATCAAGAGTGGTGTCGCACCAGAGGCATTTCAGCGCTACGAAACCGTCCGCGGACGAACCGAATTGAATTGTAAAACCGACTATTTCTTCGTGTTCGACTGCTCTGGTTCCATGAGTGGTGAGCCGGCACAAGCCGCCGCCAGTTGCGCCATCATCATGCTGGAGGGACTTGCCAGCATGGAACGCGATATCCGAAAGCTGGAAAAAGAACAAGCCGTCGATTTGTCCGACCTGTCAGTACGTACCTCACTATACACATTTGGTGATACTGCAACCTGTCACAAACCACTCAGTAGCAACCTAAATGACAAACAACGGCTTGATACATACGCAGCCATCACTGCAGCCGATGCAGGCGGTACGGCGGATTATTTAGCCCTCCAGGAAATTGCTCATCTACCCCACGACCATGATCGCCAGCGAATCATCATCGTCGTAACTGATGGTGCAAGTAATAACCTCGACGCCGCCCAGGTAGCCGTCAGCCAGCTTCGCCGTGACCAGAACACTGTAGTATATGGCGTATCAATTGGCTCAGATGCCGCTGAGCATCTATACGCTCCGAACGCCAAACGTATCAACGACCCTAAAGACTTGCCAAACGTGCTACAATCATTTATAGAAGCAACTATTCAAACATAAAAGAACATACTCTATGCCCAATCCTAATCTTCTCCCGTCACATATCAATACTGCCGCTGCGGCTGCGTGGGAGAGAGCTCAATTAAAACAAAAAGTTTCTGAGGATTTTGGTGCCACCGCCCTCTTTGGGGTACTTGACACCACTGTTGATGAAGCTCGGAAACAAGGAACAGCTGGCTTCGAGGGATTAGAGCGAATAGAAAATCTTGAGGTCCAGCGCTCGTTTGAACAAGCTTTTCTCTTGTCCGAACGTTTGGTTGGGTATGCTGGCTTGTCAGCACCAACACCAGAACAAATGCTATTAGCCGGTGTCAATTTTCGCTATTTGGCTGAGAAATTTGAGCGGATGGAGCAAGAAGATGGCGCCACCCCGCACATCGTCCTGGCCCCTCACGGCCTTGGTAAACAAACTTGGTTAGACATCGCCAAAGCAATGACAGCTGACAAAACCATAGCTGATAATCCTCTAGGAGTTGACGAAGAATATACTAAGGAAGGGTATTCTGGCTTGTATGGACTGTATATCGCTGGTTCAATAAACGATAATACCTGGGGTCAATTGGATCAAACGCCAACTGTAGGCTCCACCACTCCACCAACCTACACAACTAAGGAGAACGGTAAAAACATAGGTTGGACACTACGTCTCGTCTCTGGCAAAGAAGCGCTGACCCACCCTAACATGTCTTACGAGCAAAGCCAGCAGCAAAACCCGCCAATTCAACACCAAACCATCGCTGAGTCCTTAACATATAACCTGAACATGGTGTTAAACAACAATGAAGTACCCTTTAAAACCCCCACAAAAAAGTGGTATTCATGGTGCTGGCGACCAGAAAACTGCAAACTTGGCTCTGCACCAGTCACCACTTGGGAAGCAGTTGATTATAATGACACTTATACCGGAAGTATACTGCATGTCTATATGCTTTCACATAGCTACTCAGATAACACAGTTGGCATCCGCTCACCCGTCGGGTAGCTTGTACTACCCGCGGCGGAAACTGCGCTTAAACTTCGCCAACACACCACGACTACGGCCAACATGAGCTAAGATGTCGTCCTTGTAGCGACGCAACTGACCGTTCAACTTGGTCTCGACGATATCTACGGCTGCTAGCACGTTCATCGTTGAGTCTTTTGCGGTGATAACCTTGTCTGGGACATTGATGATAACTTCAACCTCATATTTGTTGCCGCCAGGGTGGTCAATTTGCTTAATCTTCACGTCTGCCGTCACGCTTTTACGAGCGTGGCGTGGCAAAAACCGATCCAATGGACCAATTTTTTTCTCAATATACCGTTTGGTCGTGTCGTTCAGTTCGTACTTTACACCAGTGATTGTCAGATTGGTAATCATATCCCTCCTTCGTTATACCTACATTATACCATGCATTCGTTAAATTCGCTCACGTCCGCCCATGTATGATCGCAGCACTTCTGGCACTGTCAAACTGCCATCTTCGTTCTGGAAATTCTCCAAAATCACCACCAACGACCGCGCCAATGAAACCGCCGTACCGTTCAGGGTGTGAACTGACTCGATGCTGCCGTTCGCGCGTCGCACGCGAATGTTCAAGCCACGCGCTTGATAATCCGTACAGTTCGAACAGCTGGTCAGCTCGCGGTACGTCTCATCGACTGATGACCAGTATTCGATGTCGTATTTTTTGGCAGCTGGCGCACCCAAGTCACCCGCCGCGATATTCACCACATGGTACGAGATGCCAATTTGCTGCCACAACGCTTCCTCGACGCTGAGGATTTTTTCATGAATTTCCTTGGACTGCTCCGGTAGACAGAACGCATACATTTCCAATTTGTTAAATTGGTGCACTCGGAACAATCCACGCGTATGCTTGCCGTACGTTCCCGCTTCCTTGCGGTAACATGGACTATATCCTGCGTATAACAGCGGCAAATCTTTCTCATCCAAAATTTCATCAGCGTGATAGCCCGTCAGCGGCATTTCCGCCGTCCCGATCAGCGTTAAATCCTCGCCCTCAACCACATATTCGTTACTGCCCTCACCTTTTGGTGTAAAACCAGCACCCTCAGCTGTGCGCATATTCACCATGTGCGGCACCGTCATGAACGTAAAGCCCTGCTTTGTTACATAATCCAGCGCAAACTGCGTCACAGCATTTTCCAGCAGCGCCAAATCGCCCTTGAGGTAATAAAACTTCGCGCCAGCTACTTTTGCACCGCGCTCAAAGTCTACCCAACCACGATTAACGGCATAGTCCAAATGATCCTTGGCGCCCGTTTTATGCTCACCGTAAGTTTTTACCTCAACCGAGTCTTCCTCACCGCCAAGCGGTACATCATCAAAGGTGATGTTCGGCACATTTTTCAGAATTACGGCTACTTTTTCCTCAGTGGATTTTAGGTAACCCTCACGCTCTGCCAACTCAATTTTTAGCTGCTTACCCTGGTCAATTAATTCCTGATCTGGACGGCCGCCTTTCATCTTGGCTGAGATTGCATTTCGCTGTTCACGCAGCGCCTCAACTTGTTTTTGTAAATCGCGACGCTCATCATCGAGCTGCAACAATGCCGCAATATCGACGGCGTATCCCTTATCATGTGCTGATTTTTGCACCAAATCAGCATTTTCTCGAATAAATTTGATGTCTAGCATGCCCTCATTATATACCAATTTTGGCTTAAACGTGAGAGATTATCCCAGCGCCCAGTAGTGCTACCAATATCAGCCCCAACGCAAATCGATAGACGATAAACGAGCGAAAATCATTGTTTTGGATAAATTTCAGGAGCCACGCCACTGCCACATAACCCACGCCAAATGAAACCACCGTCGCGATGATGGTTGACGTCCAGCCAACGCCACCGGAAATATGCTTGTATTTAGTCACGACTTCCAACAGCCCTGCCGCCACCAACGCTGGAATCCCTAGGAAAAAGCTCAATTTGGTCACTGTTACCCGGTCAAAACCGCGCAGCAACCCCACTGATATCGTAGCGCCAGAGCGGCTCACCCCAGGAACAAGCGACAGGCACTGACCCAAACCAATAACCAGTGTATCTCTCCACGTCGTATCCTTCTCAACGCGCTTGGTAGTAGCATACTTATCAGCCAGCCACATCACGCCACTCCAGACGATCAACGCACCCGCCACAAACCACAAACTACGCAGTACCGTTTCAATTTCATCTTTGAACACCAGCCCCACTACCGCGATTGGCACTGAACCGATGATGATCGCCCAACCGTATTTGTAGTCAAATTTCCGTCGCGCTCGTTTCCACCACAAACCACGCCACCACGCGATCAACACTCGCTGAATATCCTGCCAAAAATAAATAATCGCCGCCGCTATAGCCCCAATCTGAATAATCGCCGTAAAAGCAATCAGCCCCTCATCGTCCAGGGGCATACCCATCAATTTCTCAGCAATGGTCAGGTGGCCTGTGCTAGAAATAGGTAAGAATTCGGTAATTCCCTCAATAATTCCTAGCACAATTGCCTGCCACCAACTCATATTCATAGAGTTTATTATATCAAACCGCTAGTTCTCTACAAAAATGCGCCATTGATTCGTGATGAACCTGGGTACGGAATAATGTCACCAGAGCCTTGGTCCCCCGGTTTCAATTGCAACGATCCATACACAGTAACCCTTGTGATACCGCCGCAGTGGACACCCCAGAAGAATGATTCATTCAAACAAGATAACTGCGAATCATGTTCAATATTGATTTTAAGCGTGTCACCTTCCACAACAGCTTGTACTTTCGGTGCCTTACCATCTTTACGTGAGAAATATTTTACTTCAACTTTGGTTTCTTGAGATGATATGGCTTGCCTGTCAACCAGGCCATTACTGGTTACATCAGCATATTTAACGCCTTCAAGATTCTTTGGTAGCTCCACGGTCATTGTTTTTGTCAAACGCTCTTCATCCCGCGCCAGCTCTCGCAAGGTTTGCGTGCCAAAGATCGCCGAGCTTGAGATACAAAATGCCCCGATGACGGTGCTAATCACCACCGCAATCAATGCCGTTCGCGTAAACTTCCACTTGATTGCGCTAGCCGTCAACACGCCAAACAGCGTCACCGCAGCAGCACCGCCAACAAGTGCAGAAATCAGCAAGCCTAAAGCCCATGGCTGCGCAGCAAAACCGTCCATCCAACTAATGACACTTACACCAGCAAAGAGACCCACTGGTACAGCAACTAATAATCCAAAGGTGATCATGATTAACATAAGTGAAACAAATACCTGTGAGACTCTGATGAACGTATTTTTCACCTGGGTCTTTTTATTATCGGTGAAAGAAAAATTTTTCAGACTATCCAGCGTCACCTCTTCTCCCCGCATCTGTAACTTTTCAGCCGCCGTTTGCGCTTCTGGCATACTGATCCACAATACAATGTAAATCAGTAGCGAGGTACCAAAGGTGATAAATGGCGAGAAAATGAACAACAAGCGTACCCATAAAGGATTAATTCCCCAGTAGGCAGCGATCCCAGCGCACACGCCACCCAAAATTGCGTTATCTGGATCGCGCATCAATCGCTTGGTCGGCTTGCTCGCGTTCGTCTCAGCTGTGTCGACCGTCTCTGGCACTTCACCGTCAGCAAAGTCCTGCGGCTCGCCCATTTGTTTCTGCACCGCCAAAACATCATCATGGCTAATGACACCGTCCTTCGACACGCCGCGCTCCGCCAAAAGCTCCACCATTCGCGCCTCAATTTCTCGCATCGCCTCTGGCTCAGCGTGCATATTTTTCTGGATTGAATTAAGGTACTGTTCCAATGATTTTTTGGCATCAACCTCCACGCTAAACGGCGTTTTTGCCAAATGAATTCTGGTTATTTCTTTCATCGCTTTGCTCCTTTCTCAAGATTTTTTAGCGAAGTGTTCAACATTTTTATACGATTTTTTAATTCATCTACCAGCTCTGCGCCAGTATCAGTAAGTGAATAATATTTGCGCGGCGGTCCCTGCTCACTTTCCTGCCATTCGTGTTTGAGATAGCCATATTTTTGTAAACGGCTCAGCAGCGGATAAATCGTGCCTTCCACTACCATCAAATCCGAATCACTCAATTGCTTGACTATATCGCCAGTGTACTGTGGTTGCTTAGCACACACTAACAGTACACAGTACACCAGAAAGCCTTTGCGGAGCTGAATCGCCAGGCTCTCCGCGTAAGCACTAACGTCCATGTTTTTTCTCCTCTGGCACGGTCGACTTTTCAACCCGACCGTCTTTGATGATAATTTGATGATCACACTTTTTCGCCAAATCAGCGTCGTGCGTCACTATGATTAATGTTACACCTTTTTGCTTATTATAATCAAACAGCAATTCTTCCACTTTCGCACCTGTTTCACTGTCCAAGTTACCAGTCGGTTCGTCAGCAAAAATGATTTGCGGATCACCGACAATCGCCCGGGCAATCGCCAAGCGCTGCTTCTGTCCGCCCGACAAGTCCTTAGCGCGGTTTTTTCGCTTATCATACAAATCCACCGCCTTGAGTGCCGCGTTAATTTTCTGCGCTCGTTTTTTCCGCGGCAGCCGCGCAATTTCCAGCGGTAAACTGACATTATCAATCACACTCTCATTGCCCTGGACAAAGAAACTCTGGAAGATAAAGCCGATTTTCTTGGCACGAAACTCATCGACGCGCCTTGGCTTCAGCTGCAAGATGTCTTGCCCGTCGATGATCACCTGGCCGTGTTGTGGCCGGTCCAACCCGGAAATCGCATGCATCAGCGTCGATTTTCCTGAACCAGATTTACCTAAGATTGCTACACTAGCTCCCGTTGGGATGGTCAGGCTGACATTTTTCAGCGCCGTAAATTGGTTCTTCTTTTTGCCATAAACTTTTGTCACATTTTTTAGTTCAATCATGACCTCTCTCCTATTCTGTCCTTAATGCCTCAATTGGGTCTAATTTTGTTGCCTTGCGGCTCGGCAGCCAGCCAGAAATTACTGCCATCACTACTAGTCCAAACACCAACAGCCCAATTTGCAGCGGATTGATGACCAGTAAGTTTGTCCCTGCACTTAAACCCAAGGTGCTAGTAATCACTGGGTTTAGTAACGTCACCAAACTCGCCAGCCCAACACCAATCAAGCCGCCAAGCAAACCAACCCATGCTGCCTCATACCGGAACAACTTACCAATATCACGACCACGCATCCCCAGCGCTTTCATCAAACCAATTTGACTGGTCCGCTCCAGCACCGAAATGTACATAGTATTCACAATTCCAAACACACTAGCCAGCAGTGCCAAGCCACCAAATCCTGCCAGCGCCACCTGTGCTACATTAACCATCGTTAGTAGCGCCTTCCGAATATCCTGAATTGAGTACGCGTTATAGTCTTTGCCAATCACATCTTTAGCAGCATCAACGTTACTCTCGTCATCCACCATAGCAATCGCCGTTGAGTACTGATGTGGTTGGCTCTTGTCGTGGCTAAATTCATAGATAGCCTTAGCATCAGCTGTTGAAATTCTCAGCATTGGCTCATAAAACAAAACAGTGTCTGACTTTTTGTCCACCGCCGCAATCTTGAACGACACCTCTTTGGCAACGTCTCCACCCTGCGCTGCACTGCGCACGCCCAAGGTTATCGTCTGGCCAATCGCCGACTGCGCATCCTTAAAGCCCAACTGCTTCACATAATCATCCGGGATGATAATCTCACCCGGCTTTGGCATGAAGTCTTCCAACGTTCCCGCTGCCAATTCCGCTCGAGTCCTATCCATTTTAACAGCCACCGTTAACGCAAATTTTTTATTATTCGCCGAGCTTTTAGCATAAGCGACACCATCAGTTGAATACGCCGGTGTTACCGTTTTTACATGCGGCGTTTGACGAATTTTTTCTAAGTCCTTGTCATTGAGCACATATTTGCTTCGTATGGCTGATTCCTTATTTTTCCCAGCATCTTGCTCTGAACTACCATATTCTGGCAATTGATCCTTCTTTTCGGCTTCAATTTTTTTAGCAACCATGATCACTTTTTTATCGCCAGCCGCGTCAACTATACTATTTGTGTACAGCCGACCACCCTCGCCAGCCATCAGCGCCAAACCAATCGTAAACGCCCCGACCGAAATCGCCAATGACGTCAAAATCGTCCGACCTTTTGACTGGCGAAGATTCCGTCCCGCCCGCTTAATGATATCAATTCTTCTCATACCTTGCTCCTTGTAGTTTCTTTGTACATAGTACTATGTTATACAAGGTACTATAAAATGTCAAGTACTTTTGAGTAAATAATCACCTAAATAACAATCTACCCCTTAGAATTCTACGATTTTTATTTTTCTTTTACAGCAAGTCGAGAGATCACCTGCCCTATTCCTCGTCGTATTCGTCCTCAATTTCCTGGTCCAAAATCTCTTCAATCACGTCCTCCAGCGTGATGATACCCAGCTCCTTCTCATCATCCATCACCACGAACAAGTGATTGCGGGTTTGGATAAATCGGCTGAGCACCGTGTCCAGCCGCGACCGCGCGTCGATGTCATGAATCTTGTCACGGTACAATTGACTCACCGGCAGTGGCAGCTCGCGCCCCACCACATCTTTGACATATAAAATTCCTACCAGCCGCCCATCATCACGCACCGGGATCCGCGAATGGCCAGCATGTTTGATCTGTGCCAGCAGTGTCGCATCCAGCTCATCATCCAACTCCACCGTAAACACCTCATTCATCGGCGTCACCAAATCACCAGCCGTCTTCTTGCTAAACTGCAGTGCTCCCGCCGCGATGCGACTTTCGTCATAGTCAACTGGGCTGTCCGACCGCTCAGCATGCTCGTGAATGATCTGTTCTAGCTCTTGGTGTGAGTACAGCTGTGGCGCTTCCTTGCCTACCCAGCGATTGAGCAGCTTGGACATCGGCCGGGCCAGCGGCCAAAATAGCACATAAATCACATCCAGCAACCAGAAGAAATAGCGTGTAATCTGATAGCCGCGCTGCGTAAAAATCGCCTGTGGCAAAATCTCGCCAAACATCGTGATCAGTAGCGTGGCAATCAGCCCACCAACCACGCCGTTCGTCATATTGCCCAGCAAAATCGACATCGCCGTATTCACCCCAACATTACCCAGCAAAATACAAAAGATCAGATAATAACCGTCTTTGCGATAGCGATACACCCGTGCAGCGATTGCGTCGCCCTGCCGAGCTTTACGTTTCAAATCATCTGGCCGCGCCATCATCAACCCAATATTAAGGCCCGAGAACGACCCCGAGAGCAGCAGCAGAACCGCCGCCAATGCTAACAATAAAACGTCAGGCATAGTGCTTACCAGCCACCGCCTCCGCCACCGCCTCCGCCACCGCCAGCGAAACCACCGCCAGTGGAACCGCCAGAGGTCGATGAGTAATCACTGGCGCTACTGGCCACGCTTGACAGACTATTCATTCCAGCTGCAAACGCCGCGGCATTGAACGCGCCCTGACCACTGTACCAATCTGGCTGCTCACCAACCTGCTCATAGTACTGACCCAGCTGCGCACTCCACTTCTTTTCCTGTCCAAACAGCACCGCATACGGCAAGACTCGCTCATACAGCTTCACCAATTGTTTCTCGTCAGTCGCATCAACCTTCATTTTTTCTGCACCCTCAGGACTCTGAAGCATCTGTAAACGCTCAGCTTCAGCTACGCCAATATACAGTTTCAGTCCCGCCAAATATCGCCTGAGTGCCAAGCCCTCATCAGTCAGTGACCAGCCAAATGACAAGGCAAATACTATCCCCGCCACGAGCAGCAACATCGGCGACAATAACAACACACCGACAGCACAGACCCACAGTGCCCACCTCTGCACAATTCGCTTATTCGCGAGTGTTTGCTCACACAAGGCATATTTACCACGAGCCAAATTCTTTAAATTTGTATCATCATCGCGCGTTCTCGCCGCATATGACAAATTGTTCTGCAACTTTTTCAGATTTAGCCGCTGACCTGGCTTTGGCATTGACGAACCAAACATGTCCCGAACAATCTCGGACTCTTCGGGTCTCAGCTCTTTCAAATCTTTAACGATTTCAATTTCGTACTGCGCCGACCGCAAAAACGACGCCTTTCTCACTTCGTACAGCTTGATATAGTGCCGCACCGCCAAATCCAACAGCTGCGCCACCTTGGCTGACCCTTTAATTGCCATAACCTCGTAATTTTTCAAAATATACGCTGAGGTCATCACACTCGCCTGGTTTGGTGGCAAATATTCTGGCGGAATCGGCTTGAGCTCACTATATCTACCAAACAGCCGTCGGTAGCGCCAGACTAACAACAACATCAATATAACTGCCAAACTACTTGCTATCGTCTGCACCGTTGCCCAAATTTTTATAAACTTTTCACTCAACGTCTCTTGATACCCAGTAAACGTACCGCTGGTAAAGCCAACCGCCATCGTTATGCCTTCACGGCGATTTAGGCGGCTCACATTTGTAACAATTTCACTCTTATCATCACTGACATTACACCGCTCTCTCGACCCCTGCTTACCAACATAACAGAAAACTTCGCCGCGCCGCGCCGCCTGAAGCGACTCATCAAGTTTCACGGACACGCGTACATTTTCCATCGGCACGCGCCACTCATTGCCGATGACATCCCAGTAGAACTCATCGCGGCCTGTATTGTCATAGTGCTTGGTTACATCACGCTGAGTAAACTTGATGACATAGGTTTTTTCACCTTGAACGTAAATATCTTTCTTGCCAATCCTTAGCTCATCACCATTCCACGTATGCTCCAGCGAGGCGCCCTGTTCATCAGTTACCGACTGCAACGAAAAGTTCGTCGGATGATTATCATACTTCTTCACAAATATCGGCGCAATACCGTGATTTTGATTCGGCAGAAAATGAGCAGTAATCCGCCATGTTGCCGCCAACGTCGAACGATTCTCGCTGTCGCGGCCCAATAAATACTCCGCATCAAATTTAGTGATGGTAAAATTGTCCGTCTGCGCCGCAAACGCCGACTGACCAGATCCAATCAACAGAGATCCAGCGATTAGTATCCCCAATATAAGTCGCTTCATACTCTAATTATAACAAACCCAGTCCAGGCGACAATTACAGCTTCACCTGCGGATAAATCGCTCGCGTTGTCTCATCAATCTCATGACGTAGTTGCGGGAACGGCACGCCCTCACGCGCCGTTACGCCTTCAAAAATCCAAAATACCCGCTCAGAATATCCCCAACCACAAGCTGGCGGCATACCGTATTCCAACATCTCCACAAAGTCAATGTCTAGCATCATCGCCTCATCATCACCTGCGTCACGCATCTGTTGCTGCTCAACAAAACGATTCAGCTGGTCAATCGGGTCATTCAGCTCAGAGAAGCCATTGCCCAGCTCCGACCCAGCGATTACTGGCTGGAAACGCTCCACCGTCTGCGGATTCTCGGGGTTAGTCTTAGACAGCGGACTGATAAACTTCGGCGTATTCACCAACCACACCGGCCCCGCTACATCTTTGCGAATATTCTTCCATAATTTATCAATGCCACGCGGAATGGAATCGGTCTTTTCCACTTCCAAACCATGCTCTTTCAGCTTGGCAGCCACCTCGTCAATTGTCGTATTATATACGTCAATCCCATAGTGCTTGTTGATCACCTCAGCATAATCCCAGACTTCCCATTCGCCACTCATGTCAACATTAAATTTACCTAGCTGAAATTGCAGCGTACCAAACGTCTTTTGAAGCACATCTTTATACATCGCCTCCATAAAGCGCATGCCCTGCTTCCAATCCCAATACGCGGCGTACCACTCCATGGCGATGTGCTCTGGCAAATGCTCGTCTGAATAATTCTCATTGCGAAAACGCGGCCCGAGATCATACACCTTCTCGAACCCAGCACCGATCAACCGCTTCAGCGGCAGTTCGTGAGAAATACGCAAGTAAAACTGCTGATTATCCAGTGCGTCCATATGCGTCACAAACGGGTTAGCATCAGCGCCGCCGGTGGTGTGCTCCAACACCGGCACATTCACCTCAATAAACCCATGCTGGTTCAGATAATCACGTGTCGCCTGCCAAAACTTACTGCGGCGAACAAATCGCTCGCGCACTTCTGGATTGACATTCATATCGACATAGCGGCGGCGAAATCGCTCTTCTTTGTTCTCGAGCTTTTCGGGCATTGGCCTGAGCGACTTGGTTAATAACCGTAGCTCACGCACGCCAACCGACT
>CAUROB010000017.1:0-16764 GCA_963526655.1 uncultured Candidatus Saccharibacteria bacterium
AGTGTCGCCGTCAAAGCCGTCCATTTCCACCAAAATCTGGTTCAACGTCTGTTCACGCTCATCATGTCCGCCGCCCATACCAGAACCACGTTTACGGCCAACCGCGTCAATTTCATCGATAAATATAATACATGGTGCATTTTTCTTGGCTTTAGTGAACAGGTCACGAACTCGTGACGCACCAACACCGACGAACATCTCCACGAACTCTGAACCGGAGATAGAGAAAAATGGCACGCCTGCTTCGCCAGCTACAGCTCGCGCCAGCATGGTTTTACCAGTACCTGGGTGACCGACCAACAATACTCCTCGTGGAATCTTAGCGCCGAGCTCGCGGTATTTCTTTGGATTTTTCAGGAAATCAACGACTTCTTGCAAGTCTTGCTTAGCGTTATCATTACCAGCAATATCTTCAAAGTTAACCTTTTCTTTGTCTTCGCCATACAATCGAGCTTTTGATTTACCAAAGCCCATGGCTTGGTTATTCTGCCCCTGACTCTGTCGCATCATAAACACAAAGAAGCCGATGATCAAAATAACCGGCACAAAGGTAATGGCAACATTCCATACCACCTCGCCAGTACGTGATTGAGGCACAACCTTGACCTCAACTGGCGCATCTTTCTTGAGGCCTTGCTCGTAAATACTGCTATTTTCTTTGATGGATTTTTCTGTTGGCTTATCTTGGTCTTTAACCGTTACCGTCAGGTCGTTACCCTGGACTTGGATGAGTTTAATGTCGCCCTTGTTCGCTCGGCTGACCACATCGCTCAAAGCCACTTCCTTCAAATTAGCGTGCTGCGCAGTTGACGCATACACCGCTAAACCAATCAATACAACAATTGCCCAAAAAAGGCCCAGTCGCATAAACTGACTGATTTTATTCTTGCCATTCTTGTTCGGCATCTTTACCGCCATACTCTGAAAAATCCTTTCTACCTAAATCAATCTTTTTGATTATAGCAGTTTTTAATGATAATTTCATCTCTAACCCTTCACCGATCTGCCAGACCGTACCGGGCTTACCCGTCTTGAGCGCCACCACCGCTCGCTCGAGCTGCGACGTCAGCAGGGAAGTACCAAATGCATTTCGAATATATTCCGCCAGCAATTCCACTGCTTCAGCCATATCGATACTGATGAAAAAATACCGATTGAGCGGCTCCGTCAAAAGCTGTGCTGACTCGTCAGTAATCGCCTCTGCTAACTCCAACTGCTCTTGCCACAAATTGTATAGCTGCTGTTTGGCATCATCTGGCAGGTTCATCAACTTACGCCGCAAACGATTACGCGTATAGATATCACTGGCGTTCGTCTCGTCCTCAACCCATTCCAGTCGGCGCCTCACTGCATAGGTTGTGAGCTGTTGTTTGGTCCAATGTGTCAGGGGTCGCATGATCCGCGAATCACCAAGCACCGCCAGCCCTCTCCAGCGTGTCCCTCGCGCCACATTAAGCGCAATCGTTTCAACCACGTCGTCCAAATGATGCGCGGTCACCAACTGCACACCACGTTTTTCGGCCGCCGCCAACAAAAACGCATAGCGATGCTGTCGAGCAATCGCTTCATTAGCCCCCAACAATTCTTCTCTTTTGCCTTCAAACAAAAACCCATACCGTCGAGCCAGCGCCTCAACAAACTGCGCATCATCCCTCGAATCAGCACGCATACCATGATCAAAGTGCAAGACGACACATTGATGCCCCTTGTGTGCCATAAGATCCAGCAGCACAACGCTGTCAATCCCACCACTGACTGCTACCGCATATTTCATCTTTTCCATTATAGCAAAGCATGGGCAGTTTTGATATTCATAAAATCAATTCAGCTCTTGGTGAAACAGCAATACCATGCTATAATCACCTGAGACGTGGCACCGTAGCTCAGCTGGTTAGAGCGCAGGACTCATAAGCCTGAGGTCGGTGGTTCGGGTCCACCCGGTGCTACCAATAGTGCAAGCCAAACCTCCATGAATCATGGAGGTTTTTCTTTAGACCAGCTTATTTATCACCAAGCGCTTTGAGCTTTCTCAAAACAAATTCGCTCATTTCTTGTGAAGTACGCTGATGCTTCCACGTTTCGAGTTGTTGTTTTTCGATACCTTCTAAAAACGCAGTTAGCTCACGCTCTGCAATTGCTTGCTCTGTCATGATGTATTTGGTCCTTGTTTTTGTTTAATAATGAAACCTAACTCTACATTAGCACATTTTTGACAAAAAAGCAATAGCAATATTACAAAATCCTCATGATTATTTTCCCTTTTTAAACCGGCTATGCTACACTGATATTAAAGGAATATTCATATAAACATGACGTACGCCATACTCTCATCACTTGCTATCGTCCTTCTGGCAGCTGGCATTCATGCTAGTTTGCAGTTGAGCGTTAGTATGTTGACGCTGATGAGCGGTCATGCGTTAGGCAAAAAGACCCGCCATATGCTACTGCTCCGACGGATGAATAGCTTCGTGCTCGGTGTTTTTTTGATGACATTGCTACTGGCGACGTTCACGGTTCATATCTTAACCATCGTCATTAACCAAACCATGATCATCGAACGACTCGTCGCTTCCGTTACCACAGGTATCGCAGTCGGATTAGGCTTAGCGACTTGGGCATTTTACTATCGCCGCAAGCAAAAAACTGGCATCGTCCTGTGGTTGCCTCGTGGTATGGCACGCTTTTTAGCAAAGCGTAGCAAAGCAACCAAAAGTAGCGCCGAGGCCTTTTCACTCGGCATGACGAGCGTCATCGCTGAATTGATTTTTATCATTGGGCCACTCCTAGCGGCCAGCCTAGCCATCATCAGTCTGCCTTCTGGCCTCTTCCAGCTGTCAGCCATCCTGCTCTACGTCGTCGGTTCACTTTTACCGCTCCTTGGCATTCTGATTCTTGTTGGCAGTGGCTACAATATCGCCCAAATTCAACAATGGCGTGAGCAGTACAAATCATTCCTGCAATTTGTCGGCGGTAGCTGCCTGTTCATTTTGGCGTTTTATCTGTTCATTGACCGCGTCATGGGGATAACAAGCATGGGGATTGGGTGGTGATGCAGATAACGATTGTCGAGAAAAATAATCACCGAGGCACTGAACCGTTTGACCCAGAAAAGCTGCACCGTTCAATCGTCAAAACCTGTTGTAGCGTTCGCGTGCCAGACGGCCAAGCAGAAGACATCGCAGCACAAGTAACGTTTCAGGTGATTGACTGGTGTAAAGAAAAGCCAGAAATAACCGCAAACGACGTACGGCGAACCGCAACAACTTTCCTTGAACCTCTGCACTCTGATGCCGCGTACATGTACAAAAATGACAAACTTATGATATAAACTAGGGGGCAACCATGGCACAAAAACCAACATTTGATTATGATATTATCGTCATCGGCAGTGGAGCAGCGGGAGCTCCAGCGGCTAGCATTTTAGCCCGTGCTGGCAAAAAAGTTGCTGTCGTCGAACGAGGAACCTTTGGTGGAGAATCTCCCAACTGGGGTGATATGCCGCTGGGTGCCATGCTGTACGCAGCCGAAGTATTTTACAACGCCAAACGCGCTGCCAAATTTGGCCTACGAACCAACGCGCTCAACTACAATCACCCGTCTCTCCTATCCTGGCGAGACACCGTCATCAAACGCACTGGCGCAGGCGGTAATCGCTATTATTATGAAAAGCAAGGCATCAGTGTCTTCTCTGGCAACGCTCATTTTCTCAGCCCTAATGAAATCACTGTCAATCGTCGCCATTTGTCGGCTCGCAAATTCTTGATCGCCACGGGAGCAGCCTGGGAGAAGTCAACCATTCCTGGTAGCGACAAAATCCCTTACTTAACACCAGAAAACATCTTGTCATTGACCCGCCCACCGAAAACCTTGTTCATTGTTGGCGGCAACGCCACTGCCATGGAAATTGCCTATTTGTACGCCTCATTTGGCACCAAAGTCTACGTTGCGGAAAAAGCCAATCGAATTTTGCCAGAGTTTGATGTTGAAGTTGGACCAATCGTCGCAGAAGATGCAAAAGTTAGCCGTAATATGACCATTTTGACACGATCTCGCGTGGTTGCCCTACAAAAAGAGGGGTTGCAAAAGCGCGTCACCTATATTCAAGGGCGACAACAAAAATCAGTACGTGTTGATGAAATCTTGGTGGCAGAACAACGCGTCCCACAGACCGACATGGGACTGGAAAACGCTGGCGTTGCTTATACCCACCAGGGCATTACTGTCAATACTCGCATGCAAACCTCAGCAAGACATATCTTTGCTGCTGGCAATATTACTAATCCAGCCATCCAAACCCACGCCGTCTTGACCCAAAGTCGAACCGCCGCTCACAACCTGACCCATCGCACTGCCATTGAGGCCGACCTGACGCCAAACTTACTAGTAGCATTCACCTTCCCAGAAGTTGCTCAAGTTGGACTGAACGAACAAGAGTGCATCAAACGTGACCTACGGTACAAAACAGCTGTCGCTCCACTCACCCTAACGGCTCGCAGTAACATCACCGACTGCCGCAATGGTTTTGTTAAGCTGATCATCGACACAAAGGGCGTGCTCATTGGCGCAGCCATCGTTGCCCCACACGCCAGCGACCTCATCAGTGAACTCAGCATCGCCGTCCGTCATCGCCTAACCGCCAAACAGCTCATCAGCACACCCAGCTGCTTCACTTCCTGGTCAGAAGCGACGCGAATTGCCGCTGGTAAATTACTATAATTTATCCCCGAAGCTATGATATACTGAACTGAGCGGGGGCGTAGCTCAGGGGTTAGAGCAGTCGGCTCATAACCGATTGGTCGCTGGTTCGATCCCAGCCGCCCCCACCAAACATCATGATGATAAAAAAACTCGACAAACACGAACTAAGACGACTTGTCTATCACATCCGCCACGATTATTTGACGCTCAACAACGTCATCATCGCTGGAGCGGTTTTGATAGCCCTCAGCTGGGCCTGGGGTTCGGTTGAGGCTATGCAGAGAAATTATCATTTACAGCAGCTGCTGGACAATAAAAAGCAGCAAGTCGAGTTAGAAACTTTAAAGGTCTCTTTGGCTGAATACGAAGCCAAATATTACCAGACTGTTGAATATCAAGACTTGGCAGTTCGCCAGCGGTTGGGTCATGGATCACCAGGTGAAAAACAGCTGATCGTGCCATCAACTGATGTTGAAACTGAGAAAGCTGCCACAGTTTCCAAGCAGCAATTAACCGAAAGCAACCTCCAACAATGGACTAATTTCCTGTTTGGAGCCAACCGAAAGAAGTCTTAAGACCGGCGATATTTGCTAATACTCCTTGTCTATGCTACAATCATCTATGTGCCGCGGGGTAGAGCAGCCTGGTAGCTCGTTTGGCTCATAACCAAAAGGTCGTAGGTTCAAATCCTACCCCCGCAACCAAGAAAAGATTCTCTCATCACTGAGGGAATTTTTTCTTGCCTTATTGCTTCGGCAGCCTACCCGGTCGTAGATTATCGTCACAATAATGCTTATTGGCTGGCTCTTTAACTCTAACTCTGTCTAAAAACCGCCGTCTTGTACTACTGCCCGGCTTGCCCGTCTTTGACAGCGCATCAACCAATCTCGTCGGGCCCATCACACAAAAGTCTTCCAATGGGCAAGCCCGGCAGGCTATCCTAGCAAGCTCCAACGCTTTCTGCCGTTCAACGATGCTTCTTTCGGCAGCCTCAGCCGCACCTCTGATCTTTGCAGCCATACCCATAGCATACCTCTTTGCCGCTCCCTCAGATTGGTTGGCGGCACCAGCCAGTCGTGCAGCCTCTGCTAATGACTTATTTCTTCCAATAAAATCATCAGAGAGTGCCTGCTGGAGGTGCTCCTCATAACGCTGCTCAGCCGCACGATCAGCCTCTTCTCGGTCTAGCCTTGCCTGCAGCTCATCTGGATCAACATCAGGGTCTCCCCCGGGGTATACGACATCCCCTTCATCAGTTATAGCAACATGAGATGTGATAATTTCGCTCATGATTTTATTATATCATAATATATCTAAAAAATCAAATAGCTCCCCTTTTGGAGAGCTATTGTATTGATTGCGAGTATTGCTAATTATTTCTTTTTAGAAATGGTCAAGAAACCGTTGCGTGGATTTTCTTTAACAACACGGTCCTCTGGAAGATCGCATGGTGTACCCTTGTCGTTCTTCTCTACCTTTGCAAAGAAGTAGATGGTCTGAGTCTTGCCACCGCGCAGAGTTACTTCAGTCTTGTGCAAGTAGTACGTAACGCCCTTTGAGTTAGTGTGCTTGTAAGCCATGTGGTAATACCTCCTATTAGTACTTTACCTTATAAGATTACTACCCCTGTTGGCCCCTGTCAAGCCTAAAAACGCTTTCGGCGGCGTAAAATAAAGCGAAGAATAGCCAAGACCACGAGTCGACCTATGATGATAAGACCGATTATTACCGTGACAATCAACGACCAACCAGCAAAATCTGGTGACCAGAGGGGCGAGGTAAAGGTGTGGTAATACGGCTCAACCGGTAACGGCTTAAACTCACTCATCACCGCTTGTCCGCCAGGAATTTTTTCTAATTCTTGGTTGATGCAATTTGTATAGCGCATATCCGGCCAACGCCAGCCGTTGGACCGTGCGATCGGCCCACAAACAGCCTCAGCCTTTTGAAATGCATCACCGTTGGCAGTGCTATTGGTACTTTCTTGATAGGCTTTTTTATGCCGCTCATTGTCTCGTTCATACGTCTTAACCAATGCAACTCTGCCAGGATCGGCATTCATGTGAGCGCTTACAAACCTCTGTAGATCATACAATCGGCTCGCCAAGCCAACCGAATCATCTGTCTTATCTGCAGCATACACCGCTTCACGACGCTCCACCATACCAACATTATTGAGCCGTAGGAATGTTGCTGTGATGAAAGCAAACATGACAAACACAATCAACAATTGCCATGTTTTGATCTGCTCGAGTCGACGAATTTTGAATCGGACGTTGCGTTTATCTGTCATTCCACCCCTTCTTGATCTAGTTTTAGTATAGCACACATGCCGAGCGGCGGGCGAGAGTGGTATAATAAAGCCATGCGAATTTATTTTTCAGGAATCGGTGGCGTTGGTATAGGACCATTGGCTGAGATTGCTCATGACGCAGGGTATGACGTCTGTGGCTCAGACCAATCAGCCAGTCCACTGACCGCGGCTTTGATGGAACGCGGCATTCACGTTGCCCTTGATCAATCAGGAACTTTTTTACAGGAAGAGCACGATAAGCAGCCATTTGATTGGTTTGTCTATACCGCAGCCCTGCCGGCAGATCACCCCGAGTTAGTACTTGCTCACAAGCTTGGCATCAAAACCGGCAAACGCGATGAGTTGTTAGCACACATCATATCTGATAAAAACTTAAAACTCGTGGCTGTCGCTGGCACCCACGGCAAAACCACCACCACTAGTATGATTGTGTGGACCCTGCAACAGTTAGGGATTCCAGTCAGTTATTCGGTCGGCTCAACCTTGAGCTTTGGACCAAGTGGCAAGTTTGACCCAACTAGTCAATTTTTTATTTACGAGTGTGACGAGTTTGATCGAAACTTCTTGAATTTCCAACCATGGCTCAGCCTCATCACGTCGGTTGACTATGACCATCCTGACACCTACCCAACGGAAGATGAGTATTTGGCGGCCTTCCGCACCTTTGGTCACCAGTCTGATAGTGTCATCGCCTGGCAAGAGACTGCCGCGTGCTTTGATGATGACAATGTACAAGTGCTGACTGAATGTAACCCAGACATTCACCTGGCTGGTGAGCACAATCGGCGTAACGGTATGCTGGCCTTAGAAGCAGTCAAACACATGACAGAAATTGACGAAGTAAGCGTCATTACCAGTATTAATCAATTCCCTGGCGCAGGTCGCCGATTTGAGAAATTGGCTGAAGGTTTGTACTCGGATTATGGCCACCATCCAGTGGAAATCAAAGCTACCCTACAGCTCGCGCAAGAGTTGTCCAGTCACGTGGTATTGGTCTACCAACCGCATCAAAATGTTCGCCAACACGAAATCATGACGCAGTATACGGCAGATGTCTTTGAGGCCGCTGAGACGATCTATTGGCTACCAACCTATTTGACCCGCGAAAATCCAGACTTGCCAGTTTTAACACCACAAGAATTAACACGCCACATCGTTGCTTCGCGCCCTGATGTTGTAACATTTGCCGAGCTGGATGATGCACTGTGGGACCACATCATTGCTTCGCTCGACGCTGGTAAATTGGTCTTGTGCATGGGTGCTGGCACTATTGACCATTGGGTGCGACAACGCGCCGCCACACTGAACGCTTAGCGATTATCACCGCTGCCGTGTAGCTGATGGCGCTGCTTGCGGCTCAACAGTTTCTCATTATTCAGCCGCGCCACATCTTCCAGACTGGAGCCCAGCAAATGCGCTACTGCGTTGACATACCATAAAATATCTCCCAACTCTTTGATAATATCTGCTTTGTCTGATTCCTCGAGCATCCCCTGTTTGTCACGCAGCAACTTTTTAATTTTCTCAACAACCTCGCCGGACTCACCAGCCAACCCTAGCACTTGGCCCATCAGCTGCGGACTGATATCACCATATTCGTAGTTGTCGGATAGCGTAGTAATGGCTTTATCTGCATATTCTTGAATATTCATTATTTCTCCTTTTTATTATTTACCTGCCGAAAATTCACTAGCCGGCACCAATTCCCATTCATGCAAAAATCTATCAAACAACGACAAGTAGCTAACCCTCGTATTGTCCCAGATGTGCTCAGACGACAGCGCTACTATTTCGTCTCGCGTCAGCCACCGTACATCCGTTGATTCGCCCGCAGCTAACTCATGACGTGGGTCTTCTTGAACCACCAACACATAGCAGGTGTCTGAGTGATAATGCTCCGGCGTAATGTCATGAGTGTTCATAAGCAACGGCTGTGGGTGAAGCGTCACCTCCGGCATCTCAGCTTGATGCAGGCGCAAGGTTGGTTGCAAAACCGACAATTGCCCAGCGTCATAACCAGCTTCTTCACGTAGTTCATGTAGCATCGCCGCCCATGGCGTTTCGTCCAGTTCTATGTGACCGCCCGGCGGCAGTAATTTCCCCAGTTTCTTATGCACATGTAGCAGCGCTCGCGGTTGATCGCCGTCGGTGCGAATGACATATCCAGTAACGGTGTGGTTATGTTGGTTGGGTGCGGTGTGAATGTGTGGCATATTAGTTCCTTTCTCCATCAGCTTTGGCATTAACAAACTTCGTAATTCTGCCCTCGTCCAGCCAACGCTGCTCATAGGACGTCAGGATTTTATAATCATCAGTCAGCTCAGATTCATGCAGATCAAACGTCAATTCTTGCAGCGACCATCCGCAGCGAACCAATTGCTCCAGACTCCAGCAGAAGAAATCAGTATTGTCGTGTTTGATGAGCAAGGCACCCCCTGAAGATAACAGGTTGCGGTACACTTCCAAAAAATGCGGATGAGTTAATCGCCGGCCAGCTGAATGTTTTCGA
The DNA here is from genome assembly GCA_963526655.1 of uncultured Candidatus Saccharibacteria bacterium. Taxonomy (GTDB): domain Bacteria; phylum Patescibacteriota; class Saccharimonadia; order Saccharimonadales; family Saccharimonadaceae; genus Nanosynbacter. Next base: position 9,522 of record CAUROB010000017.1, read on the forward strand.
GGAAATGGGTCAGAAAAAGTTAGCCAAATGGTCTCGAGTGATGCCGGAGCGACCAATTGATCAATTTGATCAGCCCGCGCTCGCACAAAAAAGATATTTGCCAGTCCGCGTGCCTCAGCCTCTCGGGCACCCTTTTGCAATCGATCACCTTTGACATCAAGCGCCACAACGGTTTGTTCTGGATGCCGCGCTGCCTGCTCGACCGCAAACAAGCCATTGCCCGCACCTATCTCCATCACCGTCGGCTGTTTATCTAACTGATCTTTTACCGCCAACCATTCGTCATACTCAAAACACAGTGGCGAATTAGCAAACAGCGCAAATTTATATTTCTTGCGTTTACGGGTGATGATGAACTGGTTCGGATCGACAAAACTCATATTATTCATTATACTAAATCTATTATGGATACGCTTACTAAGTATATTTTAGATTCCTCCAATTTTGACGAGTGGCTGAAGCAAAATGGTCTGGGCTGGCTGATGGAACAGCGTTTCATCGAGGCATGGAGTACGGTTATCGGCGCCATCATCGCCTACTATATTGGCCGCGTGCTGCTAAAATGGGGCATCAAAAGCGTTGTCAGGTCGACGGCCAAACATCGAGATTGGCACAAAAAGGACATTGAAAAACGTCAGGAGACCTTGATTCAATTGCTTCGCAGCTTCTGGCGGATTTTGATGATTGCCTACGCATTGGCAGTGGTTGCAAATAAACTCTTTCTGGTCGATCTGTCACCGCTCTTTGCTAGCGCCGGGATCATCGGTGTGGCTTTGGGTTTTGGCGCCCAGTCGCTGGTCAAGGATTTCCTGGCTGGTATCTTCATCATCGCCGAAAACCAATACCGTGTTGGTGATGTTGTTGACATCATGGGTGCAGTCGGCAAGGTGGAACGCGTTGGTACTCGCTCCACAGTCGTGCGTGACACTGATGGTAATGTCCATTACATTCCAAATGGTACCATTCAGCAAGTCATCAACAAGACTATGGGCTACAGCATCTCACGATTTATCTTACAACTAGATCCGTCAGTTGACATCTCGGCAGCTACAGAAATTATCAATGACATCGGTTACAAGCTATCACTGGAAAAATCCTGGAAACGAAAAATCATCGACCCACCAAAGTTTACTTCACTGGGCGATATCACCGGACATTCAGTGGAAGTGATTATTGCTGGTAAAACTCAGCCCTCAGACCAATGGAGTGTCACTTCAGAAATGCGGCGGCGACTGCTGCGTGAGTTCGAAAATAACGACATCAAACTAGCCACGCTACCGCTCACCACCAATGGACCGTTGAAAAAATAGTTATTGATTTGACTGACTTTGGGTAATTCCTAGACTAGCGTCACTTAGCGCATCAACTGAAAAATTCTGCGAGCTTGTAGTTTTTTCAGCCTCTGCTTTGTACAGCTTCATAAATTCGTCTATGGTTGATTTGGTGATTTCACCCTGCGCCGAAAATCCCTCGTCTAGCGCCTTGCCTTGATCGATCTTTGAGCGCATCGACTTGTACTCTGGGCGGCTCAAATCCAACCGCGAAGCTCCTGACGCATAGTAGATGAACATCGACAAAGTCACTAAGATCGCAGCTAGCAACACCGAACCTGCGATAAATGCCGGCAATTTATGCTCCATTATTTGCTGGCGTATCACTTGAGTTTTTCCTTTATCTTTTCGACTTTAGTGCCATACTCAGCGATAATGTCGTTGAGCTCGCGAACTGATGATGACAATTTGAGCCGTGCATCACGAGCAATGTTGAACTGAGCATAAAAATCAGTTGGCTGATTTTTGCAATCAATCTTCAGAAGCGCTGCCAAGGCAGATTCATATTCATTATACCGAGAGGAGAACAATGACCGACCCTTTTCGAACCGACTCGTCAAGGACACCAAGTCCGCAGCATCAATCTTGTTCACTGCTAAGCGACCGTTCATGCGTGCCATCAGGCGCGAAGAAATATCATTGTACGCTTGACCGGTGTTTACTCGTAAAATTGCGTCACTATAATGCAGTCGACTGAGATTTCCACGAATATCCTGGCAATTGGCTTTGATGGCATCGATCCCATTTGCAGATTCGGCTTGACCATCAAGCGCTTTCACAACAACCGAGGACCCGACAATCACACCAAAAACAATCATCAAAAACGCGAGACTTGTAACAGCTTGTTTCATCTGTTCCATTGTCCCGCGTTTTTGGATTGTTGTCAAATTATTTCAGGCTTTTTTCAACATCACCTTTAACATCGTGAGCCGCTTCGGTGGTAGCTTTACCTACTTTTTGCGCCCCAGACTTCAGAGAGGCAGCTGTGTCTTTTGCTACCGTCTTTGCCTTTGCTGCACATTTGTCAGCATCTTTTTTCAACTCGTTAGCTTTTTTCTTTAAGTCTTTGCGAGTTTCCTTACCACTTTTTGGTGCAGTCAATACACCAGCCGCAAAACCAGCTACCGCAGCACCTAAGACAGTTAATACTTTTTTCATAGTTTCTCCTTTGTTTGTTTATTGTTAGATTTTACTGATGAATCCTTGCTATTTCCGACGAAAAAGCCGAGAAGCTTCAGTAAAGACTTTTCTTGGTGACAGCCATTCTGTAGCTTGTGCAATATTGTGCGCTGCTGTTTCAGCTTGGCTGGCAATACGTTTGAGTTTTACCAAGAGCGAGATTATTATACTGAATAAGATGATGATCGCCACCGAATGGACCACAATCACCGCAGTCATCAGTATAATAACTGTTTGCATGTCTTCCATACCTTTCCTTTGATTTGTTATTTATGTTCGTCGTATCGACTGGTTATTATGATAGCATAGACGGTTTAAAATGTCAATACTTATATCATCGGCTGATGAGACCGTCCCGCCGCAAGCCATCCAGTGCCGCCGCAAATCGCGGGTCATCCTGTAATTTAGCAGTGATTTCAGCGAGTGGCTGCCCGCCAACATACCGACGCAAAATCTCACCACGCATCTGGCGGAGACTGCCGGTGAATTGTGATTGTTTGGTGTAGTGGCGACTAGCGGACAATTTACCCTTGCCCTGAGCTTTCAATTCATTGCCATAATCCATCAGCGCCCAAAACCACTGGCGCGGATTTGCCCGGTCCATCGTCTGCTCAACAACAGTCAGTATGTCGCGATCTGCTACCGCTGTCTGACCCGCAAAGAAATGATTGAGATAGACGGTACGAATATTTGTCTCAATGAACGGTGTTGGCACTTGATAGGCATAGTTCATGATGGCACCAGCGGTATTGACACCAATACCCGGCAATGCAACGAGGTCATCTAGCGTAGTCACTGGGGCGCCAGTGGCAATGGCGTGTGCTGTTTGGTGGAGATATCGAGCGCGGCGATTATAGCCCAGCCCCTGCCACGCACGCAGTACTTCTGTCAGCTCAGCAGCTGCCAGCGATTGAACATCCGGAAACTCAGCAGTAAACTCTCCGAACTTCGTCAATACGCGAGCAACCTGGGTTTGCTGCAACATCAATTCACTCACCAGCACATAGTACAAGGTTGGCTGATCGCGCCACGGCATTGGTCGGTAGAGCTCGCGGCCTTTTTGATGGATCAGCGCCTGGAAATCATCAGTCGTCATTGCTTTAGTATACGCGAATAGGCCTGACAACGCCTAATTGTGCTATAATGGCACGGTTATGAACATATTTTTTAGACGATACATTTCAGAATTTGTGTACGGTGCGGTTGACGGCACCGTGACAACCTTTGCCGTCGTGGCAGCTTCGGCCGGAGCCGGCATCTCCAGCGCGGTTATCCTCATTTTAGGCATTGCAAACCTCATCGCCGATGGCTTCTCGATGGGTGCCAGTGCCTACCTGGCAGCCAGCGCTGAGCATGAAGATTCGGCCCGCGATACCCAAAAACGAGCTTCGCCCAAAATCATCGGCGCAGTTACATTTTTGGCCTTTGTCGCCGTGGGTAGCGTGCCAGTATTGCCGTACTTGATTGACGTCATTGCAGGCTCAAAAGTACCAAGCACTACCTTGTTTTATATCAGCTCTGCACTAACAGCGGTTGCTTTCCTGACGATTGGCTTCATCAAAGGCAAAGTTGGTAATCAATCGCCATGGCGAGAAGCCGCCATCACCCTACTCCTCGGCGCAGTCGCCGCTGGACTGGCCTACTTTGCCGGCGATGTATTAGCGGCATGGCTAGGTGTTCAGTTATAATCCTGTGAGCATTCTGTCCTCGATAGTTGAATTGAATGTTAACTCTAGCATTTTCTCAATATCTATACCAATATCCTGATATAACTCAGTAGTATTTTTCGTCGTCAAATCATTTTTGGTATAGCCCAAAAGTTTCGCAGTGTTTATCACTTCCTCTCCGCTATTACCCTCTATTTCAATGTATGGTTTTAGCTTCGGCCAGTGGTCAATGACGACCTGGACGCCATCCAAGTCATATTCTTGGCGTTTATTTTCTTGATAGCCGCATGGTTTAATGCCAATCTTTGCTAGGATCTCCAGGGTTGTTTCTAGGTCGGAGACTTCAACCTCCCACTCGTGAGTCCCATCAATAGCGTCAGTGGTTATTTCTTTGACAGTCAGAGTAGCGTGTTGCCCATCGGAGCGCAACCGTACCCAGCGATTTTGTATCGCCGGAATTGTATCAAATACATAACGGTGAAAATTATAATTACCAATCTCTTTGGCGCCAAGTTTTGCCAATTTCCCAGCGATATCGGCTGGGTTAATATCATATATTTTTGCTTCGTATTCTATATTCGACATGAAAATCTTTCACACTCTCAAATCACCATCTTGACTCACGTAATTCTTGGCACCGCTGCGATACATGGCAGAGGGTTTATTTTTAGCATCAAACTCATATTTCATCAGTTCGCCAAAATAGCTAAAGTGACTACTTTTTGCAATTTTTAGAGTGGCGTCATCAACTATTTCTAGTTCTTCAGCCATGTTGAATGGTCGCCAATCGTTAGACCATAAACCCCTCAGTCCTTTTTCCGTATCAACAACTTCATACACGCCATAATCATTGGCAAACCGCGCTTCAAACTTGTGACGGTTTTTATCAGAAGCGTCACCAAATTGATCAATAATTCCTAATATCGAATTTGTAACTATTCCTGGCGCTGTATCATACGCGTTCGCCAACACCGAAACAGTTATTCCATCATCAAGTTGCAAACACGTATTGCTGATAAATCCTGGACAGCCACCACTATGACCGACAATCCGCTTGCTGCTTTTATCCTTTTCTATATCCAAGCCCAGCCCGTAGCTACCTGCATTCGCATCATCAGCAACTTGCCACGATGGGCGCTGCATTTCCCGTTTGGAGACATCACTCAACAATTTGCCTGAGCCGACCTGTAGAGCAGCAAAGAATTTCACCAAGTCATGCGCCGTTGAGCAAAATCCCGTGGCTGGCTGCAGCGCGCCAGTTGTGATGTGTTGAAACGGTCGACGCTGCTGTTGCAAATCAAACCTACCATAGCCAGTTGCCATGTAAAGTTCCGGGGAATATTCGGTAGCGGTTTGTTTCAAATCAAGTGGCATGATGATATTTTCCGTCACAACATCAGCGTACGATTTGCCGCTAGCTTGCTCAATCACCAAACCGAGCAAACCAAAACCAAAATTGGAATACTTGAACTCGGAATTTGGCTCAAACACCAGTTGTGACTTCATGATTTGCTGCTTGAACTCGTCTTCGTCTGGAAATGCTCCTTGGAACTGCCAAAAGCCTGACGCCTGGCCGTCACGAATCACACCTGCTGAGTGGCTCAACAATTGACGCAAGGTTACGTCGCGCCAACGCTGGTCGCTATGCTGCGCCAGCCACGGTAGATGTGCCGTCACTGAATCATCGATACGCAACTTGCCACGCTCTTGTAGCTGCATCACAGCCGTAGCGGTAAACGTTTTTGAGTGTGAGGCGACGTGAAAAAGATGATCGGTCGTTAATGTTTCGTTGTGCTCTATATTCGCCAGACCGTAGGCTTTATGAAAAACCACCTCGCCGTCTTTGGCTATCGCGACCGTAAATCCCGGCCAGCGCGCCCACCAACCGCGCAACGTTAGCCATGAGTCAATGAATGTTAGTGTTCGTTTGGGAATTGATTTCATAGCTTTGTTATGCCTCCTCAGATATTACGTTTACGGCCACCACTTCAGCAAAAAATCCCGATAACCCGGTGCGAGTTTATCAACAGTCTCAACTTCTGCCCGCGTCAGCCAGACGGGACCCGCTTCACTGCCATCACAGGCCTGGTCTGGCAGCTCAATATCATCGTCAATTGTGGCTGTATAACCAAGGATAATTTTATGGTTTTTAGCAGTGGTATCATATGGGTCGCGTACATAAAAGTCAGCTGGCGTCGCATCAATGGCGATACCTAGCTCCTCACGCAGCTCTCGCTCCAGTGCGGCATCAGGCATCTCACCAGCATCAATATGCCCGCCCGGCAGGCCGAAACCAGCATCACCCCAATGACGCATCAACAGAGTACGTTTGCCGTCCCTGCTATACAGCGCCACTTTTACACTAACTTCGTGTCGATCATACATTACCTCCAGTATATCCGTTTCGCTATGATTCGACAATGTATTCATGCTACAGTAGAGCTATGAATAGTCATTCTCCCTCGTCTGCCATACCCGGTGTCAATCTGGGTGGTTGGCTGGTGCTCGAACGATGGATGACGCCAAGTGTATTCGCCGGAACAGACGCGACCAACGAATATGAATTATCTAAAACCGCAGGTGGCCGAGCGCGCATCCAGCACCATCGACACACCTTCATCCAGGAAGATGACCTCAAGTGGTTGGCGCAAGCTGGCATACGACTACTGCGACTGCCGATTGGCTATTGGGCGCTTGAGGATCAGCCGCCGTATATATCAGCAAAACCACAGATTGATTGGCTGATGGACACAGCCAAACACCATGGCCTACAGGTTCTCCTCGACCTGCACGCTGCGCCTGGCGCTCAAAACACCAGTGACCACAGCGGCAGCGGTAATACCAGTAGCGTTCAATGGTATCAACGCACCAATCAGCAAAAGACCACACAGATACTGCTGGATATCGCTAGTGAATACGGTGAGCATCCAGTCCTGTGGGGTATCGAACTACTCAATGAACCACTGGTGAACACCCAACGCGAACGGTGGCAATTGTGGTGGTGGACACACAAAACGAGCCGGAAATTGCGTAGTAAATTGCCGTCTCATGTGCGCATCGTGGCAT
>CAUROB010000018.1:0-16299 GCA_963526655.1 uncultured Candidatus Saccharibacteria bacterium
CGCAACATTTTGCGGTCGGGGCGTTTAATATTGATAATCAAGAAACGCTGATCGCAGTGGCACGAGCGGCACAAAAACTCCAGTCGCCAGTGTTGGTTGAAGTGTCAGACGCCGAGGTGAAGGCCATGGGACTGGAAAATGTGCGTGATCTGGTGGATAACTATAAGGCTGAATACGGCATCGAGATGTATTTGAATCTGGATCACGGGCCGACGGTTGAGGGCTGCAAACGAGCCATTGACGCGGGTTATGAGTTTGTGCATATTGACATCTCCCAGGCAAATCACGACGCTTCCGACGAGGAAATCATCGCTAAAACCCGCGAAGTCGTGGAGTACGCCAAATTTACCGGCGCATTGGTCGAGTCCGAGCCACACTATTTTGGCGGCAGCTCCAACGTTCATACCGAAACCATTGATTATGAAGAAATCAAGAAGACTTTCTCTACGCCAGACGGCGCACGGGCGTTTGTCGAGGCTACGGGGATTGATACCTTTGCAGCAGCAGTCGGCAACTTGCACGGTAAATATCCGGTGCCGAAAGTACTGGATTTGGAATTGTTAGCACGCATTCGGGAGGCGCTGCACTGCCAGATTTCGCTCCATGGTGGGTCGGGTACGCCACTGCATTACTTTGAGGATGCGGCGAAAATTGGTGTCTCCAAAATTAATATCAACTCCGATATGCGCTATGCTTTCCGCACCACACTGGAAAAAACCTTGCGTGAAAATCCACATGAATATGCCATCGTTAAGCTGATGCCCGAGGTATATTTAGCAGTCCAGAAAGTCGTTGAAGAAAAAATCATGGCCTTTGGCTCAAGCGGAAGGGCAGTGATCTGATGGCTAAAATTATTACCATTGGTGCTGCTGTTCAAGACGTATTTTTGAGCCACTCGCCAGCACTGGCGCCTGTTTGTGAAAGCCCAGAACGTTGTTTTCAGCGTCTGGAGCTGGGTTCAAAAATTGATGTCAATCAGATTCATTTTTCTACTGGCGGCGGTGCCACTAATGCGGCCGTCACCTTTGCTCGTCAAGGCCATCAAACGCAGTTCATGGGGGTTGTTGGGCGCGATCCAGCAGGCCAGGCAGTGTTGGATGCGTTGGACAGTGAAAGTGTCGGCACACAGCTAGTAAACTTCTCTGACAAATACAACACGGGCTATTCAGTCATGCTCCTAGCGCCAAATGGTGAGCGAACCATTTTAACCTATCGTGGTGCCTCCACGCACTATCATCCAAGCGATTTTTCTTTGGAAAATGTTCAGGCGGATTGGCTGTATGTTTCCAACCTGGCGGGACAAATGCAAACACTCAGTAAACTGTTTACCCAAGCACGTGAACGCGGTGTCAAGATTTGCTTTAATCCTGGCAAAAAAGAGCTGGCGCAGCGCGAATTGTTACTTGGTTTGCTGCAAGATGTAGATATTTTGACCGTCAATAAAGAGGAGATGCAGCAGCTTGTCGAAGGTAGTGATTTGGAAAGTTTGATTCGGCATGGGCTGTATTTGGTACCGACGCTGTTGGTGACAGACGGCGCCAACGGATCTATGGCGAGCGATGGCAAGACAATCGTCCGCGCTGGCATGTATGAAGACGTCCCTGCCATCGACAGGACGGGAGCCGGCGATGCATTTGCCTCAGGATTTTTGAGTAGATGGGCAGAAGGCGGCAGTTTGCGAGACTCGGTCATTTTTGCCAGCGCAAATTCCAGCGCCGTCGTTGCAAAAATTAGTGCTAAGGCGGGAATTTTACATAAAGGTGCTCGCCTCCACGAGATGCCGCTACAGGAAAGGAGTATATAATCATGGCACAACACTTAGCTCGACTACTAGGAGAAGGAGCAAATGTACAGATTGCTCTACAGGAGCTAAATCGAATGACGCGTGACGATAGTGATATCCGGTTGATGTCGGATGTTTTGGCGCGAACACATAGTGTGTTGCGTGCCTTGGGCCTGGATCCGCGTGATACGACAGCAAATGAAGTCTACCAGGCGCTGATGGCGGTGGCTCCAGAAATCGACAAGCGAGCCTGTTTCAAAGCCAGTGATTGGGTATTAGCAGACATAGACGGGTATATTATTTCGTTTCACCCTATAGATATCGTTGAGAATTATCACCATCAGCTGTCGCTCGGCAGAAATACCACCAAACATGGCAAAGTTGCCCTGGGTCAGGAAATTTACCGCCGTTTCCGGGATCATCCGCAGACGCACAACCCAGCCGTTAGTCGCATCATTTGCGATGGCGGCATTTGCCGGCGGGTTGATGACATCTTGGATTAGTGATCGCAATAGGTTTTGTTGGCGGTAACGATGTCGATGATTTCGTCGACACTGTCAGTGATAGTGTAAATATCAAGGTCTTCTTTGACGATTGCTGATTCGGCTAACATATGGTTGCGGAAGAAGGCGTCCAAATCGCTCCAAAACGCCGTGTCAAACAAGATGACTGGCACTCGATTGGTCTTTTGTGTCTGGATCAAAGTCAATATTTCCGCCAATTCATCCAAGGTACCAAAACCACCTGGGAAATAAATGTAAGCATCAGCGTACATGGTCATGACGATTTTGCGGGGAGCAAAATGTTGAAATTCAAACGCCTCAGTCGCATATTCATTGAGATCTTGTTCGTGGGGCAATTTGATGTTAAAGGCGATTGATTCACCACCAGCAGCGCGCGCACCTTTTTGGACCGCTTTGTTGGCTCCTTCATTGGCAGCACCCATGATGCCGTGGCCGCCACCAGAGACAACCGCATAGCCCAAGCTTGCCAAACGCTCAGAGGCCTCTTTGGCAGCTTGGTAGTATGGGCTGTCTGGACAGGTACGCGCCGAACCGAAAAAGGTTACTGTCTTGTGGTATTTTTTGAGGATTTCATAACCTTTTTGGATTTCCTCGTTAATGTTGCCCAAACGGAACATTGCAGCTTGGAGTTCAATTTCGCGTGGTATACACACCAGATCTTGTTTGTCTGTCATTTTTCTGCCTTTTTATGTTTTAATTCACGTATCTTTTGATTATAGCACAAAAAGCTTGTTTTTGTCAAATAGTTGGCGGCTACCAGTGAACATCAGGGATTATTCACCCAGAAATGATTGTTTGACCTGCTGGTAGGCGTCGCGGAATGGCACGCCTTTTTCCACCAATTCGTTAATCTTGGCGACGGTGTAAAGTTCATCGGTCATCGCCTCAGCCAATCGGTCAGTGTTAGCCTCCAGTTCACTGACACAGAGTGTCAGAACTTCCAGAGTGTCGAGTGCCGACGTGAAGGCATCCATGGTGATCTTTTTGGTCAACTGCAAGTCGCGGTGATAGCCACTGCCGGCACCTGTCGAAATAGCTTGGAGTTGCAAAGCGTAGTTTGGATAAGCGTGGGCGGTGGCGCGCATGATCTCAAAGACGTCGTAGTTACGTTTGTGCGGCATGATGGACGATCCAGTGGTCATGGTAACAGGCAGCTTGAAATAGTTAAACTCCTGAGAGGTAAACAGCAACATGTCTTCGGCAAATTTGCCAGCAAAGACCATGATTGGGTTGAGTGCTTGCACGGCAATCAGCTCAAACACGCCGCGCGACAAGCCGCAGTACATGGGATTTTCCTGTACTTTAGCGAAGCCTAACTCACTGGTCGTCATCTGGCGGTCAAGTGGCAGAGTAACGCCAAAGCCAGCAGCGCTACCCAGCGGGTTTTGATCGATGGCGGTGATGCTGTGTGCCACCAATTGCTGGAGGTCATGAAACGCATCGTGATATGAGCCAAGCCACATACTGACCGTGGTTGGCATGGCTTTTTGGGTGTGGGTGTAGCCAGGCATCTCGGTCTGGCCAATGACGGCAATTTTGCCAGCATAGGCCTGAGCGACTGCTTCCAGCTTTTTGGCTACTGCCTCAAGCTCCGTTTTGATAAATAGTCGCATCATCACCAAGGCTTGGTCGTTGCAGCTTCGACCAGTATGAACCTTTTTGCCGATGGGACCGAGTTTTTCTGTCAAATACAGCTCAATGGCGGTGTGGCCATCTTCGTGCTCGCTAGTGAGCGTGAAGGCACCAGTTTTCCACTCGTTCAGTAGCTTGTCCAAGGTGGCTGCTAATTGTTGATATTCGTCGCTGGTCAGTACGCCAATTTTTTCCAGCATGTGTGCGTGTGCTTTGGTGGCAGTGATGTCGTGACCGAGTAAGTGCTGGTCTAATACTTGATCGTCGCTAACGGTGTATGACTCGACCAATGGATGGAGTGAGCCAGTTGCGGTTGATTGCCATAGTTTACTTGCCATATGAGTATGCTCCTTCAGCTGTTCGCTGACTTAATGAATATAATTCAATGAATCCGGCGGACGAATTCTGGTTGAATGCGGTGTTGGAATCAAACGTTGCGAGATTGATATCAAACAACGAATGCGGTGAGTCCACGCTGACGACGGTGATGGTGTCTTTGTACAGGCGGACTGTCACCGTGCCAGTGACTTTTTGGTTCTGGTCGTCGATGTAGGCGTTGATGTGATGGATGGCTGGCTCGTACCACTGTACTGCATAGGTCAGATACGCCCATTTTTTGTCCATTTCGGCTTTGAGCTCATTTTCGACGCGGGTCGATACCAATTGCTCGAGCTTTTGATGAGCCGCGATTAAAATGGCAGCGCCAGGATTTTCATAGACGCCGCGCACCTTCAGCCCGACCAGTCGATCTTCAATGAGGGTTGATACACCCACACCGTGTTTGCGGCCGAGTTGGTTACAGTGTTGGATGAGCGCTTGGAGTGAAAAGTGACGGTTGTCGACGGCAACTGGCACGCCTTTGATGAATTCGATGGTAATGTCCTCGGCTTCGTCTGGTGTGTATTTGATGGTCGAGCACCAATTGAGAATGGCGTGGTAGTTTGGCTTGAGCGATGGTGATTCTATCTCGCCGCCTTCGCTGGTGATACCCCACATGTTTTCATCGGTTGAGTAGGGCGATTCCTGGGTGTGTGGCACGGGGATATGGTGCTTCTTGGCGTACGCCAGCTCTTCCTCTCGGCCCATACTCCACTCACGCACTGGTGCCAAAATCTTGAGTTGAGGGTTGAGCGTAGTGATGTAGGTCTCGAAACGAACTTGGTCGTTGCCTTTGCCAGTGGCGCCGTGTGCGATGACCGTGCAATCGTATTTTTCGGCATATTCGACGGCCAATTGGGAAATGATGATGCGCCCGAGTGGCGTACAGAGGGCGTAGCCACCTTGATAATCAGCGTTGGCTTTGATGGCCAGCGACAACAGCTCATCGGCGAAGCGGTCGCGGGCGTCAACCGTGATGGTTTCTATGGCGCCGAGTTTTTTGGCTTTTTCGGCAATGGCGTCGAGATCATCAACCGTTTGGCCGATATTGACCGTTAGGGTGATGACGTTGCAGTTGTACTTTTCTTGGAGCCACTTAAGCATGACGGAGGTGTCGAGGCCTCCAGAGTAGAGTAAGAGGCACGTGTCAAACTCGCCATTTGTCGCCTCGTGGCTGGCAACTTTAGTGTAGTGAGGTGTGTCGTGATTCATATCCTTCCTTTCTATAATAATTAAAAAGAGCCGCTCGGATGAGGGCTCTGTAGTTGGTTTTTACTATACGACTAATTAGCCCTCTGGGTCAGAGCGGCGACGACGAACAACGATGTTGTGTCGATATGTCATATTGTTACCATACCATACTGCGGGTGATTTTCAAAATATTTTTATATATAAATTGCGATGCGTTACAATAGGAATAACATGAGTGCCTTTAATCTCGTCTCCAAATACCAGCCGACTGGCGATCAGCCGACGGCGATTGCTCAGTTGGTGGCGGGGCTGGAGCGGGGCGAGCGCGAGCAGACGTTGCTGGGCGTGACGGGGTCGGGCAAGACGTTTACTATGGCGAATATTATTGCTCGGCGGAATGTGCCGACGCTGGTGCTGGCCCACAACAAGACTTTGGCAGCACAGCTATTTTCTGAGTTTAAGGAATTTTTTCCGGACAACGAAGTACATTATTTCGTCAGCTATTTTGATTATTATCAGCCGGAAGCTTACATCGCCAGTAGCGACACCTACATTGAGAAAGACTCGAAGATCAATGACGAAATTGATCGGCTGCGGCATGCGGCAACGTCAGCGCTGTTAACGCGGCGCGATGTGATCATTGTGGCCAGCGTGTCCTGTATCTATGGCATTGGTTCACCGGAGACGTATGCTGATATGGCGATTCAATTGACAGTCGGCGAGCGGCGGGTGCAGGACAAGTTCATCCGCCTGCTAACTGACATTCAGTATAAGCGTAATGATGTTGATTTTGCGCGCGGTACTTTCAGGGTGCGCGGCGATGTGGTGGATATTTTCCCGGCTGGGCAGGACACGGCCGTGCGAGTGGAATTTTTTGGCGATGAAGTTGAGAGACTCACGCGAATCGATCCGCTGACTGGCGAGATTTTGGACCAGCCAGTTAGCCTGACGATTTTCCCGTCGAGCCACTATTCGACGCCACGCGAACGAATTGAAAAAGCCATCATCGGTATCGAAAAAGAGTTTGACGAGCGGCTAAAATGGTTTGAATCGCACGAGAAATTACTGGAGGCACAGCGCCTAGCTCAGCGCACCAAATATGACCTAGAAATGCTCAAAGAAACCGGCTTTGTCAAGGGCATTGAGAATTATTCGCGCTATCTGACGGACCGCGAGCCGGGCGAGCAGCCAGCGACGTTGATTGATTATTTCCCCGATGATTGGCTACTGCTGGTCGATGAATCGCATATGACGTTGCCCCAAGTCCGCGGTATGTACAACGGTGACCGGGCGCGCAAGGAAGTGTTGGTGGAGCATGGGTTTCGTCTGCCGAGTGCGCTGGATAACCGTCCGCTCAGGTTTGATGAGTTTGATCAGCATATTCATCAGGCGATTTATGTTTCCGCTACGCCGGGCGACTATGAAATTGCTCATTCTCCAAAGCCGGCTGAACAGTTGATTCGGCCGACGGGGCTGCTTGATCCGCCGATTGAGGTGCGGCCGACTGAGGGGCAGGTTGATGATTTGATGGAGGAGATTCGCCAGACTATTGCCAACGGCCACCGTGCGCTGGTAACGACCTTGACCAAGCGTATGGCCGAGGATTTGAGCGCCTACTTGACCGACAATGGTGTAAAAACGGCGTACCTACACAGTGAAATTGACACGCTGGAGCGCGGCGATATTCTCAAAGATCTGCGACTGGGAACGTACGATGTACTGGTCGGTATCAATTTGCTGCGCGAGGGCTTGGACCTACCGGAAGTCAGTTTGGTGGCGATCATGGATGCTGATAAAGAAGGTTTCCTCCGTAGCGAGCAGGCACTGATTCAGACGATTGGCCGAGCGGCGCGGCATGTCGATGGTCGGGTGTTGATGTACGGCGATAATGTGACTGACAGTATGCGGCGAGCGATTAATGAGACGAATCGTCGGCGAGCGATCCAGCAACAATATAACGAAGAACATGGCATCACGCCGCAAACCATCCAGAAGAAAATTGACGATGGCCTGCGTTCTATCATCCCGCAAAAAGAATCGGACAAAAAGCCAAAACTTGATTTGAAAAAAATTCCAAAGGACGAATATCCGACGCTGATCAAGGAGCTGACCGGTCAAATGGAACTGCATAGCGCCAACCTGGAGTTTGAAAAAGCGGCGGAGCTGCGTGATTTGATTGCAGAAATTAAGCAAACAATGGTACACTAAAGATAACCATAATAAGGAGGAGAATTATATGGCAGAATTGAAAACAACAGAAACTCCAGTCGTCGAGCAAGCTGAGTACATGGCTCCGCGTGCTGCGTCGCAAGCAAAGTGGCTCACATTTGAATACGCATTAGCAATGGTTTCAGTAACATTTGCCGCAATCACCAGTGTAGTACTCGTACCAATGTTGTTCGGTATGTGGTCTGCAAAAGAGGCAATGTCGTTTGGTTTGATGTTGAGTGGCTCGATCACTGCAAACATTTTGGCCGTTGGTATTTTGGCAGTACTATTTTCAGTGTTGGCATTTGTCCTATTTGGCCGCGTAACGCGCGCAATCGCTGCTGACCGTAGCGGTTACACTGGCCGATTGGCCTACAAACTGACAACCTATGGCAGCTTGTTCATGATCGTATTGGCGGCGTTGCCACTGGTTGCAAATCTCATCAGTGTATTGATTAGCTCACTGCTGTTGATCGGTGTTTCAGACGCTGGTTCAGTATACACAGCACTGTACTTGGGTAACTTCTTGCCATCACTGGTGTGCTTGGCAGTATTGGCAGTTGTGATATTTTTCATTGGTAAAATCATCAACGGCTACAACAAATCACGCCCATTGGCTATCACGTTGATCGCAATCACCGGTGTTGTCGCAGTTGCCTTGGCTATCACCTTGGCAGTGCAGGCTCATGACAAGCCAAGCATCAAAAAGTCAAACTTCAAATACAACTCAAGCTACCTACTCGACTAGTTAGTTGGGTATTACCTATCACTCGCTCCTAGATATGGGGGCGAGTGATTTTCTGTAATTAATTTTCAAGTGGTATAATGAGTTCATGAGTGCAATTTCTAATAGTGATGTCCAGCGCTTGGCGGATTTGAGCGGTTTGCAATTGGCAGATGGCGAAGTGGATGGCTTGCGACAGGACGTAGAGAAAATCGTAGAATATATCAATCAGCTGGGTGAGCTCGATACGTCTGGTGTGGAGCCGACCTATCAAGTGACGGGCCTGGAGAATGTCTGGCGGGAAGACGAGGTCAAGCCGGGAATATCTCGAGACGAGCTACTTGAGCTAGCGCCTGAAAAACAGAACAATCAAGTGAAAGTGCCGCAGGTGTTGTGATGAGTCGGATTAGTGATTTTACCGGAAAGAGTGCAGTCGAAAATGTCAAAGAGGCGTTGCGACGAGCGCGCGAGATTGAAGAATATCATGCGCTGCTGAGCTTGACGGAAGAGCGGGCGTTGGAGCGGGCCGAACTGGTGGATAAGGGTGAAATTTCTGGCAGGCTGGCTGGCGTGCCGTTTGTCGTGAAAGATAATTTCTTGGCCTTTGGAGCGCCGACAACTGCTGCCTCGAAGATGCTCGAGAATTTTGATGCACCACTGCAAGCCACAGCCGTTGAAAAATTAGAGGCTGAAGGCGCAATTTGCATCGGCAAGGCGAACTTGGATGCCTTTGCTCACGGTGGCTCGACAGAAAATTCAGCCTTTGGTCCGACCAAAAACGCTGCGGATAAAACCCGAGTAGCCGGTGGTTCGTCGGGCGGTTCGGCGGTGGTGACGGCGCTTGATGTGGTGCCGTTTGCGTTGGGGACAGATACTGGTGGGTCGATTCGTCAGCCAGCCAGCTTTAACGGCGTGGTTGGTGTCAAGCCGACCTATGGCGCAGTCAGTCGCTACGGCGTGGTGGCCATGGCATCGAGTACGGACACGATTGGTTGTTTCGCGACGAACGCTGATGACGCTAATATGGTGATGGAAATCATGGCGGGCCGCGATGACAAAGATATGACAACGCTGCCGGACTTTTGGCAGAGCCAGCCAGAATTTACCAAGAAGAAAATTGGTTTGGTGAAGCAATGTATGACTGACGATGTGGACGCAGCGGTTCGCCAGAAAACGCTTGATTATGCTGAGAAATTGAAGCAGCTGGGCTATGACGTTGAAGAAGTGGACCTCAGTATGATGCAGCATTCGCTGGCCATGTATTACATCATTGTGCCGGCGGAAATATCGTCAAACTTGGCGCGCTATGATGGCGTGCGTTATGGTCACCGAGCGACGGAAGTGAAAACATTGGCGGAATTGTATGGTCGCAGCCGCAACGAAGGTTTTACGACGGAGAATAAACGGCGAATTATGATCGGTAGTTTTGTGTTGTCGAGCGGTTTCTTTGACGCTTACTATATGCAGGCACAAAAAGCGCGCACGCTGCTTATCAATGAGTTCAAACAGTTGTTTGCTGAGTACGACGCACTGTTGATGCCAGTTGCACCAACACCGGCGTTCAAACTTGGCGAAAATACCAATGATCCGATCAAGATGTACCTAGCGGACATCATGACGGTGCCGGCCAGCCTGGCTGGACTACCGGCAATTTCCGTGCCAGCTGGAACTAGTGACGAAGGTTTGCCAATTGGTGTGCAGTTGATTGGTGACCGCCAGTCAGACAGCAACTTGTTGAAGTTGGCTTCAGAAGTGGAGGCTGCCTGATGGACGGATTGTTGATCGCGCTGGTGGTAGCGGCGTTGGTGATTGGCGCGTTGTTAATTATTTTTATCCAATTGACATCACGCGGGCATCAAAAACTTGATAGGGAAATGTACCGAAAAGTTTGGCGGGCAATTCAACATGGCGCCAAAGCGGGCGGCTCGGATAGTTTACAGATGGCAATTGTCAAAGCCGACAAACTGCTCGACAAAGCCATGCGCGACTGCGGCGTGACAGGTACGACGATGGGCGACAGATTGAAAACTCGCAAGGGTGACTGGACGGACGAAAATGGGTTGTGGGCGGCGCATAAATTGCGCAATCAAATTGCCCACGAAACCAACGTGAAGCTAACCGCGCAAAGTTTTCGGCGAGCCATGACAAGCTTTGAACAAGCACTAAAAGATTTGGGAGCGTTATGATGAGTGTATATGATGAATATGAAATGACCATTGGTATCGAATGCCACGTCCAGCTGGCGACCAAAACCAAGCTGTTTAGCCCGGCTGACAATGATGCACGTAATGCTGAGCCAAACGAAAAAACGCACGAGATTGACTTTGGTCTACCGGGCATGCTGCCGGTGCTCAACAAGCACGCTGTTGAGTTGGCGGTGCGTGCTGGCAAGGCGTTGAATGCGCCGATTGCTCGCGTTAGCCGGTTTGATCGCAAACATTATTTCTATCCTGACCTACCAAAGGGCTATCAGACTTCGCAGATGTACCAGCCGATTATCTTGGCTGGTTATGTTGACGCGCCGCTGGAAGATGGCTCGCTCAAACGAGTGCGGATTCATCATGCGCACATGGAGGAGGACGCTGGCAAGTTGACGCACCACGACGGCTATTCGTTAGTTGATCTCAACCGTGCTGGCACGCCGCTGATTGAAATCGTTTCTGAGCCAGATATTCATTCTGCCGAGGAAGCCAAAGCGTACGCTTCGGAGCTGCACAAATTGATGGTCTATGCTGGCGTTACGCACGGTGATTTGTACCACGGTAATATGCGTTTTGACGTCAATATTTCGGTGGCTAAGAAAGGCGCGACCGAGCTTGGTAAGCGCGCCGAAGTCAAAAACCTCAATTCATTCCGTAGCGTCGAGCGTGCCGCTGAGTACGAGTTCAAGCGCCAAGTTGACCTATTGGAGCGTGGTGAACAGGTAGCTCAGGAAACCCGCGGCTGGAGCGACGACAAGCAAATTACTACTTCACAACGCTCGAAAGAGGACGCGCAGGATTATCGCTACATGCCTGATGCCGACATCCCGCCAGTGGTGCTGAGCGATGAGGAAATTACGCGGATTCAGGCTGAAGTACCGATGTTGCCGGGTGAATATCGTGAAAAATGGAGTGGATTAGGCTTGGATAAGTCAGTGGTTAATTCACTGCTATCCAATCAAAATTACGCATCTATCATGCTGAAAGTGCAGGAGAAATCAGGCGACGCAGCTGCCAAGCGAGTAGCTCATTGGTTTGCGAGTGCTTTGACATCTAATAGTGGTGATTCTGAGCATGACTCCGCGTCGGTTGAAGCTAATACGCCGCACGTGTCGGTTGATGATTTGGTGGAGTTAGCGGAGATGACCGAGAAAGCAGAGATTTCCAGTACCAATGCCAAGGAATTGTTTAATGAATTATTGGCGGGCGCCACACATCCGCGCAAGCTCGCTGAAGAAAAGAACTTGTTGCAGGTGTCTGACGAAGGTGCCATCGCTGCCATTGTTGACGAAGTGTTGAGCGACCCAGCCTCGGCAGCTTCCATCGCCGACATCAAAGCCGGCAAGGACAAAGCCATCGGCTATTTGGTCGGTCAAGTCATGAAGCGCTCAAAGGGTCAGGCTAACCCAAGCTTGGCGCAGAAATTGATTCGCGAGAGGCTATAGCTGATGATCATCGTCACTGGCATCCCTGGGTCTGGCAAAACGACGTTAGCAAAGCGTCTGATGCAAGATGTGGGAGTGCGTGGCGTCGCGCAAGATGCTGTCAAAGAGTTTTTGGCTGACCATCTGGGCGGGACTTATACTGATCAGCAGAGTAGCGCCTTGGGTCGTGTGACTCGACGGGCGGTTTTGGAATTGGGTATTGAATTTGAGAAATTGGGTGAGCAGATTATCATTGAGTCGGCATTGCAAACGTCAGCTGCAGAAGAGATTTTGCGGCATAGCCCACATCGACCAATTCTGCAGATTTACGTGACGTGTAGCTTGACGGAAGTTAAGCGGCGATTTTATGCCCGCAGGCGGTCTGGTAACCGCCACTCAGTGCACACTGATGATCTATATGATAAACTGACGGAACACGAAATTCGTGACAAATATCGTCCACTGGTTGCAGATAATATCACAACAGTGACCGTTGATTCGGAGAATTTGGATTACGCAGCATTGCGGGACATGGTGAAAGATTTTTTGATGAATAAGGCGATAATAAAGGAGAACGAGATATGAGAAAACCGACAAAAGCAGTGATTGCAGCAGCAGGATTTGGCACTAGGTTTTTGCCACAAACTAAAGCGATGCCTAAGGAGATGATGCCACTGATTGATAAGCCAATCATCCAATACGTTGTGGAAGAACTGGTTGCTGCCGGTATTCGCGACATTATCATCGTCGGAAGCGCCAACAAGCGTGCCATTGAAGATCATTTTGACGTGCCGAACGAAGATTTGTTAGCGAATCTGCGGGCTGGCGGCGACAAGAAGCGCCCATTGATTGACCTGGTTCACTCACTGTCAGAGATGGCTAACTTTGTGTATGTTCGCCAAAAGGGCCCATACGGCAACGCGACTCCTTTGGCGTGTGCTGCGCATTTGATTGGGCCAGATGAGCCGGTGATTTATACGTTTGCTGATGACTTTATCGATGCGACACCGAGCCGTTTTCAACAGATGATCGCTGCTGCAGAGAAATTGGATGGCGCAGTGTTATCCTGCAAAAAAATCATCGATGACGCAGAGTTTGATCGCTATGGTATCGCGGCTGGTCAACAACTTGATGACGGGACGATTGCCATCACAAACATTGTCGAAAAACCAGGCAAAGCTAATGCACCGAGTGATTTAGCCAGCGTCAGTAGCTATTTGCTGGCGGCTGATTTTTTCCCGTACTTGGAGCGCGCTCGCCAGGAGTTTAATGGTCACGGTGAGTTTGCCATTCAGCCGATTATGCAGCGCATGATTGATGAAGGCCACAGCTTTTACGGCGTGGAAATCACCAATGGTACCTACTACGACACTGGTGATAAACTTGAATATCTCAAAACTATCATTGACTTTGGGCTGCGAGATGAAAAGCTTGGCCCCGCACTGCGTCAACATCTGACAGATCGTTTGAAATAGGCTATAATAACACTATGAATGAAGTTGTTATCATTTTGTCAATTGTTTTGGCTACCTTGATGATTATCGTTATCACATTGATTTGTTTGGTAATCAGCCTGAGCCGTCACGTCCAAAAAACCATGCAGCACTCACGAGCTATCCAGCAGAATTACGCTGAAGCATCATCAATGCTCTCTGTCGTTTCTTCTGCTTTGGCATTTGGAGCTCTGCTGAAAAAGATTAAGCGAAAGGCAAAACGTGGTCAAAAATAACCATTCAGAAAAATCATTGACGAAAAAAGCTGCCGAAAAAATCATTCGTGACAATGAAAATGGCGCCCGTCAGGCAATTTTAGAAGACTTGTTTTATGATTTTCACCGTTCTCGCCGTCAGGTTTACGGCATGAACTTTTGGCGTGGTATCTTTTTTGGCTTTGGTTCGGTGCTGGGCGCCACTCTTTCGGTGACTATTTTAGTTTGGATATTGGGCCATCTAGTTGACGTGTTTCCACCACTTGCTGACTTCTTCAATACACTGATCAACACCATGCAGAGTCGCCGCTAACGTGCTATACTAAGACTAATGACGACAGAGGGGAAAAATAACGGCGGTATGTCGGCG
Source organism: uncultured Candidatus Saccharibacteria bacterium (assembly GCA_963526655.1). GTDB lineage: Bacteria > Patescibacteriota > Saccharimonadia > Saccharimonadales > Saccharimonadaceae > Nanosynbacter. Next base: position 14,144 of record CAUROB010000018.1, read on the forward strand.
GTTTTGAAACCGTCTGATTACGTACACCTGCACAACCACACTCACCACTCACTGCTCGATGGATTAACCAAAATCCCTGACATGGTCGCCCGAGTGAAGGAGCTCGGTATGGAAGCCTGTGCTATCACTGACCATGGTACGATGTCAGGCGTCATTGAGTTTTATAAAGCAGCCAAGAGTGCTGGCATCAAGCCAATCATCGGTATCGAGACCTACGTGGCAGCGCGGAGTCGTCACGACCGCGACCCTGCCAAGGACAAGGCGCGTTATCACTTGACGCTGCTGGCCATGAACCACAAGGGCTATCAAAACCTGATGCAGCTCAGTACCATCGCTAACCTTGAGGGCGTCTACTATAAACCGCGCATTGATCACGAGCTACTGGAGCAATACAACGAAGGCATCATCTGTATGTCCGGCTGTATCGGTGGTGAGCTGGGTGAGAATCTGCGCAATGATGATTATGACAAAGCCAAGGAAATTGCTGGCTGGTATAAGTCAGTCTTTGGCGATCGCTACTACATGGAGTTGCAAGACCATGGCCACCCGGAAGCGCGCAGTCACTGGCCAGAGCAGAAAAAGGTCAATGATTACATCGAGCGCATCAGCGAGGAATTGGACATTCCGTGCGTGGTGACCAGCGACGGCCATTACCTCAATCATGAAGACCAAGAGGCGCATGAGATTTTGCTGTGCGTTGGTACTGGTGCGTATTTGAGTGATGAAAAGCGGATGAGCTTGAAAGATTTTGAGCTGCATTTGACCACACCAGAAGACATTATTTCGCGGTGGCAAAAAACCAACCCACAAGCAATTGCCAACACTAAAGCCATCGCTGACCGCTGTGACGTGGAGATCAAACTGGGCGATATTCTCATCCCGAAATTCCCGACGCCAAACGGCGAGTCTGAAAAAGAATATCTGGATCATCTGGTGTATAGCGGCATGGCGGCGCGGTACGCTGGCATGAAGTTGGAGGACGCAAAGAAACTGCCAAACGACGAGCTGCGTGCCATGTTGTCTGACGATCAAATCGAGCGGCTAGACATGGAGTTTGGCGTGCTCGACAAGATGGGCTATAACGGCTACTTTCTCATCGTTCAGGACTTTATCAACTGGGGTAAATCTCAGGGAATTATTTTCGGACCAGGGCGTGGCTCGGCAGCCGGCTCCATCATCGCCTATGCCCTGAACATCACCGACCTTGATCCGCTGCATTATGACCTGCTGTTTGAACGCTTCCTCAACCCCGACCGTATTTCCATGCCCGACATCGACATCGACATTCAAGATACGCGCCGCGGCGAGGTTATCGAATATTGTGCCAAGAAATACGGCTCAGAACGAGTCGCCAATATTTGTACTTTTGGCACCATGGCAGCGCGTGCTTCGGTGCGTGACGTGGCGCGGGTATTGCAAGTTCCATACGGTGAATCTGACCGGCTGGCCAAGCTCATCCCACCGCCAGTCCAGGGCCGTCATGTACCGATCAAAAAGTCGCTAGAGGAAGATCCTGATCTCAAGAAAGAATACGAGACCAACCCAACCGCTAAGACGGTTTATGACTTTGCCTCACGGCTAGAAGGGACCATTCGTTCGCACGGCGTGCATGCCGCCGGCGTGGTGATCGCGCCAGATGATTTGGTAAAATACGTGCCGCTCGAGATGGCGCAAAAAGGCGTGGTGGCAACGCAGTATCCAATGGGTCCGGTCGAGGAACTGGGACTGCTGAAGATGGACTTTTTGGGCCTGTCTAACTTGTCCATCATCAACAACGCGCTGCGCATTATTCGTAAAGTTTACAAAACGGACATCGATCTGTCGCACTTGCCGCTAGATGATGAAGAAACTTACAAATTATTCCAGCGTGGCGATACCACCGGTGTCTTCCAGTTGGAATCGGCCGGCATGAAGCGGTACCTGCGTGAGCTCAAACCGAGCGTCTTTGAAGACATTATCGCCATGGTGGCGTTGTACCGCCCGGGGCCGATGCAATTTATCGACTCATTCATCAAGCGTAAACATGGCGAGGAAGAAATTACCTATCTGCACCCTGGTATGGAAAACTCGCTGAAGAATACCTACGGCATTTTGGTCTATCAAGAGCAATTTATGCAGATTTCCAAAGAGTGGTGTGGCTTTACCGGCGGCCAGGC
>CAUROB010000019.1:0-16083 GCA_963526655.1 uncultured Candidatus Saccharibacteria bacterium
TGTCGGCGCACATCAAGCCAGGCCAGCGCGTGGCGATTGTCGGTCCGACGGGTGCTGGCAAAACCACCTTGGTCAATTTACTGATGCGATTTTATGAAATTAATAGCGGCGCGATCAAAATTGACGGCGTGGATATCGCTGACATGAAGCGCAGCGATGTGCGGCAAATGTTTGGTATGGTGCTGCAGGACACCTGGTTGTTTAATGGCACGATTCGCCAAAATTTGCTCTATGGCAATCCAACAGCCAGTGAAGAAGAGATGGTCGCCACCGCCAAGGAGGCGCATGTTGATCACTTCGTGCGGTCGCTGCCGGGCGGTTATGACATGATGCTGGGCGAGGAAGCCACGAATATTTCACAGGGCGAAAAGCAGCTGCTGACGATTGCCCGAGCGATGCTGGCGCGCACGCCAATGCTGATTTTGGACGAAGCCACCAGTTCGGTCGACACCCGCACCGAAGTGCTCATCCAAAAAGCCATGGACAAATTGATGCAGGGCAAAACTAGCTTTGTCATCGCCCATCGGTTGAGCACTATTCGCGACGCTGATTTGATCTTGGTCGTCCGCGACGGCAACATCATCGAACAAGGCAAGCACGACGAACTGCTGCAGCAGAACGGCTTTTATGCCGAGCTGTATAATAGTCAGTTTGCTGAGTGATATTTTTTATCTTTAGCTTTTACTTTTGTGATAACCAGTATAATAAAAAACAGAGGGAATAAGGCATAATTTGATGAAAAAAGAGAGTACGAAAAATCCGATAAATCTGTTTATCGACACTAATATACTGCTGGATTTTTATCGATTTAGCAATGCCGATCTAGATACACTAGGAAAATTAGAGGATTTAATTATAAAAGCCCGCAAAATAAAACTATACGTTACTCAACAGCAGGTTGACGAGTTTTATAGAAATCGAGATAAGGTAATTAAGGAGTATATAGGCTCGTTTAAATATGATTCACCAAGGTTTCCAAAAGCATTCTGTGGACACACTGACTATAATACAGTTGTCAAGGAGTCGCGAAAATTAGCAGAAAAGATAGACAAAATAAGACAGGATGTACTAGAAGAAGCTTTTGAAGGAAAACTGAAAGTCGATACTATAGTCAAAAACATTTTAAGATCACCAATTGATATGTCCGAAGATATTTTCAATAAAGCAAAGATGCGAATGGATGTGGGTAATCCTCCTGGAAAAAATGGATCATTAGGTGATGCGATAAACTGGGAAATACTTCTAGAATCAGTAGATGTAAAAGATGATTTTTTTACAAATATTCATATTATATCTAGAGATGGTGACTTTAGTTCTGCACTTGATGATAATAAATTAAGTACATTTCTAGAAAAAGAGTGGTCATCTAAGAAACTTGGTACAGCTTACTTATACAAGTCATTAAATGATTTTCTTGATGGGCATTTCCCTGATATCAAACTTATTGACGAGGCCGTAAAAGACGGCATTGTTGAGCAGATAGGTTCAGCTGGTAGTTTTGATAATGCAAGAGCTTTGATTGATGAGCTTTATAAAATGGGTAACCTATCAGAAAACCAAGTTAAAATGTTGTTTAAGTCAGCAACCTCAAATGATCAGGTATATAATGCTCATCGATACAGTCCAACTATTGTTGGTGATAGACTGTGGGAATTAATAAAGCCGCACTGGGGTAAGTTTACAAAGGAATCTCAAAAGAAGTGGCTTAATTATTTTCCTGGTGAGTATACACAAGATATAGATGATAAATTGACTATGTTATAGAGATATATTTTGAGTGAGACAGTATTAATCTTGAGGCAATTGATTCACAATTCCCGCCAAAAAATATCCAACACACCAAACCTTCCAGTCAGCACCGCTTGGTCGATGATGTGCGGCGTGAGAGCGGCGATGAGCTCTTTAGGCTTGGTGCTGTCTGGTAGATCCAGTGTCGTGTCCAGTGCGTACGCGTAAAATTGATAGCGGTGTGTGCCAAATGGCGGCTGCGGCCCACCCCAGCCGGGACGGCCCCAGCTGGTAACCCCCTCGACAGCGCCCGCGGGTAATGACTCGCCAGTGATTTCAGTAGTTTCTGCTGGCAGATTCCAAATCGTCCAATGGTAAAATCCATCATGCCCAGGTGCGTCAGGGTCGTGGCAGATGATTGCCAGGCTTTTGGCATCTGCTAGCACGTCGCTGATTGCAAGCGGCGGGCGTTGGTTGCCGCCGATTTTGGCGTAGACTTTTGGTATCTTAGCGTTTTCGGCGAACGCAGGGCTCGTGATTTTCATACTATGATTTTAGCATAGTGATATTTTTGTCGCTTCGGGTACGTGAAGGTCAAAATCGATATCGGTTTTCTGGACAATCTCGTAACAAGACGACACTGCTGGGTTGTCTGGTAATTCAATTATTTTTCCATCATTAAATAGTTCTCCTTGTCGATAGATATTGTGAATAAACGGTACATTTGGTTTTGTTTTTCTCAAGCGATATAACGCTGATTCATGCCGTGTTTCGCCATCTGTAACAACTTTGGGCTGCGTATGCCATTGTCCCATAATACATAATGTTGGTAGAGAGCCGTCAATTCCGAGGATATTTTTAGCTAGCTGCTCTTCTCGTTCTTGCGGGCTTGGTGGTATGATGGCATCCTCATCTAAATTGTCAAAAAATGTATCAATAAAAACGAGCTCTTTAAGTTGATTTTGCTGCAGAAGAATTGCTATCGTTTTTATCATCTCAAGAGATAGAACGCTTAAGTCAAAAAGGTCTTCATCAACTAAGGAAAAATCATAAGAATTGATCTTTACTGAATTGATGAAGTCAAACACAGTAGGGCTAGCTTCAATGGCCAATCGTTGTATGCAAGTTTTTTTAACCAAGGTATAGACGATATTGGCATTTTCTTTTATGCCGTGAATTTCACCATGAACAATTAGGTTTGACTTTTGTAAGGCAGGTAGCAGGAGATCGAGGTGTTTTATGTCTAATTGTTTCGGCAAGAATGTTTTGATGATTTTGTGCTTGTTCATATTGAAAAGTTGTACTTAGGGTTATAAAGTCATAATAATCTAGTGGCAATCATTTGTCGATAATTCATAGACTAACTATAATAAATAATATGAATAAAACCGACCAGCTCCTCGCCAAATACCCAATTATTTCCGACCAAGTCGACACTAAAGAATTGCGAGTTCTGCTTTGTGAGCTGGAAAAGGTGCTACGCGGTGGCACGACGGGAAATATCGTCGAATTTGGTTGCTATGTTGGCACGACGAGTTTGTTTATTCGTCGATTACTGGACGCTTATGATTTTGTCGGTGAGTTTCATGTTTACGATTCGTTTATGGGCTTGCCAGAAAAAACCCAAGCAGACAACAGCGCTGCCGGCGAGCAATTCAAAGCGGGCGAACTCTTGGCGCCACGCAAAACCTTCATCCAAAACTTCAAAAAGGCTGGCTTGAAGCTGCCGATCATCCACAAGGGTTGGTTCGCTGATTTTTCTCCTGACGACGTGCCGGAAAGTATCATCTTTGCGTTTTTTGACGGTGATTTTTATGAGTCAATTGCCGATTCATTTCGCGTATGTGACGACAAATTTCAGGAAATGGCGACCATCATTGTTGATGATTACGCCAATGAAGCTTTGCCAGGCGCGGCGCGAGCGGTTGATGCATGGCTGAGGCGTCATCCAACTCGGGTGATAGTCGAGTCGTCATTGGCTATCATTCGGCGATGAGTTAACCTCTGAATGATGCTTGTGTTCTATTTGGTATATGCTATATTATTAGTATAACCATAAACAAAAAGGGGACGGGGGTATGGATCCAATACATATTACATCGGAAATCGGGAAATTAAAAGTAGTTGTCTTGCATCGGCCAGGTGAGGAGTTGGAAAATTTGACTCCGGATTATCTGACCGACCTTTTATTTGACGACATCCCATATCTTAAAAAAGCACAAGAAGAACACGACGCTTTTGCGCAAGTTTTACGTGAGCGTGGCATAGAAGTATTGTACTTGGACCAATTGGCGACAGAAGCCTTGGCGACTGATGCGTTGCGTGAGCAATTCGTCGACGACATGCTTGCTAACTCCAAGCAAGGCACTCGTCGTGTCACCGAAACGTTGCGTCAATTTTTGCTAGACTTGCCAACCCACGCCATGGTTCGCAAGTTGATGGCTGGTGTTCGTAAAGATGAAATCACTTTGCCACCAGAGCACCATCAGCAGCTACATGACATGGTCGAGAAAGATTACTATCCATTTTATCTTGACCCAATGCCAAACTTGTATTTTACGCGTGATCCGGCTGCGGCAATTGGTCAAGGCCTGACAATTAACAAGATGCACTGGCCAGCTCGCCGCCGCGAGTCACTGTTCATGCGCTATATCATCGACCATCACCCACGGTTTGCTGGCAAAAACGTACCAGTATGGTATGACCGCCATGAAAATTATTCCATCGAAGGTGGTGACGAGTTGGTGCTGAATCGAGAAGTGATGGCGATTGGTATCAGCGAGCGTACCTCTGCTGAAGCAATTGAAAAAATGGCTACCAAACTGTTTGCTGGTTCTGACTTCAAAAAGGTTATCGCCATGGAGATTCCAAAGTCGCATGCGTTCATGCACCTCGACACGGTGTTCACCATGATTGACCACGACAAATTTACCATTCACCCAGAAATTCGCGATCACGGCGGTAAAATCAACTGCTTTATTTTGGAAAAAGTTGAAGGTCAGCCATTCCCACGCATCACTCGTGAAACTGACTTGGAGCACGTCTTGCGAGTCGCCTTGGGCTTACCAGCTGTAACGTTGATTGAGTGTGGTGGTGGCGACCGAATTGCTGCCGCTCGCGAACAGTGGAATGACGGTTCAAACACCTTGGCGATTGCGCCTGGTGTGGTGGTGACCTATGACCGTAACTATGTCACTAACCAGAAATTACGCGATGCTGGCGTTGAAGTGATTGAGATCAATGGATCAGAACTTGGCCGCGGTCGCGGTGGTCCACGCTGTATGAGCATGCCAATCGTTAGGGAGGATGTGTAATGGCGTTGAGCTTGAAAGGACGATCATTCCTGACGCTAAATGATTATACTGCTGGAGAAATTCGTCTACTTTTGGACACAGCACGTGAATACAAGCGATTGAAATACGCTGGTGTACCGCACCGAATTCATGAAGGAAAAAACGTGGCACTGTTGTTTGAGAAAACCTCAACTCGCACGCGCTGTGCCTTTACGGTGGCGGCTAATGACCTGGGTGTCGCGCCAGAATACCTCGGCAAAGATGACATTCAGCTGGGTAAAAAAGAAACAGTTGAAGACACCGCCAAGGTGCTGGGCCGCATGTTTGATGGTATTGAATTTCGCGGGTTTGATCACGGGACAGTTGAGGAGTTGGCTCGTCATGCTGGTGTTCCGGTCTGGAACGGCCTGACCGACAAATTCCACCCGACACAGATTCTGGCTGATTTCATGACTATCGAGGAGCATGTCGGTAGACTTAAAGGCACCAAGCTGGTGTTCGTTGGTGATGGCCGCAATAACATGGCAAACTCGCTAATGATTGGTTCAGCCATCATGGGCGTTGATTTCCGTATCTTGGCACCACGTGAACTGCACCCAGAACAGTCTCTGGTCGATCGGGCGCACCACTTGGCACGTTCAAGTCACGCTCGTATCACCATCACTGATAATTTTGAGGAAGCTCTGCGTGATGCTGATGTGATTTACACGGACGTTTGGGTGTCGATGGGAGAGGAAGACAAGTTCGCTGAGCGCATCAACCAATTGCGCAACTTCCAGGTTAACCGTGACATGATCAACCTGACAGGCAATCCTGAGGTTAAGTTTATGCACTGTTTGCCGGCATTCCACGACGCTTTGACTATCACTGGCAAGAAAGTTCAGGAAGATTTTGGTCTAGATTCTATGGAGGTAACGGATGAGGTGTTCCGCTCGCCGCATTCGATTGTGTTCGATCAAGCGGAAAATCGTATGCATACAATTAAAGCTGTCATGGCTTTGACATTGTAGTAGTTGTCGTAATAAGGGAGTGAAGGAGGCTCCGAGGCAATGGTAGAAAAAATTAAAAAAACAAAGCAGAAGCTTCGATCACCATCGGCGTTTACGATTTTGTTTGTCGTGATTGCGATCATGGCAGCATTGACATGGATTATTCCGTCGGGCGTCTATAAGACTGATGACGATGGTAACCGTGTTGCGGGATCGTATCATGTGGTTGAAAAAGACCGCACCGTCACTGAAGAAAAGGACGGTAAAGAAGAGAAAGTTGACAAGCATGACCGGCAAGGCTTATGGGACGTCTTCACGGCACCCATTAAAGGTATGTCCGATAAGCTAGACGTTATAGTCTTCGTTATGGTACTTGGTGGATTCTTGGGCGTTACCATGAAGACTGGCGCCCTGGATGCTTCACTCGGTGCGCTACTTCGTAAGATGAAGGGCAAAGAAAAATGGCTCATTCCAATCTTAATGACGTTGTTTGCTATCGGTGGTACAACTTACGGTATGCAGGAAGAAACTGTGGCGTTTTATGCGCTAGTTATTCCGATGATGATCGCTGCCGGCTATAACGCAATGACTGGTGTGATGGTGATTGTACTGGGTGCTGGTGCTGGTGTGCTTGGTTCGACTATTAACCCATTCTCCACCGGTGTTGCCGCAAAGACTGCTGATGTTAAATTGGGCAATGTTATCCCAATAATGTCTATCATTTTGGTGTTATGTTTGATCGCGGCAATCATCTTTACTATGCGTTACGCAGCAAAGGTAAAAGCAGGCAAGTATAAGGAAGATGTTCGTTATAAGCCAGTCACAGCAGCCTTGGATATGACGAACGTACCAAAATTTACTGGTCCACGAAAAGTCGTCATGGGCGTCTTCGCTATTACGTTTGTCTTGATGGTCCTTTCGCTGATTCCTTGGGGAAGTTGGGAAATTACATTATTCTCCGACCTGTTTAAATGGGTTTCAGAGCTGCCAATTATCGGTGCAGTATTTGGCGTAGTGCACAGTGCGGCCTTTGGTGACTGGTACTTTAATGAAATTACCGCATTATTCTTAATCTCAACAATTGTTATTACCGCAATTTACTATAAAGAGTTTAAGAAAGAAGGTATTTTCCCAGTTGACACCTTCATTGACGGCGTGAAAGATATCTTACCAGTTGCTTTGATTATCGCAGTGGCAACCGGCGTCTCTGTCGTGATGACCAATGGTGAGATTCAAGATACTATCATTAGCTGGGGCGAAGCGTTGTTGAAAGATGCTGGCGGTGGCGTTGTTGGTGTGCTGGCGTATCTGTTCTACTTGCCAATGTCCTTCATCGTGCCGTCATCATCAGGTTTGGCAGCAGCAACTATGCCAGTTATTGCGCCGATTGCTGATCTGGTTGGCTCAAGCAAAGAAGTCATGGTGGCAGCCTTTGCTACAGCATCAGGTTTGCTTAACATGATGGCACCAACCATCGCTTCCTTGATGGGTGGTTTGGCACTGGCTGGCGTTTCATACCGCGCATGGCTGCGACGTTCAGCACCAATCATGGCAGTTTTCGCAATCATCAGCGTTGCGGTCATCGCTGCCTTTGGAGTATTAGGATAGTCTATGGATAAGCAGCGAACTATTGTCGTTGCTCTTGGAGGTAACGCCCTGCAGAAGCAGGGCGAAGCCTCTTCAGAAGCACAGCGTCGAGTAGCGGCTGAGACGATACGGCAGTTATTACCACTTGTTCAAGCAGGACATAGAATAGCTATCGTTCATGGCAACGGTCCCCAGGTGGGAAACATTGTCTTGCATGAAGAGGCTGTTAATACCGATGATGTACCGAGCTTACCGCTGGATGATTGTGGGGCGATGAGTCAAGGTCTGATCGGCTTTTGGTTGCAGCAAGCCTTTCAAGATAGCTTCAGGGCTCATCAGATGACTGATAAACATGCCGTTAGCTTGGTGACGCAGACCATTGTCTCTGGGGATGATGCAGCGTTCCAAAACCCAACCAAACCAATCGGTCCGTTCTATTCAGAAGAAGAAGCCAAAGTAGTGCAGGCTGAGCGTGGCTATGTTGTTAAGGAAGATGCTGGTCGTGGTTGGCGCCGTGTGGTGCCATCACCAAAACCAGTGGAAATTGTTGAAGCACCGATCATCAAAGCCTTGGTTGAAGCGGGTGTTCTGGTGGTGTCAACTGGTGGTGGCGGCATCCCCGTATTGCGTCAGGAAGACGGCACGCTCAAGGGTGTTGAAGCAGTCATCGATAAAGACTTTGGAGCGGCAACCTTGGCTGATTTGCTGCACGCAGACACTCTGCTGATTTTGACTTCGGTTGATGCAGCCAAGGTCAATTTCAACCAGCCAAATGAAGAAGCTTTGGGGCAAATCTCTGCAGAAGAGATGCAAAAACACATTGACGATGGTCAGTTTGCAGCTGGATCCATGCTGCCAAAGGCGCAAGCAGCCTTGCAATTTGTGTCAGGTGGCGAGGGTCGTACCGCAGTCATTACCTCATTGGAAAAGACCACTGAGGCTATCGACGGGACAGCGGGCACACGGATTGTTTCATAGCCAAAGCATTGCTTTTATCTAATTTTCATGATATAAATAACAGGTATGTTGCAGTATCTTAAATCTGATGATTCTGGCAAGCTTACCATCAGAGAGAACTTAGTCAAAGGTTCTTGGATTCGTTGTGAGCGGCCAAATGAAGAGGAGATTTCCCAGTTGTTGTCACTGGGGATTGATGCTGATATCATCACTGACGCACTGGACCCTCACGAGGTTCCTCGCTTGGACGCGGACAACGAGCGGACGTATTTGATTGCCCGCTTGCCAGATACTGACGATGATTTTAATGACTTTACTACACCAATTTTGTTTGTGATTCATGCGGATTATATCATCACCATTTCGCGAGACAGCCTAGGTAGATTGTGGCAGCCGTTCATTGATAAACATGTGGTATCCACGTCAAGTCGAATTGCCCTGCTGGTTGACATGATTGACGCACTAGCAACACAATATCAGCGCCGGGTGGCTGCCATCAACCGCCAAATGCGGGCGGCTACTGGCGACATTCGCACCTTGCGGGCGCGCGATATTGCCACGTTAGCTGAATATGAGCGCAAACTGAATGATTATATGGACGCCTTGGTGCCGATGAACTTGTCAGTGGAACGGATGATTGCGCATAAAGCGTTGATGCTTCGGTCGGATGCCAAGGAAGACGTGGAAGATATTTCCATTGATCTGGAGCAGGTGATTAGTCGCTGTAAATCATTGCTGCGTACCATCACCAACGTGCGCGATAGCTATCGGGCAGTGATGGATACGCGCCTGAACGAAACCATTCGGTTGCTGACCGTCATCACATTGGCGCTCACCATACCGACCATGATCGCTGGATTGTTTGGTATGAATGTGCCAGTTCCTGGTGGGGATGACCCGGCAATGTTTTGGAAAATCACCGGCGTCAGCGCTGTGGCGGCATTGTTGATCGGCTATTATTTCTTGCGCCGCCGCTAGCGGTACACAGAACCAAATAACCCTATTTCTTGACTAATGCTATACTGGAAGTATGAGTAACATTATTGACGTCCACGGTTTGACCAAACGCTACGGCGATCAAACAGTGGTAAAAGGCATAGATTTCAGTGTCAAAAAGGGCGAAATCTTCGGTATTTTGGGTCCTAATGGCGCTGGTAAGACAACAACGCTAGAAATGTTGGAAGCATTGCGTACTATCGATGACGGTACGGCTGTCATTGATGGTATCGACGTAGCTAAACATCCCAAAAAGATCAAAGACATCATTGGTATTCAGCTGCAGTCGACCAACTTTTATGACCACTTGACATTAACTGAGCAATTGAAAATGTTTGCCAGTTTGTATGGCGGTAAAGTTGACGTAGCTGCGCTACTAGCCAAGGTTCAATTAACAGAGAAAGCTAAGAATTATGTCGAGCAGCTATCCGGTGGACAAAAACAGCGTTTTGCCATCGCGTCAACCTTGGTCAATAGTCCAAAGGTCTTGTTCCTGGATGAGCCAACCACTGGTTTAGATCCACAAGCGCGCCGCAACCTGTGGGAGCTGATCAAGCAAATACGCGAAGAGGGCGTTACTATCGTGCTGACAACACACTACATGGATGAGGCTGAGCTGCTGTGCGACCGATTGGCGATCATGGACAATGGTCAGATTATCACCACCGATTCGCCACATAACTTGATTCAACAGTTACTCAAGCGCGGCTTTAAGAAAAAGCAGGTGGTTGAACAAGCAAATTTGGAAGACGTTTTCATCGATCTTACAGGAAAGGCGATACGGGATTAGTAGTATGAAAAAATATTGGATAGGTATCATTGGTCAGGTCGTAGCTGGTCTTAAGCGTTTGCTGCGCGACAAAATGGCATTGTTCTTTACTTTTTTGTTCCCGCTGATTTTCTTGTTTGTGTTTGGTTCGATTTTTAATAATCAGACGACCAATTTCAAGGTTGCCATCATTAACCACTCCAACACTGAGTTCGCCAAGCAATTTGTCGATGATGCAAAAAATGACAAGTCAAAATTACTGCAAGTTCAGGACGTGAAAGACATCGATGAAGCTAAGGAAAAGATGAAGCGCTCGGAAATTGACGGTATCATTGAGCTACCAAAAGAGTTTGGTGAGGTTAAGGGTGAAGGCGCAAAAGCTCGCCCGTCTGGTACGCTGAACGTGCTACACGCTAAAGGGCAAGATCAGGCTGCTAGTGCGCTGACTGCTGTGATGGGCCAGATTGTTGGTAGTATCAACAAAGCCATGGGTCAGCCAGAACCACCATTTAAGGTAGCTTCACAGGCGGTTGGCGATGAAGCTCTGAAGACGTTTGATTACACCTTCACCGGGCTATTAGCGTTTAGCTTGATGAGTATGGGTATTTTTGGTCTGGCAAACCAAATGCCAACCGAAAAGCAAAAAGGTAACTATCGTCGCTTGCGGGCCGCACCGTTTACTTCTGGTCAGCTCATTATTTCTACGGCTATCGTCTACACCTTGGTGTCTTTGGCAAGTGCTGTCTTGATGCTGGTTGTCAGTATGCTACTGTTTAAATTTACGATGCGTGGCGACTGGTTGTTGTTTGTGCCATTCTTGACATTGGCTGCCGTGATGATGGTTGGACTTGGATTGATCGTTGGTGCGTGGGCTAAAAACGAAAATCAGTCAGCGCCACTCTCAAATCTCATCTCTTTCCCAATGATGTTCTTATCTGGCGCCTTCTTTCCATCATTTTTGTTCCCAGAGTGGCTCAGATCTATTAGTCAATGTATCCCGATGACTCCCGTCGTCGATGGCCTTCGATTGATATCAACAGAACATGCAAGCCTGACAGAAGTTCTGCCGCAGTTTGGTGGAGTTCTGCTGTGTATTGTCATCGTCTACACCTTGGCTATTAAACTATTCCGCTGGGAATAACTACTACTAGTAGCAAAACATAGCCTTTTTTCGTATAATCAAAGTATATGGTGGTGGAATACTTTGAACGATCAGCGGCAGGTGAGCGTTTAGAAAAAGTCAGTCGTCCTCGCTCTCACGCGTGGGTGCATATATCTGGTAAGTTGCTGGATGTGGTTGACTTGTCAGATAAACTCCTGCTGAACGCAAATATCTTGCGCGATGTTTGTGATGTCCGTGAGTTGTCACGAGCAGAGTTTAGCAATGGTGTAGAATACATTTTCTTGCGTTTGCCAGTTGGTCCGGCTGATGTCGCCAAAACTGCCCCGATACTTATCGCAGTGTCACGTGATCGACTGGTAACTGCCAGTCCGCATACTTCTTTTTCGCCGTTAGACACCGATGCTTTTATGACTACTGACACGCGTCAGCCCTCTGCGGTAGTGTCAGCTGTCATCGCCTCTATCATCACCGAATACGAACAGCGACTACATGCGCTATCGACCAAAATTACCACTGCTCGCAAGCGGCTCACGCATTTTGATGTCCAAAACGAGGACTTTGTTGAGTTCGTCGCTATTGAAGATAGCCTCAATGAATATCGAAGTGGTTTGGAGGGCTTGGTGACGGTTGTTGGGCAGCTGGAGGCAAATCGTCGGCAGTTGTTTAATCTGCGTGATATTGAAGCTTTTGGGGATATTATATTGCATGCCCGCCAATTATTAGTGGCTATTGGTTCGAGTGCCCAAACGATTGACAGTATCCAAAACGCTTATTCAACTATTGCTAACAATACTCTGAACCAGCGCATGAAGGTGCTGACGACTATCACTATTCTACTAGCGGTACCAAATGTGTTTTACGGTATGTATGGCATGAATATCGGATTGCCATTTCAGGGCGAGTGGTGGGCGTACGCTGCCATCATGGGTATTACACTGTTGTTAATTTTACTAACACTACTACTTGCCAAGCGATTCCGCTTATTCTAAAATTAAAAGTAATAAAGTAGGGAGTAAGCACTTGACGTGCTATATTTCCTTTGGTACTATGGTTGACGTGTCTCGCGCCGAAGCATTGAGTTGCGGTTTGTAATAAAGGTCGAAGCGCGTGAGGCTGCATTTAGTACGAAGGAGTACAAATACATGCCGATAGCAATCAATTTTGTGTCATCACGACGCAAAAAGATCGCAGTGGATGTAGTGCCTGCCGAATGGCAAACATACATAGCACAATAACATATCTAAAACCGCCCGAGCGCTAAACCCGGGCGGTTTTAGATTGATTTACGGTAATCTACTCAGCCTTCTTTTCCTCAGTAGAAACACCTGCTGCCTTGAGCGCGTTTTCTACCTCAGCATCAATACTGTTGAGGTCTTCTACCTTTTTGCCATTGATGAATATGGTTGGTGTGGCAGTAATTTCGTGTGCACGGCTAACGGCAGTGTCGAAACTAATTTTTTGCAATACGCGGTCGCTTGTTAGGTCATTGGCAAAGCGTGATTCATCGAGCTTGAGCTGCTTGGCGTAGTCCATGAAGATATCGTTGCGTTTGTGATTTTGGGCGTTGCTCCACGCGTCTTGGTTTTCGTACAGCAAATCGTGCATTTCCCAGTATTTACCTTGCAAGCCTGCCGCCTCAGCCACTGACGCTGCTAGGCGAGCGTGAGTGTGACCAGACAGTGGGAAGTTGCGGAAGATCAATTGCACATTATCTTTGTGCTTTTCGACAGCTGATTTAATGCGTGGTGCAACAGTGCGACAACCCGGGCATTGATAATCACCGTATTCAATGATCGTAACTTTCGGCTTGTCAGCCCCAAATGTGTGCTCCTGAATGTCGCCATTACGCTTTTCAGCAGGGATGATTTTTGTAAGTTGATCTTTGGTGATATCGCTAATATCTAAGCGGTGTGTTACTGATAAATATACCATGCCACCAAGTATCGTCACCACGATTGCGATAAATACGCCCCAGGTTTTTCCGTTCATTCTTGTCCTCCAAATTAACTCTAGCAATAATAGCATAAAATCAGGTAAAATAAAACCATGAGTGTATTACTGTTAAGTGTTATATATGGATTGATTATTGTCGTTTTGATATTGGTGTTGGGGGTACATCCACAACTGTCGTCGCACAGTCAATTTGAGTTGAAGCGCCGGGCGCATCAAGGCGACGAAGAAGCCAAGTTGTTGCTGAAACGCCGCACGTACTTGGCTGATTTATTTTCGTTGCAGCGGGTGATTGCGGCATTGCTATTGGTGACGCTCAGTGTTATTGGCGTGGAATTATTTCACTGGCTAGTTGGTTTTTTGGTGTCGCTCGTCATTGCGCTATATTCAGGCGCGCTGGCTCGCTTGTCGCCACTGCAGAAAATTTCACAGCGCATCTATGAACGATATGAAGGAGCAATCATCCGCTGCATTGAAAAGTATTCAGTTGTATTTTGGGCGATTCGTTCTGTTGTGCCATCGCAAAGTAGTGAATTGGACGTCGAATCCCGTGAGGAGCTGCTCGAGATAGTCAAGAACGCTGGCGATGCATTGTCCAAGGACGAAAAAAAGCTTATCACCAATAGCCTCAAGTTCAAGGACATGAAAGTCGCTGACGCCATGATTCCACGTACTATGATTGATAGCATAGGTAAAGATGAAGTACTAGGTCCCATCGTTCTGGATGGGCTGTATCAAACAGGGCACAGCCGTTTTCCGGTGATTGATGGGGATATTGATCATGTTGTGGGTATGCTGTATGTGCAAGATTTAGTGACCATTGGTAACGCCAAAAAGTCGCAAAAAGCGCACCACGTTACTGATGCTATGGAGCACGCTGTGTTTTACATTCGAGAAGACCAATCGTTGCAGCAAGCTTTGGCTGCCTTCATCAAAACCAGACACCATCTATTCATCGTGATCAACCAGTACCGTGAAACAGTTGGACTGTTAAGCCTGGAAGATGTTTTGGAAGCGCTTTTAGGAAAGAAAATTAATGATGAATTTGATACCCATGAAGATCTGCGCAAAGTAGCTGAGCGCAATCCACGCGGTAATAATAGCCCAAAAACTACCGAAACTATCTAAGAATTTATCTTTTGCATGTATCGACATTCGGGATAATTCGAGCATCCGTAGAATGGTGAATGATTATTTTTGCTGTGTCTTATCACCAGATGACCGCCACGACAGCGTGGGCATGGTTTAATTTTTTGAGATATGTCTGATACGTCAGGAATTGGTACTACGACACCTTTATCTTCAAGGGCGCGAATGATGGTAAGTAGTCCCGTGTTATCAATAAGCCGTATTCTGTTGCCATTGGTAGAATATTTTACAAATCTTCGCGCGTCCGATGAGAAGATATTTGTCGTGACAAAGAATGCGTCACCTCCGTGTAAATGATCAACAACTGCACCATAAAAATCACGCACTTCGGATACTTTGACAATTTGTTTAATATACTTTTTACATTGGACATAACTTTGGACGCCGTTTTTATATAAGACAATGTCGATGCCACCGTCGCGTTTATACGGGGTGGTTGCAGCCGAATAGCCAAAATGCTCAAATAATTGAGCGATGTATTTTTCGAAATCATACGGCGACATGGAGCGAATTTTGGTGAGCAGTTCATGGTCGCTGAGTGGTGTGGCTGGATTAGACCTGTTCTCGGTAATGGGCTGCTTGTTCGTTGATTGTGCCCCTTCCGAAGCAGACATTTGGGTTGACTGGATATCTACTGCGGGCGATACTTCCTGGCGTAATTCCTCTAGCTCCCGGTAGGCTGTGATATATCGTTTATGATAATAAAACACTACAAAAGGGCTGGCGATGATCCACGTAATTGAACAAAAGATGACTACAGTGCCCACCGTATAGCTATCCATGTGGTGATTATAGCATAAAACTGTTGCCGCTGTGGTATAATAAACAGATATGAAACAGAGGACTTTTGCAATTGATACACCAACAAAAGTTGGGGAAATGATTACCGTGGCGGGCTGGGTACATTCCCGGCGTGATCACGGTGGGCTGATTTTTATTGACCTGCGCGACCATACCGGGTTGGTGCAGCTGGTGATTAATCCTGAGCAGGCGGAAGCGTTTCGTTTGGCGGAAAGCCTGCGCGATGAGTTTGTGATTCGTGCTAGTGGTGTGGTGACGGAGCGCGGCGAAGGTTTGAAAAATCCAAATATCGCCAGCGGTGATGTGGAAATTGTGGTGGAAAACCTGGAAATTCTCAATCGTGCTGAAACCTTGCCAATCCAACCATTTGCCGAGGAAAATCAGGCGGGCGAGGACTTACGTTTTAAGTATCGCTACCTCGATCTGCGCCGCCCGAAGATGCAGGAGATGCTGAAAAAACGCGCTGAGATGTACCGACGGATGCATCAGTATATGGATACTCGGGACTTCATCGAGATTCAGACGCCGATTTTGGCAAATTCCAGCCCCGAGGGCGCGCGTGATTTTCTGATCCCCAGCCGGTTGCAGGAAAGTAAGTTTTACGCTCTACCGCAAGCGCCGCAGCAGTTCAAGCAGCTGCTGATGGTTGGCGGTGTGCCGCGATATTACCAGTTGGCGGCGTGTTTTCGCGATGAAGATCCGCGAGCTGATCGACTGTACGGCGAGTTTTATCAGCTGGAT
>CAUROB010000020.1:0-15899 GCA_963526655.1 uncultured Candidatus Saccharibacteria bacterium
AATCAAAGAACATTCGCTCAATCATCTGGCGCGCATTGTCAACCGTCGCCAGATCACCCGGCCGGAGACGACGATATACTTCAATCAGCGCTTCATTGGCACCACGAGTTGTGTCCTTATCCAAGGTTTCTTGGATGTAGCTAGTCTCACCAGTGTCAATGTCAGCAAATAATTCACGAATTTCTGAAGTTTTTGGATGACCCAAAGCCCGCAGCAACGTCGTCACTGGCAATTTGCGACGACGGTCAATTTTGACATAAATCGTACCATTTGGCGCAGTCTCAAACTCCAGCCATGCACCACGACCTGGAATCATCTTGGCGCCGTAGTAATTACGACCAGCCACGGTGTCAGCCGTAAAGAATACACCGGCTGAGCGAATCAGCTGACTGACTACCACGCGCTCAGTACCATTGATGATAAAGGTACCGCGCTCGGTCATCCATGGATAATCACCAAGGTAGATTTCCTGCTCTTTAACTTCGCCCGTAACTTTGTTGGTCAATTCAACGGTTGCGTGCAGTGGCGCTTCAAACGTCACATTGTTTTCCTTGGCGAACTGGTCGGTGGTCTTTGGTTCGTCAAATCGATACGCACCAAATCGCAATGACAATTTCTGACCAGTATAATCGTCAATTGGGTTAATTTCTGAAAAGATTTCGCTCAAACCATCCTCGACGAACCAACGCCAAGAATCTTCTTGATGAGCGATCAGGTTTGGCAGCGGCAACGAGCTGTCTTCAGAGGTGAAGAACACGCGTCCGCCATCCGTGGACTGTTGTTTTGCCACAGGTATGAACTCCTCGCTTTAGTTTAATTTAGTGATCACGGCCGGAAGATCCCTAATTCACGACTGCAACAAAGGCGATGTGCCTGTTCGCTTTGTTTCTCCCTGTCGTGAATACACTACTTCTCTAAGTACCAGTATGCACGAAACCAGGTCAAAAATCAATATTATTTTTGGAGATTTCTTGAAGAATATACTGATGTACGTCAGCCGGCGAACGCTCGGCCAAAATCAGTGGAATATTGTGCGTTTTAGCAACAGTTTGATAACCATCATTAATCTTCTGCTGGAACACATCGTCACGCGATTCAAAGCTATCAACCGCCTCTGGCGTACCACGCTCAGCGATGCGCTGCTGTCTGATGCGGTCGTCTGCAAATAACATCACCACAAAGTCAGGGTTCATGTACCGCTCATGAGTGAAACGTTTGGTCATGTTAATGATGATATCCTCTGCCACGCCCTCGCCATGACCCTGATACACCAAGGTCGACACGTAATTCCTGGAACTCAATACCACCGCACCGCGCTGCAAGGCTGGCTCAATTTTGTGAAACCACAGTTCACGCCGCGCCGCACTGAATAACAGTAGATTAACCTCTGGGTCCAATTTGAACCGACCGTCTTTCAGGACCCTCCGATATTCATTGGCGACTGGCGTGGTTTTAGTCTCATCATCACTACCCGGTTCCTCAATGACGACAACCTCCCGTCCCCGCTCTCTCAGCCAGGCCGCCAACATATCCACCTGGGTGGATTTACCCGTGCCGTCATTGCCCTCAATGACGAGATATTTGCCTGCGACATTTGGCGAATTTTCCATCACAATAGTCCCTTGCTCAAGCCCTCGATTGGCACTGGAGTCTTGCGACTGTCGCGGTACGTCTTTGGCAGTAGCATCTCTGGCCGCCAGCTGGCGATGATTTCTTCCAAATCGTTCCCTGTCTGATATTTATCACTCATCTTACGAGCCCCAGAGCCATAGCCGCCCTCAACTGGTCCAGTTTTATGAAAAATCATTTGACCAATGCGTTCGCCAACCGGCAACACGACGCTCTCGTGCATGTTGAGATTATAAATTTCCAGCGTAATCCGATTGATATACCCTGGATCGATCCAGCCAGCGTCAAAACACACCGCCACGCCATTGCGCCCCCACGAACTGCGGCTCAACACCTGCGCCGCGCCGCCCTGTGCGCGAATACCCACGAACTCGTGAGTGTGCGCCAAAATCCGCTCGCCAGGACGCAGCACGATGATCGGATGGTCTGGTGGGATGTTTTGAAATGGCGTTGCATCATGTTCCTTGCACCATTCGGCGTGCGGCATGGCTTTGAGTGGGCCCTTGAAATATTTGGCGACATAGGCCGCGTCAAATGGATTGTAGACGCGATATTCACCCTCAAACTCCTGCTTGTAGTAGTAATGACCCAGTGTAAAATCCAAGCTGGCTTCTGCTACATGGTCTGGATTGAACGGCTGACAGACGATGACGTCGTCATTGATGGCTTGGCGGATTTCGATATTGCTATAAACAGTCATGATTTATTTACTCCATAAAATGTACGGTTTAGCACTAGTGAATAACATATTTTTTGGTTTGCCATGCGTTTTGATGAGATGGGTGTGTTGATGGGCGACAGACTTTTGTTTATTTTCCGGAGCGCGGGCATAAACGGAATATCCCTGTTCTTCGTACTCAGCAATCACGTCCATCAGCTCAGCTCGCTCTGTTTTATTCAATTGATAGATGCCCTCAACGTGACGCCGAGGAACAACCATGATGTGATCGGCGACTTCATGACTGTCCCAAATCTCATATGGAAACAGATTGTCTGTCACCAAAAAATGCTCGTGCGCCACTCGCACCTGCTTATCCTCTGGACTAAATTGGCAAAAATTACACCCAGGTGTGGCCTGCTGTTTCATCATTTTCCGATATTTGACATAGCGTTGCTCTGTCGACCGTCGCCGATATACCATGTTCCCTCCGTTTTCCTCAGTATCTGTTAAAAGTATAACACGTCTGACATGAGCATCATACACTGGCTTTCACCCTCAAATACAACTTCTAGCAACATCACATCATTGACATATCAACACTTTTTTGTTATGATATAAAAGTATCTACGTAATTATTACCGTTAAGAAACGAGGAGAAGTACATGGATAGTAAAGACAAGCTAGCGTGCGTACCAGTTATCTGCGGGCCAAATGAGCTAGCCCTCAGCACAAGAACCACTGGTGCCGGTGAAGCCTCCGAGTGGGAGACTTCCTTTGTGGTCGCTGACCCTCAAGGAATTATTAGAGAGATTGAGACACCCAACACTCCTGATGAAATTCCCGTACCTCCACACAGAATAGTCGCTATTACCATTGACGAATGTTTATCTCAGGAGAGCAACCCTGGCCGGTCCCACATCATCGGCAATGCGGCAGAAATATCAGCAGACCTAGACCCGGACGCAGAGCCGAGAAAACTGGGGCGAGCTGCCGTCTTTGGTTACGACCCAAAAACCGGCAAAGGCGTCATGGTGTTCAGCCCAGACCGTGCAGCAACCGAAGAAGAATAGACCGCTCCTTTTCTAACGTATCGCTCATGCTTGGGCGACGCTTATAAACATCTTATACTAAGAGTATGTCAGACAAACTGTACCTCAGAGAATACATCATGCCGGGGTATCCGAGTGATCCAGGCGAGACCATCATGGGTTCACTACACATGCCATCCTATGAGTTGGAGGACAACTCGATGGTGATTCATGACGCAGTATGGGGAGACTGTTCAATTGGTGACCGACAGCCGTACGATTCACTACTCATGGAACTGGCACGTTCACCACTGTTTCGCAGACTGCAAGCAGTCGAGCAACTGACATTGCCACCATCGTTCTCTACGGTACCCAACACAACTCTCTTTTCCCGGTGGCAACACATTTGGGGAAGCTTGGCTTTTGTGCGGAAAATGACCGAAGGTGATGATCGATTTGACGACCGACAGCGAACCGTGTTGGAGCTGCGAACGCTGTTTTCTGATGTTGGACAGACAGCTTTCTCGCACTTGGGAGACTGGATTTTCCAAGGTATCCAAGGTGGAGAAAACCTCCACGACCAAGATTTGAGAGCACTACTGGAGACGTTTGGTATCGATGAAACATTAGCCGACTATAGCCTGACCCTGGAAGAAACCGTTTTCCCTGAGACAGAAGACTGGGTGGAGTGCCCATCACCGGCTTTGTGCGTCGACCGGGTTGACTACGGTATGCGCGAAGTTTTGCGTTGGTCAGGCTGGCCAATGGGAATTATGCAATACGAAGATCAGCTCCAAGATCCCAAATCTCTCTTCCGCATCAATGACCACATGATGTTAGAAATCACAGATCAAGACTTTGCTCGTCGCTTTGCCGCCGGCTACAGCATTTTGCCGACAGAGCACTGGGCACAGCCAGTGCATCGGCTACAGCTTGAATTATTGCAAACCGCTACCAAGCAAGCACTGACTGGTGGTGGACATTTTAGTGACGGGGTCCCTCTAACTCACCCTGTCCATCCTCGTGACCGCATGTATGGCATCGATTCGGACTTTCGCTTCGCTTTTAGCGGTGGCGACGCTGCCCTCAGGAGAATATTAGAGACTATTGGTTATCATCAGCGGCAAATCTACAAGCGAGCACGTCAAGCAGATCTCCGCAGTCTATTTGGCGAGATGAAAGGTGACTTTCCCGAATTCCCTGACCCATTGACCTCGTATTGCCCAAAATCCCGCAATTTCATGCTAGTAGCGCCTCAGGTAGAAATAGAAAAAGAAAAAGATAGTACCGCACAGCAAGGTATGGCGTTAGATATGGGGCGCATCGCCGTTGGACTGCCAGCCTTAAAAGCTCGACTGATTGATCCACCGGTCCAAACCGCCGAGGGCACAGCCCCATTGAGCGAAATCGATCCAAGTTATAAAAACTATCTGGACGGTCAGGTCAGAACCATGAAAATGGGATATTATGCGACGCTGATGCTTAACAAGGATTTCAGTAAACGCATTTGCGATATTTACGACAAGGCGTCAGAAGCCTGGCAGCAATGTTCGACGATGCCTCGAGACCCCGCTAATCTGCGTAATATCGTCACTCAAGCTGGCATTTACGGCGCTGGCGCACGCTTTGATGATATTCTCGAGATATAGTTTTACGCTTTCTTGACCACTGCGTCGATCAGGCCATAGGCTACGGCTTCTTCTGGCTTCATCCAGTAGTCGCGCTCCATGTCGGCTTTGATTTTGGCGAGCTTTTGACCGGTATTTTTGGCCATGATTTTCGCCAGCATTTCCTTCATCTCCAGCGTCTCTTTCAGGTCAATCTCCATGTCAGTCACCTTACCGCGCGTACCTGACGATGGCTGATGGATCATCACTTTGGCGTGCGGCAAGCAAAATCGTTTACCCTTGGCGCCGCTTGACAGCAAGAATGCACCCATACTGGCTTGCAGGCCGATGCCGTAGGTCGCGACGTCAGGCTTGATGAAGTTCATGGTGTCGTAAATGGCCAAACCGTCGTAGACGCTGCCACCAGGGCTATTGATATATAATGAGATGTCAGCCTCTGGGTCAACCTGAGCCAAATGTAGCAACTGCGCCACCACGATATTGGCGGTATGTTCGTTCACTTCCTCGCCCAGAAAAATTATTCGCTCGTTCAAGAGACGTGAATAAATATCAAACGCTCGTTCGCCGTCAGAAGATTTTTCGATAACAGTTGGTACCAAGTAGCTATTTACTTTATTCATGAACTATATTATAGCATATAGCCGGCGCCTCATGATACACTGAATATATGGAGAAAGCCATCATCGTTGCCTATGATACCAACCGCGCCATCGGCCGAGGCGGTGATTTACCATGGGGACGGAGCTTGCCAGCAGATTTGGCACATTTTAAACGGCTAACCAGAGGCGGCGATATCATCATGGGTCGAAAAACTTTTGAATCAATCGGTCGTCGTCCGCTACCGGAGCGCGAAAACATCGTCATTTCCTCACGACCGACGGGCGTCAAAGGCGTCCTTACGGCGGTAAACCTGTCAAGTGCTTTGGCGTTGTCACGCTACCCAACCTTTATCATCGGCGGTGCACAGGTCTATAGCGATGCCTTGAACGCGCCGGAGATTGACACTATTTACGCCACCGAGGTTGACGCTACATTTTCAGACACTGACACCTTTTTCCCAGAGCTCGACATGACCATTTGGCAAGAAATGAGCCGCACCCATCACCCAGCAGACGACGACAATGCCTACGCTTTTGATTTCGTGACCTACCGACGAAAAACTGTAGGATGACGGCAATTTACACCGCAATTGGCGCTTTGATCGGTGGATGGTGCTCGTAATCCTCCAGGCGAATATCGTCAATAGTGAAGTCATCAATATTCTTAACGTCTGGATTCAGCCACAGTTTCGGCAGCGGTAGTGGACAGCGCGACAGTTGCTCGTCGACCTGCGCGCTGTGATTATTATAAATATGCGCACTATTTAGCGTATGGATGAATTCACCCGGTTGCTTATCTGTCACCTGAGCAATCATCGACAGCAGCAGCGCGTAGCTGGCAATATTAAACGGCACGCCAAGGAACATATCCGCCGAACGCTGCATCAGCGCCAGATCCAACTTATCTTTCTCGCCGTCCCCGCCCGGCCGCACATTGAATTGGAACATAGTGTGACACGGCGGCAGTCCACCGGCTCGGGCGATATCATCAATTTCCGCCACGTTCCAGGCGCTGACAATATTACGCCGCGACGTCGGATTACTCCGTATCATATCGATGGCATTTTGGATTTGGTCAATCGTCCCACCTTTTCCGTCCGGCCATTTGCGCCACTGCACGCCGTAAACTGGCCCCAAATCACCCCACTCCTCGGCAAACGCATGATCAGTCGCGATTTTACCGATAAATGTTTTCATGCCAGCGCGCCACTCCTCACCATTGATTTCTGGAATGCTTTGGCCGGTTTTCTCCAAATAGTTCTTATACGGCCACTCGTCCCAAATGTGTACGCCGTTTTGCGCCAGATATTCAATGTTGCCCGTACCCTTGAGAAACCACAGCAGCTCGTGCGCCACGCTGTTGAAATATAATTTCTTGGTAGTCACAGCCGGAAAACCATCCGCTAAATCATACCGCGCCTGCATGCCAAACACTTCCGTCGTACCGGTGCCAGTGCGGTCACCTTTTTTCACGCCGCTGTCGCGAACCTGCTGTAACGCGTCTAGATACTGCCTCATATTTCCCTACTCCCTTTAGCTACAACTAGTATACCAAATACTCATTAGCTCTTGGAAGCTGCGGAGGTGATTAGCAAATATATAAAGTCCTAATTATTCATAATAATTTGGTTGCGCTCGATTGCTCGTTCACGTTCAACCCGAAGAATCTCCTGCGATTCTGAGCTATTGAGGTCTCGGACGGCAATATACACACCGTCACGAAGGTCATACCCCGAAGTCACCAAAACACCCAATTGCGAATCCGCATAATTCACCGATTCCGTTTGAGAAGTATAATCAATTAGGTTAAATGGGCTCGTTTCAAGCAATGCCGTACCACGGTTGTCTTTCCAGGTGGCAAATACACCAATCTTCTGGATAGGATGCTCGATTTTGTTTCCTTGTTCGTCGAACAGTGGCCCGCAAATTGGTCCAAAGAAAATATTTTCTATATCTGGCAAAATCTTTTTCAAAACATGATCAGGCGGCAATGGAATTACTACGCCCAGTCGCTCATCAAATTCTTGAGACAATGAATACCGTACTGTCTCTGAATGACCTTCAAAGTCATTAACTTTACGGCGTGGATCAAGGTGTTTTAGCTCTGGTGGCGAAAATAGCAGTCTGGAATTTTTGGAAGGATTGGAAGCGTTGGGAATAATGCGAGCACTCTTTTCGAATAGATCTGGGCGCCCCATAACACTAAATGGCGAGGCATACTGCTGTACTCGAGAAGGGTCTCCCGGTACTTTTTCCAGATCAAAACCAGCTTGCAGGAGGTTTTGTATGGTATCAAACGCGCACGCTATACGCAGCTCTCCGTCCTCGCCTTGGAGTTGGTTTGGCATCAACAATTGATGCCCCAGTCCTTTGCCCAACTCTGGACCCAATTCATGACCTGCTTCATGCGAGACAACACTACTAGGAGCACGGTTGTAATTAACAGTAAACCACGGGAAATATGACCCATCGGCGTCATCAGGCTTCTGATAGGCCCGGCCGCCATAATTTTTTCCCTCTGTATCGCCACCGTTGATCATCACAGCAGTAATAGCACGATCGCCCAATATTTCTTTATACCTTTCATGATATGATTGGGCAATTTTCTCTATCAATCCGTCAGAAAAAACCCCATTAGGAAGATCAGGAGGGGTCTCATCTATCCAATGAGGTGTTTTCGTAAATGTATAAGCTCCAGCAGTCGTGCCAGTTATCCATTCTGTTTGCTGCTGAATCTCCTTTACGATATCACTAGTAATTCTGTGGTTACTGTGGCCCTTGGGCTGCAAAATAACCGAGCCAAGAGTGATATCATATGGCGGCAATGAACTAGCAGCCTCCTGTGGCTTGGGTCGAGAAGGCTCCCCTCCATATCGAGCTCCAAGCTGATATCCTGCACTCCCCACTAATCCAACACCGGCACCAACCGCCGCAGAAAGTCCCAAAAAACGACGACGAGACATCATGACTCGCTCTAGTAACGGTTGCTGTTCTGGTTCTGAACCGCACTGGAAAATGGTTGAGGTATGACCTTCGTGACGTTCACACATAACTAAGTGCTATTTTACACCATAAAGGCATTTTTGTCAATACCAGCAGAAGCGGTATGAGTGTCGCCTGAGCTATCCTCAGAGACTATTTATTTAGTTCTATCAGTTTTTCGACCGTTTTGTCCGTAATCATACGATTTGCGATATCGCGGTGAACATTTGGATCATTGAAGCGTTCAGCTATTTTTGGATCTTTGCCGTACTGCTGTTTCATAGCCTCAATTTGTGTGGATAGTTCTTCGTGAGAAACTTCTACGCCCAGCTCCTTGGACAATTCCGCCAAAACTAATCCAGCCTTGACGCGTTTTTCAGCCGCAGGACGGGCTTCTTTGGCTCGCCAATCGTCCTTGTCCGTAAACTTTTGCGTCTGCAAGTAGCTGTCCAGTGTCAATCCACGATACATCAAGTTCTGCATCAAATCTTGCTCAATTGACCGAATCTGATCGTCAATCAGCAGTTCAGGCAGCGCCACCTTGGAAGCTTCCGCCAACTCTCCTACCAAATCATCTTTCAATTTTTCGTCAGCTTCACGCTCTTTCTGGGCGGTAATCTCACGCTTGATGTCAGCTTTGAGTTCATCTACTGAGGTGAATGGACCACACTTGGCAGCAAACTCGTCGTTCACTTCAGGCAGTGACAATTCATTGACTTTGTGCAGTGTCACTGTAAAGACAACGTCAGCACCAGCCAGTTCCTTGGCGTGATAATCCTTCGGGAACGTCAATTTCAAATCAAACGTCTCGCCAGCCTTGTGACCAACAACACCCTCTTCAAAGCCAGGGATAAATTGACCAGAGCCTAACTTCAGCGCAAAGTCTTTCGCTGCACCACCATCAAATGGCACATCATCTTTTTTGCCAGTAAAGTCGATGACCGCTTCATCGCCTTCTTTGGCAGCGCGCTTAACTTCTGTTTTCTCAGTAAAGTTTTCACGCATCCGAGTGATGATTTCTTCTACTTCTTTGTCCTCAACTTTGACGGCTTGCCGTTTAGCCTTCAGCTTTTTGTAGTTACCCAATTTGACCGGTGGGATGATCTCTACTTCTGCAGTGAATTCCAATTCCTGACCTGGCACAAATTTCTTCACATCAACCGCTGGACGGTCCAGAGCTTGGATCTTTTCTGCCATGAAGGCCTCGGCTACGGCCTTGCTCAGAGCATTGTCCAAGGTCTGCTCCTGTAGCGCCGCTGGATTAACGTGCTTTGCGGCAACACTAACGGGAACTTTGCCTTTGCGGAAGCCTGGCACCTTTACATCAGCCGCCATTTTAGTAAGCGCTACTTGCTCAGCAGCTGACAGCTCTTCGCTACCCAGTGAGATGGTCAATTCTACTTTAGTATCTGATAGTTTCTTTACAGTCGTCTTCATATCTGTTGATTATAACAGATATAGGGCTAAGCCTCAAATAACGCATCTTCGTCGCCGTCATATCGGTGATCAGTCACCACGCTGATCATGCGAGTGAAATTGACTTTTTGTTCAGTTGATTCAACTAAGTTTTTCACGGTGTAGGTTTCTGATTCTAACTCTTCTGGACCCACAAACACCGCAAACGGCACTCGCTTTTTCAGAGCAGCTTTCAGTTGTTTGTCGATCTTGCGACCCGTGATGTCGAGTTCAGCAAACACCCCTTCAGAGCGTAACCTCCTGGCAAGCGCATCGGCGCCGCTCATGACCTCTGGGCTGATCGGGATGATATACACATCTGTGTGCGTGGCCAGCTCTGGCAACAAGCCGTGGACTTCCAAAAACACCTGCATGGTCGTTGCACCCATACCGACACCAACCGTCGCCATCGGCTCAACACCAAATAGCCCCACTAGCCCGTCATACCGACCACCACCAAACATAGCGCGATTGTTCTCTGGGGAATTGTCAAAGAATTCAAAAACCGTGCCAGTGTAATAGTCCAGGCCCCTCATCAGCGTCACGTCAAACACGGCGTTGGTCACACCTTTCTGTCGCAGCAGGTTCATGACGGTGCGTATCTGTTGCACACTTGGGCTATCGCTCAGCTCAGGCGGCAAATCATCAACACTCTTCATGCTAATCATCTGAGCTAGTTTCGGCAGCCCTTCACGCGAGCCCTCAGCACCAAAAATTTCAATGGCTTGCTGCTTGAAGGTCTCCGGCGGAATCTTATTTTTCTTATCGAGCAGCTTTGTCATCATATTTGCGCCGATGACATCCAGCCCCAAAAATTGACCAAGGAGTTGATTGACCAGTTGGCGGTTATTTACTCGCACTGTAAACATGTCGGGGCGCGCGCCAAAGTTCAGCACTGAGCGATAACTCATCTCGATGATTTCGGCATCAGCCATGGGACCGTCCACACCAAACAGGTCGGCGTTTAGCTGCCAAAACTCACGCTCTCGCCC
This sequence comes from uncultured Candidatus Saccharibacteria bacterium, assembly GCA_963526655.1. Classification (GTDB taxonomy): domain Bacteria; phylum Patescibacteriota; class Saccharimonadia; order Saccharimonadales; family Saccharimonadaceae; genus Nanosynbacter. The sequence continues at coordinate 10,975 of CAUROB010000020.1, forward strand.
GCGTTGTGGGCGTTCGTAGCGCATGAAATTTGCGATCGAATACAAACGTGCTGGCACCGCAAATTCGTGTCGTCTGGCTGCCACCATGCGGGAAATTGACGGCGTCATCTCTGGACGAATGGTCACCTGCCGACCGCCACGGTCTTCAAACGCGTAGGTTTGCTCACCTGCCAATTCTTGACCTGACTTTGCCAGATAGATGTCCATGGGCTCCAGCAACGGAGCGCCGTATTCTTCATAGCCAAAACTTTCGACGGTTTTGCGCCAAACGTTAAAAATATAATTTTGCAGACGTTTTTCCTCTGGGAAATAGTCTCGCGAACCTTTGTAACTTTGTGTTGATAAACTGCTCATGTTAGTTCCATTATGTCATTATTTCTTCTATATATCAATCAAAAACGCCGAGGCAGAACTCGGCGCGGACAATCAAAAAATCAGAGCTCTACCTCGGCAACACATGCGGATGATGGAATGTGAATGAAATCATAGGTTAATTATAGGGTATTATAGACTGTTTGTAAACATGTTTGTTGACAAGTACGCGAATAATTGATATATATATATAAATCACTGAAAAATATTACATGATAGAGCAAACCGCTCAACCATGAATCTTGTTTTTCCAGTGATGTTAAAGGCCGTTGATGGCGGTGGTTGCCGCTCATCTGAACTATCCTCAGTATAGCAAAACGCAAGCGTTCTGTCAATACGCTTGCGTTATAAAATGGGCAAAAATGGCACGGAAACTGTGGAAAAGTCCGCACCATTACCTCTGTTATTATGATGTTGCGCTAAATTTCAATCTTTCAAAGCATGCCGCCATCTGGCCATCCAGTCCGTGCAAATATCGCTGCGTAATCACCGCGTTTGAATGGCCGAGCATCTCCTGCGATTCCATGAGCGTCGCACCGTTCCGCTGAATATCTGTAGCAAATGAGTGCCGCAGTGCGTGCGGGTGAAAATTACGAAATCCAGCCAGATAAAACGGCTGCCGCATTAAATGCCGTAACTCCTCTATACTGAGCAATGTTCCGTTCGGCTTCTGCCATAAATAATCGTCAATACGCCTACTAACGATCCACTGTGTCAAGCGTTCGCGGGCTTCTCGACTCATATGTACCTCCCGCCGCCTGCCGCCTTTGCCAGTAAATACAATCATTCTGTCGGTGATATTCAATAGCCGCAGGTTCCGCAGCTCAGTGATACGTAAGCCGCAATCAAACGACAATTTAACTAATAACCACTGAATCTGATTGCAATATCCCAGCACCTGCTCGATTTGCTCTCTCGTGTAGAAAACGCGGCGGATCGGCTCGGTCTCCTTTTGCTTAACGATATGGCGGATTTTTAGCTCAGGCATCTCCACGCCCATGTCTCTGAAATATCTGAACATTGCCACCACATGGCAAATTCGCGTATTGATAGTGCGACTGTTCAAGCCACGCCGTGCTTGAGCGGCTATCCAATCATTGACCTGCTGCGTCGTGATCTCGCTCAGGCTGCTGGCTGGCACGCTAGCTCTGAAATCTCGCATTACCCAGCGTTTAGCACTCAATGTCTGGCGGCTCATTCGGCGCGTAAACTCGCAGTACTCTAGATATTCGTCAAAAGCTCGCTCGATTGGCATAATTGTATTTTTTGTCATGATTTTAACTCCACTTAAAAAACCAGTTCTATATAGAATTGCTTATAACGAACCTTAAAAGCTCAATTGTATATAGAACCCTCACGTTAATATTTTTGATCAAAATGTTATCAAAGTGAGGCGGCGGAGGGCGAATTGGAACGATCTTGAATAAAAAATACGGCCAGACGGCCGCTTTCATTACGCAAAACTCCCAAACACTCGCATATACCTAGGATTATTGCATAATATTTGCACATGAGCAAACGCAAACAAGCCGCTACGCGAGCGACGTTGAAATGTCAGCAGTGATTGCTACGTTATCAGGTTGTAGCTGCGCTTCATCTGCGCTAGTTTCTCTAATCCAGCGATATTTAGTGGCAATGCTGCCTGCTCTTGCATTTTCTGCTTGTGGCGCTCCTCAGCTGCCTTAGCTTTCGCCTGTGCGATCAGTTTGCGTAGCCAATCCACCGTCTTCGCCAGATTCGCACTCGACCAAATAAACGCGAAGTACTTGCGTGGATTACGCTTTCGTTTTGCCAATTTAATCGAATAATCGAACTCTCTCACATAATTGATCTGCCGATTTCGGAACATCGGCAAATACCTGTCGTCGGTGATTAGCTTTGTCGCCTTACCTAGCCTCTGCTGCATTTTCTGAACTCGTCGCTCGTCTATGGTTATGTTCCCCATTTTACCCTCAAAATGGCATTTTGCTCTTGACAAACAAAAATAGCCTCTAAAATTGATAACAATTTTTTGAGGCTAGATACAGACAGCCCACCCTGATCTACATCTGGGCGGGCTGAAAATCCTGTACGTTCACTAGTCATTCTAGCAAACTGATTTTGCTTTGTCAACAGAAAAGGCACCCCGAAAACGGAGTGCCCCACAATGACAGCTGCAAATCACAACAACTGCCCAGCTATGATACTACTTTTCGAGCGACTGCTCAAGCCGGTGATTGATTTCGCCAGTTACACTGCGGCCGTTCTCTGCCGCTAGCAGAACCAGCCGCTCATACACCTCTTGCTTGATCCGCACGTTGTAGATTGGCGTCGGTGCATCCACCTGTGTTTTAGTGATAGTACCATTTTGCTTGGTGATACGATTTACCTTTGGCATTTCTGCCCCCTTTCTGTTTAGAGCACCCTAGAGCCAAGCGAGGCTTTAGTTTTATATTAGTTGTAAATCATTCTCTATCTGGTAGGCGATTGCTTCTTGGTCTAACACATCCTTTAATTCGCTGAGCGTGTTCATCACCTTTTGGCGTTCGTCTGATAAATAGAGTACTGCCGTTTCCTCTGCCTCACCTCTCCAGTATCCGATGACTGGATAGTCGAGAGTGAAGGCTTCGTGATTAGCATTTACGATTGATATTATCTTGTCGACCTCAAGTTTTTTAGTCTTATTGTCGCTTCCGATAAAAGCTTTGATTGTGATTTGTTCTATCATTGTGTGCTCCTGATTGTTAATGTGCCTCGCTTGACTGTCTTAATTATAGCAAACATGCATGCATAATGCAAGCATTTTGCATGCAATTTATGTACTATTTTGTGAGTATTCACGATATACCTGTGGAAAACCCGGGCAATCTTACGCAGTATAGTCCTACCACGACACTTGTCGCCAGCAGCCCGCGGCGACCGCAGCACGTCAGAAGTCGACACCGGCATGGAGTGGATTGACGGCCGCACAATTTACCAGAAGACATTTGCGATGGGTGGACTAAAAGTTGCTGGTAAAACAACGAAACCGCATGGCATTGAAAAACTAGATATAGTTATCAATATCCGTGGTATTGCGAAAGAAGACAGTATTGGTGCGACAATTAACCTGCCGCACGCTGCCGACCAGCAAGCTTATACAGTGACAGTTTATGTTGACAATAATAATATCAATATCCAAACCTACGCTGACCAATCTGGATACAGAACCTCATTTGTCACTATTCAATATGTGAAAAAAGTCTAAACAATTCCAATTGCCACCCATGAAATCCCATGCCAAGCCCCACCAAATATGCCGGTTGTTGAAGCGTTGAGTGTTGTGCCAGTGTTCGTAACAACGCCAGACTCAATATTCAAACCACTGCCGATCACCTGGCTAAATTCGCTGATACTAGTAGCTTTACTGCCTGTCTTATAGCCAATCAAGGTCGGCGACATTGAGAAGACTTGTTTGAATTGTTTTGGAAATACGATGGGGATCGGCTGTCTTTTTGTGTTGTTGCCCCAGAATTGCACCCAGCCAGCCTGCACCAAGATATTGCCCGTAACGCTCTGATTGGCACCGTCAGCACTAAATGCTAACAGAGACGGTGAGTTGATATGTCGTGGTAGGACTATATCATTGCCAAGTGCGTCAGAGCTAATCACGCCGTTTTTGAACATTTCAGCCCTGTTAATCCGTCCGTCAGCCAATGTGGCTGGATTGCGCCTATCAGTGATGACAGAGTCGAGAATTGTCGTCGTGCCAGCGTTTACGCGTATCTCAGCGATGACTTCATATGGATTAGATGCACCAATCTTCGCCTTGATCTGAGATGGTGTAGGTGCACTTGGGTTGGTTGCTGGCGTGCCTGGAACGACAACGGCCTTTGTGCGATTCTCGTTGTTAGCGACGGCTTGCGACGCAGCCACGTTTGTGTCAATATAGATCACCACCGCGTCAATTCGTGGGTTGGCACTATTTGCCGTGGTAACACTAGCTTGAACTGGCTGCGTACTCAAGTTGCTCACTGGAAACGTTGCCGACATAGCGTCACGCACCAGTAAGTCGTCAGGTATACCATTCTCGCCGCCGATCAGCACATTCATACCGACAGGACTGGCTTGACGCACTCTAAAGCCGCTAATCCACGAGCCGACAAAAGCATTGCCGAGCGCGTGGAATAGCGCGCTATCAGTGGTGCGGCCACCGTTGCTATTAGGAAAACCTAGTGCCATAGTTATTTTTCATCAGCACTTTCAGCCTCGGTCTCGGTGGTATCGACCGTCTCAGCCTCAGCTTCATCATTGGTATTTTCAACTTCTGGCTCGACAATCTCGTCGGCAGATTCTACTGCTGGTGTCTCTGGCTCTGTTGTCTCGCTTTCAGCCTCGGTCTCGGTGGTATCGACCGTCTCAGCCTCAGCTTCATCATTGGTATTTTCAACTTCTGGCTCGACAATCTCGTCGGCAGATTCTACTGCTGGTGTCTCTGGCTCTGTTGTCTCGCTTTCAGCCTCGGTCTCGGTGGTATCGACCGTGCCTTTAGCTGCCGAAATACTCACGTACGGCCCGCTGTGTGCATCGCCTTT
>CAUROB010000021.1:0-15723 GCA_963526655.1 uncultured Candidatus Saccharibacteria bacterium
GAAAGGGGAATCATATGGGTAAAATTATCGGAATTGACCTCGGTACAACCAACAGTGCTTTTGCATACATGCTGGCAGGTAAGCCAGAAGTTATCGCGAATGCTGAAGGTAACCGTACCACGCCAAGCGTGGTGGCAATTAACAAAAAAGGTGAGCGCTTGGTTGGACAAGTGGCGCAGCGTCAGCGGGTGACCAATCCAAAGAACACTATTTACGGTGTCAAGCGTTTGATCGGTCGTAAGTTTACTGACAAGGAAGTCCAAAAAGATCTCGATATCATGCCATACCAGATTGTTAAAAAAGGCACCGGCGTGGCCGTGGAAATGGGCGATAAAGAATACACACCAGAAGAAGTTTCAGCCATGATCCTTAGTAAAATCAAGGCTGATGCTGAGGCATTCTTGGGTGAAAAAGTTACCGAAGCGGTTATCACCGTGCCAGCCTACTTTGACGATTCGCAGCGCCAAGCTACCAAAGACGCTGGTAAAATTGCTGGACTGGAAGTTAAACGCATCATCAATGAACCAACGGCGGCAGCTTTGGCCTACGGCCTGGAAAAAGGTAAAAATGACGAAACCATCGTGGTGTTCGACCTCGGTGGTGGTACCTTTGACGTTTCCATCTTGGAACTCGGCGACGGCGTGTTTGAGGTGAAAGCGACCAATGGTGACACCCACCTCGGTGGTGAGGACTTCGATAACGTCATCGTTAACTACTTCCTGGATGACTTCAAGTCTAAAGAAGGCATCGACTTACGCAAAGACAATGCGGCCATGCAGCGTCTGAAGGACGAAGCCGAAAAGGCCAAGAAGGAATTGTCGACGGTCACTGAATACGAAGTCAACATTCCATTTATCACCGCTGATGCTGACGGACCAAAGCACTTTGAACTGAGTCTGACACGGGCCAAGTTGGAAGATTTGGTGAAAGATTTGTTGGATCGCCTTGATGTGCCAGTCGAGAAAGCGCTCAAAGACGCTAAATTGTCAAAATCTGACGTCAATGAAATCGTCATGGTTGGTGGTATGACCCGAATGCCAGCGGTGGTTGAGCGGGTGAAGAAGCTGTTCGGCAAAGACCCAATGCAAGGCGTTAACCCAGACGAGGTGGTGGCGGTTGGTGCGGCTATTCAGGGTGGTGTGCTGGCTGGTGATGTTAAGGACGTGCTGCTGCTAGATGTGACGCCATTGAGTCTTGGTATTGAGACGATGGGCGGTGTGTCGACCAAGCTGATCGAGCGCAATACCACTGTGCCGACCAGCAAGAGTGAAGTATTCTCGACGGCCGCTGACAACCAGCCAAAAGTAGAAATCCATGTCTTGCAGGGTGAGCGCGAATTTGCTAAAGATAACAAGAGCCTGGGGCATTTTGAGCTCGATGGCATCGCGCCAGCACCACGCGGTGTGCCACAGATTGAAGTGACGTTTAATATCGACGCCAACGGTATCCTTAATGTTACTGCTAAAGACAAAGGTACCGGCAAAGAGCAATCAATTACCATCCAAAACTCTGGCAACATGAGCAAGGAAGATATCGAAAAAGCCCAGAAAGAAGCCGAACTCCACGCTGATGAGGACAAGAAAAAGCGTGAAACCGTTGACGCTAAAAACCAGCTAGAAAACGCCATCTACCAGGCAAAGAAAATGCCAGATGAGTTCAAGGATAAGATTTCTGAGGACGACAAGAAAGCGATTGACGAAGCGGTCAAGGAAGCGGAAAAGCATAAAGACGCTGATGACAAAGATGAGCTAGAAGTGGCAATCAAGGCTCTGCAGGACGCCATCATGCCAATTGGTGCCAAAATGTACCAGCAAGCTGCTGAGGACAACAAGGCTGATGAGTCTACGGGTGATAAAAAATCCGACAAAGACGAGCCGGTCGAAGGCGAGGTGGTTGACGAGAAATAATCTCGGCATCGACTCGTGACATAAACTACCCCTCTCAAGGGGTAGTTTTGTATTGTCTGGACCAGGCTTATGCTTGCGCCGCTGCCAGTGAATTGCTATATAAGTAATTATGAGCCAGTTTGATACATATTCTTCACGTTTTACAGTTGATGAGCAAGGGAGAGTTCATAAGGTAGGCAGACATGTACTGGCATGTGCAGCTGGCCCCCAGGTCGAACTGATGCAACAATTGATGGACGAGCAACCAAAGCATCTCCTGGCACCGCTGGCTATTCGGGCAGCGCAGGGAGAGTCGCTCCACGAAGTATACCCGCTCATGGGCGCCACGTTAGATAAGCAGAAACATATTGTACAACAAAAGATTAATGATGGTGAGATTGGCGCCAGGACAGTGCTCGATATGATGGTACAGGTGACAGAAGCTGCCGGATACCTCCACGAACGAGGATTGGTGCACCATGATATCCGACCAACGAACATATTCTACGATGAGACTGAGGGCCGGCCAATACTGACGCTATTTGATTATAACCAGGTTAGATCTCCGTATATACAGACTAGACCGCATTCAAGCTGGAACAGGGAACATGCATCAGAGATTGCCAAGTCAGGCTCGTTCATTGATTACCGATTTGATGTGTATGCCATCGGTATGGTATTTCATGAGCTAACACATGATTTGATTTGGGAATCAGGCAGTGATTTCCCAGAATACCGTATCAAACCTGCGCTTGCTCAGCAAAAAGATATACAAGAAATAATGACAATCGCTACTGGACCGTGGGAGGGCCGGTATAGCGATGCTCGTGAATTGCACGCGGCACTATGCGCAGCCAAATCACGAATTTGATGAAATTCTGCTGAATTATTTTTTCATAACCTGCTGGAGTGTGTAGGCAGCCAGTTTTTTGGGAGCGCTCGTTGATGGAGCGGTTTCCATATCATCAGACTCTGGGAATAGGTCGTCAACTCGCTCGCCAATCTCACGAGACATTGCTTCCCAGAGCAGTTCAATATCCATAACTTCCCGCCGGTCTTGATATGGCTCATGGTATTCTGCGTGCACTGAATGGTAGGTCGGATCAAGTTTAACGGCAATTCTTTCCAGCTGATACATTGGCGTTTTGTCAATTGATGGACGGCTTAACGGTGGCATATTGTGATAATTCCGCGGCTTGATGGCAAGGGTGGCTTGATTGGCGGCATCAACCGTGGTGCCGAGTGTTTCGAGCCGTTTGGTCTCTGCAGTTTTAAAATCAAATTCTGTTATCAGCCAGGCGTCGGGGTCGCCGCGCCAGTTATCTTTCATAACCGAAAGGGCACTGTACTGAGGCTCTCCATCACGGTCTTCCCAACGGACAACACCAGCGATGATCGGCACTGAAAATATACGTTTTTCACCGTTAATTTCTAGCTCTGGCCAAGGGTGTCTACCGGCATTTCGTTGTTCACGGTCATAATCACCTATAGTTAGCCATTTGAACACACCAAACTGTTCAGCCAACTCCGGATCCTCGGCCAGCTTTTTGGCCAGTGGCATCAGGCTTTCGATTTGTTTTTCTTCTTCAGGCGAGTAAAACTTTTTCTCCAGCTCTTCAAAGCTCGATGGAGCTGTGCTAAGGTTGGTATTCGGCCGTTCTACGGCTACTGTTGTCTGTACCATATTGTCCTCGCTTCGACTTGTATTTATGTTTTTACAAAGCCTATGCTTCTCTGTATATCACAGAATATAAAAAAAGTCAAAAGATTATGTAAATTGGCTATCTAACTAGCACTCTATTGACACGAGTGCTAACGAACCGTACAATAGAATATATGACCAAACGTGATTATTATGAAGTGTTAGGCGTGTCTAAAACCGCTTCTGAAGATGAAATCAAAAAGGCTTTTCGTAAAGCTGCAGTGAAATATCATCCTGATAAAGAAGGCGGTGATGAAGAGAAGTTCAAAGAGGTCAATGAAGCCTATGAAGTTCTAAAAGACAAGCAAAAGCGACAGCGATATGACCAATTTGGTCATGCCGGTGTCGGCGGAGCTTCGGGTAGTGGTTTTGGCGGCAATCCATTTGAAGGCTTTGGCGGTTTTGGTGCAGAAGGTGTCAACTTTGATTTTGGTGGTGGCTTTGGCGACATCTTTAGTCAGTTCTTTGGTGGCGGCGCTGGGCGGCAAGGCGGTCCACGGCGCGGTCGCGACATAGAAACGACAGTGGCTTTGACGTTTGAAGAAGCTATTTTTGGTGTTGAGAAAAAAATCAGCCTGACGATGGATGATGAATGTGAACACTGTAAAGGCGAGGGTGTTGAGCCTGGGTATAGTTTGAAAACATGTGATGATTGTAAGGGGTCTGGCCAGCAGATGCGGGTGATGAATTCTATCTTTGGGCAAATTCAACAAGCTATCACCTGCCCAACCTGTAATGGTCGAGGTAAAATCCCTGAAAAGAAATGTTCAGTTTGCCACGGCAAGGGAACGACGCGTAAGAACCGCGAGATTACGGTCAAAATTCCAGCGGGTATTGATGATGGTGCGGCTATTCGCTTGCGCGGGCACGGTGAAGCGGTCCAGGATGGTGAGCGGGGAGATTTGTATGTTCAGATAAGAGTCAAAGCTCACAAAAAGTTTACTCGTGAAGGTGACATCATTCTTTCAGAAGAACACGTTTCTATGGTTGATGCGGCGCTGGGTACGGAAATTGATGTTGAAACGGTGGACGGTGTAGTGCGCATGAAAGTTCCGGCTGGCACCCAAAGCGGTACTGATTTTAAGCTATCAGGACATGGCGTGCCACACCTGAGAAATGACGCTCGTGGTCCACACATCGTTGGTATCATCGTTGATACGCCAACCAAATTGAGCAAAAAACAACGTGAACTTTTGGAACAATTTAACACCTCCAAAAAGCGCGGTTTGTTTTCCTGATTAGCCCGTGGTTTATATATAAAACATAAGTGTTATAATTGAGCTATGGAGCTTATGCAGACAGCTCGTAAGGGGCATCATTTCATTTCTCGATGTATCATGATTATGATCATTGTGATGATCGCTTACGGTGCCTATACTCTGCTGTGCGATGTCAATAAACCTCGCCCAGTCGTGGTCAGGGCTGGCCAGGCAACATTGCAGGCTGAAATTGCGGAAACGGCTGAACAGCGGTATAAGGGTCTGAGCGATCGGTCTGGTCTGACGGAAAACCAAGCGATGCTGTTTAAATTTGAGGGTGATGACAAGTGGGAAATGGTGATGCGCAATATGAGTTTTCCGCTCGATATCATCTGGTTAGATAAAGACAAAAAAGTAGTACACATTGAGCATGAGGTGCAGCCTGATGCTGAGCCGTATGAAATATATAAACCCAAAGTGCCGGCACGCTACGTTTTGGAAGTGGCTGCTGGTGTAGCTAAAAAATCGAGCATCGTCAAAGGCGCCAAAGTAGAATTTACGACCGAGGCGACGCAATGAATGTAGCAGTGTTGCTCTTGGCGGTTCTGGTGGTGATTTTCGTGGTGGTGTTGGTGACAGGTAGGCGCATCGGTCCACTGGCCCTGGCGGCTGCTGCTGGGTATATTTTTGTGGAATTGTGGATGGAAGCTGTGCGCGTCATTTTGGGTGGCGTGGGTATCAATCTACCATGGCTGCCTGATGGCGTGGTGGCGGCGCTAATATTGCTGCTCGTACCCATGGGAATGTTGATGGTTGGTGGTCCAAAATATCACAAGAAACATGAAAAGCTGGTGGCGGCGGCTGTCATTACCTTGTTGGTGGCGGCGCTATTGGTCGGTGTCTTGGCGAAATATCTTGCGGTTGATGGTGCGGCACAGACAGTAGTGCGGCAGCTGACTTCCTGGCGCCAATATATTATTACCGCTGGCTTGGGGGTGGGTTTGGCGGATTTATTTTTACTGCACACTGTCAAAACAAAGTCCAAACCTGGTCCAAAGAAGCATTGATATACTGCGTGTTATGTGCTAGAATGAAAAAGTTCATTCTTGATGGGCCCATAGCTCAGTTGGTTAGAGCACCTGCCTTTTAAGCAGGGTGTCCCGGGTTCAAGCCCCGGTGGGCCCTCCAGATGACAAACATATGCATTGATATTATTCGGGTGTGGCAGAAAACCTTGGACATGACGAAGTATCTAGACGACTTAAACGTACCGCCCCGATATACCAAAATAGTAGAAAAACATAGTGATGATTTGAAGAATTTTGTTGGGATGTGGTGTGGTGTGGTGTCCTAATTTTTTCTGGCACGCAAGAAGTAACCAATCCTACTACTAAAGAGCCAGTTGGATATGCTCAATATATCCAGCTGGGACAAAACCCGGTGACGATATGGAGTGGCATGTCTCGTTACCGAGTGGGTGTCGGGAGTGTGCTAACAAAGATTGATGACCTCCTGGGGCAAGAATATAGGAGAAAATTATCCATTGATATGGGCTTAGCTGGAGTTAGAGGAGCGACACTGGCGGGTGCTGCTGGCGGGGCGCTAGAATGGTTTAACTTTGCTCCAACGGTCAGCTTATCTGGAGTGGCGGCAGGAATAGCAACCGGTGGCTTGAGCTTTGCATATAACCGCCAGCGTCGTAAAAAAGAGTTTGGAGCACAGATTAAAGGACTGAGTGAATGTTTCTCGAGTATGGGAAGGAGAGCCGTGAGGCCTAATTTGTTAGCACCGGACTCGTATGTTAGTGGTGATATGCAGACTGGTTTGGCGGATAGTCAGGGAGCGGGTAATATCTACTTTATTGGTGATATGCCGGTCGATCAACAGCAGCGAGCTGATCGTTTTTGGCACCGGGCTGATCAAATTTTAGAAGAATATGGATTTACAGAATGGCAGGACTATCAGTCTGCTGGCTTGCCAGCGCTCATTGAACGAATATTGGATGATTTTGATGGTAATGATGACTTTAGCTATGACGAAAAAAGAAGCGTTGCTTACAATGTAAGTATTTTTATGGCTCGGCGTAATTTTACAATTAGAACTATGAAGCGTATGCAAGACGAAGCTGATTCACAAAACCTACTTCAGCAGTATGATATCAAGCCCTCTAAACATTCGCTACTAGATAAAAAGAAAGCTCTAGTGACATCTGCCCAGGCATTGCTGTCAAAGGTAATTGGTCATGAGAGCAATGGGCTACAAGAAGGGGCTCCCGATGCGCGATCAAGGAGTGACTCCCGGAAGACAGTCGCTCAGCAGATCAAGAATGTTGACTGTGAATATGAAAAGGACTTTCGCAGGTGTATTAAAAGACTACGGGAAATTGTTATTGATTCACGAAAGAGGATTAACCAGTCTAAGCTCACTGAAATATATGGAGGAGAGAGTAGACTACAAAATCTTTTTTGGGAAGAGCTGAGCGAGGTCCTGGCAAGAAATAATGTTGATCCGTATGATGAGTCAGCGTCTCAGCTTGCGCGATTTATTTTGGACTTACCAAAGCTGGCTCCAGACGGGAGTAGGGGTCAATTACCTTCCACCGAAATATTGAACAAGCTGTATGGAGTATTTCAGGGAATGTGTTCTCAACGATATGCTGAAGTTGAGACGACTACCTATTTACGTATGTACGCTGGAAAAATATGTCATACTAAAGATGTATGATGATGCGTAGCTTAACCAAGAAATTGCATATTTCTTGGTTGGTGGCGGCGTGGTGTTTGGGGTTGACAGTTGGCGTCATTGCTATTCATCATTTGTCGCGGTCAACGGTGTTTGACTGGCGGACTTTGGTGCTTGGGTTAGGATTAATGGCTGTGGCGATGGTCTGGCGATGGCGGGCGTTGATGATTGTGGCACTTATCGCTGGTGGATTAGTTGGCTTGTGGCGCGGTGAGCTGGGCCGAGCCGGTTTGGAGGTGTACGATTCGCTGATTGGTAAAACCGCCGTTATTCAAGGCCGTGTTTTGGAAGATCCCGACATTGATAAGAAAGGGCAAACAGTGCTGCGGCTAAGTGATTTACGGATCAATGGCGAGAAATTGGCAGGACAATTGTGGGTGGTGACGGCCGACAAGCGTCCCATCAAACGCAGCGACATCATTCAAGCTCAAGGAAAATTGACGGCGGGATTTGGGGCTTTTTCGGCGAGCATGTATCGGGCGAAAATTGGCAGTGTCGAGCGTCCAGTTCCTGGCGATGTGGCGGTTGGGGCACGCGACTGGTTTGCTGAGCGGGTGCGTAAACATATTCCAGAGTCTGAGTCAGCACTGGGTTTGGGATTTTTACTGGGGCTACGGCGAGCCATGCCGACGGAACTGAGCGATAATTTGAAGATTGCTGGTCTGACACACATCGTGGTGGCTAGCGGTTACAATTTGACGATTTTGGTGCGACTAGCGCGGCGGTTATTTGCCAAACGGTCAAAATATCTGGCAATGCTCAGCGCGGCAGCGATGATCCTTGGCTTTATGGCGGTGACGGGCTTGAGCCCGAGCATGTCGCGAGCTGGCCTGGTGGCGGGCCTGAGTTTGGCAGCCTGGTATTATGGGCGGACGATTCATCCGCTGGTACTGCTGCCAGTTTCGGCGGCGATTACGCTGATAGTCAATCCGCAATTTGGCTGGGGCGATTTGGGCTGGCAACTGAGCTTTGCGTCATTTACTGGCGTGATCATCCTAGCGCCGCTGCTGCACAAGTATTTCTTTGGCGACAAAGACCCTGGCACATTTCGGCAAATTCTGGTTGAGACGCTGTCGGCGCAGATTGCGACACTGCCGCTGTTGATGATGAGCTTCGGCGTGGTTAGTAATGTAGCGCTGATCGCTAATATGCTAATTTTGCCGTTTGTGCCGCTGGCGATGCTATTGACCTTTGCGTCGGGCGTGCTGGCGGTGGTGCCGATGATTAGCGCGGTCATTGCGCTGCCGACGACCTGGCTGCTGGGCTATATGATTCAGGCGGCCAATTGGCTGGCGAGCTTGGAGTGGGCGCAGATGGAAGTGAATATCACTTGGTGGCAATGCGGTTTGATGTATGCGGCGATGATTGGTGCTATGTGGTGGATGAAAAAGCAGACGAAACTGGACTTCGGCAAGGTAAATATAGTCGAGTGATATAATAGATGCCATGACAAGAATGATAATTTTGATTGGCGGCATGCCAACAACCGGCAAAACAACCTTGGCGCGGGAGTTATCTCGGAGACTGGCATTGCCGTGGCTGTCAACTGATCAAACACGGTTGATCATGCAGGGCGTGGCAGACCCAAAACAGTATCCGCAGCTATTGTCGGCGCACGGATTGTCGGCGGCTGAATTCTTCCAGCGGTTTTCACCGGAAGAAATAGCCGAACGGGAATACATGCACGGCATTGAAACCTGGCCCGGTAATAAAAAGTTGATTGAAGATGATTTTACCTGGCGTGAAGGTTTTGTATTGGAAGGGGTTAATATTTTGCCATCGCTGCTACCGTCATTACAGACCACCAGTGATGTACGATCGATATTTTTGACTGATGAAGGCGATGATGCGTTGAGGCAGGCGATATTTAGTCGCGGACTGTATGCGGATGCTGATACATATGCTGATGAGTTGAAAGAATATGAGATTACGTGGGCGCGATTGTTTGATCAGCGAATTCAGGCTGAGGCGCAGCAGTATGGCTATCCTGTCGTTCGCGTACAAAAAGACAGTGAAATTGACATGCTAAACGTGTTGTCAGCTTTGGGCTTGCCAGTCTAAATTGTCTCACGTCTGTATTTGATATATAATACTAACAGATTGAATATAGATAAACGGTAGGAGATAGTATGTCAGGACATAGTAAATGGGCAACGACGCACCGGCAGAAAGCGATTGTTGATGCAAAGCGTGGCGCGATTTTCACGAAGTTGGGTAACCAAATTGCAATCGCGGCGCGTGGCGGCACCGACCCAGCGCTGAACGCAAGTTTGGCAATGGCGATTGAAAAAGCCAAGGCTGCCAATATGCCAAGCGCTAACATTCAGCGGGCAATTGACCGTGTGGCTGATAAAAGCGCGGCGGCGCTGGAAGAAATTGCCTATGAGGGTTATGGCCCGGGCGGCGTCGGCATCATCATCGAGACGGCGACCGACAATCGCAACCGTACCTTGCCAGAAGTTAAAACGGCGTTGGTGAAAAACGGCGGGCGAATCGCTGACGCTGGCAGTGTGGCGTTTCAATTTACCCGCAAGGGCGTAATCACCGTGGAGGGTACGGGCGAAGAATTGCTACTGCAAGTACTAGACGCTGGTGCTGAAGATGCGGTCGAGGAAGACGGCGAAGTCATTGTCTATACTGAACTAAAAGATTTGGCGAGCGTTAGGAATGCGTTGGCTGAGCAAGGATTGAAGGTGAAGGATGCCGAGCTGCGCTACATCGCCAATACGCCAGTTGAGATCGCTGATGCAGAAACCGCACAGAAATTGATGAAGGTAGTTGACGCGCTAGACGACCTAGACGACGTGGTGAATGTGCACACTAACGCCAATATCACGGCAGCATAACATTATCATCAGAAAAATCGCCTCACTTTCGGGGCGGTTTTTATTTTCGCAAAAAGTACGTTACACTAAAAGTAGTTAACCATAAGCAAGGGGCGAGCATGAAATATTTGCGATACACACTACTTATGATACTAATCGCGGCGTTGATCATGCCGTCGCCGTCAGTTTTGGCGGCTGATAATCTGGGAGTTGAGCCAGCGTCTAGTGGTGACACATCACAGACGGCTGAGGCGTCAGTAAACGACGCACTACCATCTAGTCCCAACCCGGCTATTACTGCGCCTTCGTCTCAACCAGAGCCAAGCTCAGTTGGCGAGCAACCGACTACAAAACCGGTAGCACAAACTAATCTACCAACTGCGGTGCCAGCACATGTGGCTCCTCAGCCAGCACCAACAACTGACGAAGCACTCGAAAAAACAGCACCATTGTTGATTTCAAAAGTTAGCCCCGACAAGAAATATATTGAGCTGTATAATCCAACAGACAGTAATGTGAAGCTAGCAGGTTGGAAAATTGAACACTATAAGGCTGATGTGAAAACTGGTGGAAAAGAGTTTAAGGATGAGGTGATTTTCGCCAATGATTTTCTGGTGATTTCAAATGATCCGGCACTAACAAAAGCGGTGAAGTTTGACAAGGTGCTGAGCATGATTCAGGGTGAAGGGTCGGTGGTGTTGTCGCGGGCTGACGGGTCAACTGCTGATGTTGTTGGTTGGGGCGAGGCAAAGAAGTTTTTGGGTGCACCCGTAACTGGCGGTGTCAAAACTGTCTGGCGCTGTTTTGCTGGCGACCTCATTGTTGATTCGAAAAATAATCTGGCTGACTTTTCGTCGAACAAAGCAGATAATGATCAGGAGGTTGTGCCATACGCACGCCCGCAGTGTAAAGCTCCTGAGCCGCCGAAACCGCTGAACAAATGTGAAGGCTTGAAGCTGAATGAAATTGCCTCTCACGTTGACGAGCCGTTTATCGAACTGGTGAATGTGAGCGACAAGGCTATCATGACAGCTGGCTGTAAGTTGGCCACTAGCAGTAATAATTCACAAGAAGTGCTTGGTGATATTGAACTGAAGCCCGGTGAGTTATGGGCGGTCAAGGTGAGTCATACGAAATTAAAATTGCCAAAAATGAAGGGTAAGGTATATCTTCTGGACGAGTCTGGTGCGGAAATTGACGTAACAGAATATGACAACATGCCAAAGGGTGCTTCCTGGAGTTTGCTTGACGGTGAATGGGCGCAAACGTTTGCGGTGACTGAGGGTGCTATCAATGTATTTAAAGAATATGCGGATTGTCAGAGTGGATATGAGCGTAACGCACTGGGTAAATGCGTGAAGATTCCAGCGCCGTCTACTATGTCTGATGTATTGGCGCCGTGTCCAGCTGGTCAATATCGGCATCCTGAAACGCGTCGCTGTCGGAAAATTGAAGCAGCAAAGACTGTAACGCCGTGTAAAGAAGGGTATTATCGCAGCGAGGAAACTGGTCGGTGTCGCTCAATCGCCTCGGCCGCCGCCAAAACCTTGAAGCCTTGCCAAGATGGTTATTTTCGCAATCCAGAAACTGGACGCTGTAAGAAAATCGCTGCCGCCGATGATATCCTAAAAGATTGCCCAGAAGGATTTGAGCGCAATCCAACCACCCGGCGTTGTCGGAAGATAAAAACTGCTAGCATGCCGGTTGTTGGTTCGGCAACGGCTGGTGTTCAACACGTTGCTGGTGCGACCTGGGGTTGGTGGGTATTTGGCGGCGTTAGTTTATTGGCGGTAGGCTACGGCGCATGGCAGTGGCGCTGGGAGCTTTCGCAATTGATACGACGATTACGGCGATGAGTTAGTGACCGAGCGGTCAAATCATTGCTATAATACATACCATGAGAATTATTGGTATCGATCCAGGCACGGGGATTTTGGGATTTGGTGTGATTGATTTTTCGGGCGGTAAGTTTAAGCTGGTGACAGCGGGAGTTGTCAGAACGCCAGCACACACGCCAATTGATGAGCGACTGGAAGAAATTTTTGACAGTTTGACGGAGATCATTACTGAGACTAAGCCTGACGTGATGTCGATTGAGAAATTGTTTTTTGCTCGTAACGTCACGACAGCGATTTCCGTGGCGGAAGCGCGTGGTGTAGCGATGCTCACGGGGCGAAAAGCGGGTTTGCCGATCACCGAGTATACGCCGCTGCAGATCAAACAGACGCTGACGGGCTATGGCAAGGCCGATAAAAAGCAAGTGCAGGAAATGGTTCGCTTGAATTTGGGACTCAAGGACGTGCCGAAGCCAGACGACTGTGCTGATGCTCTGGCGGCGGCAATTACCCATGCGGCGATGAATCGGGTATAATTAGAATATGATTGCACATGTTTTTGGAAAAGTTGCTGAGAAGTTTAACGGGTCGTTGGTGATTGACGTTCACGGCGTTGGCTATGAAGTTAGTGTGGCAGCTGGTGATTTTGATGCGGTGATGTTGGATCAGGATGTGAAGTTTTATACCTATCATCATGTGCGCGAGCAGGCAGAAGAGCTATTCGGTTTTTCGAGTCTGGCGGCAAAGAAGCTATTTGAGATGCTCATCACGGTTCAGGGTGTCGGCCCAAAGGCAGCATTGGCCGTCCTTAGCCTCGGCGACGCAGAACAGGTGCGCAATGCCATCGCCAACGCCGACAGTGCATTTGTGCAAAAAGCTGCTGGCGTCGGTAAGAAGACTGCTGAGCGCGTGGTGGTTGATTTGAGCGATAAAGTTGGCTTGCCGACGCAGTATGGTCGAGCAGATACTACAGTCCAAACTGAACTGAACACCTCTGACGAAGCGTTGGAGGCACTGATGGCGCTGGGCTATACCTTGGCTGATGCTACTAAGGCGCTGGAAAATGTTGATGCTAATTTGCCGACAGCGCAGCGGGTGACCGAGGCGTTGAAGAAGTAATAAAGTTTGAAATATACCCGTTCAGGCTAGCTCGCTTGTAGGGTTCACGACGCTGTACTATTGACTAAATAGTATAAATGATATATAACATAGGGTTGTGAATAGAGCTACTACCGAAAAAATTCTTGACGAACAGCTATGGAAACAACGAAACCGTGCTAACCAAGAAGACCCAACAGTGACCGATCCTGAATTGACGGTATCAGCAAAGGTGCTGGACCAATATACCTCACAGGAAAATCTCACGGCACTATTTCATAACAAAGAACAGGCAGCTTCTCTTGCTAAGCTATCAGCTGAGCTGTTGACTACCTACCCGAATTATCCATATCATCAGCCTGCACATGGCGTGGACGTGATGCGCTCAATACGTGCGCTGACGGATGTGATCCCGGCGGACAGAATGAATTCAGATCAAAAGGATCTGTTGTTGGTGGCGGCAGCAGCGCACGATGCTGGGTTTGAGGCTGGCCCGCCGCCAGATGGTTATGCTACCAAAGAGCATTATGCAGTTTCATTTCTTGATGAACACTATGAATCTGGCTCAGCTGAGTATGAGTTCATGAAAAGTGCAATCATTGGCACCATTCCTGGTCCAAAAGAACAAATCTGTCGTGATAGTATTCAAGCAAAATTATTACATCACGCTGACCTTGGTTATGTCTGGCGATCAGGCGGTCGGGATTTTTTGAATTATACCATGCGATTTCGGGTTGAAGAATGTCGTAAGCTGTCGTGGCGGGAATTCCAGAAATTGGAGGATCTATTTTTGCCGAACTATCAAGAATATCTGGAAAAGGACATGAGAAAGTGTGGTGTTCCAGAAGAAGTGATTGAACAAATGGTACGCCAGGTCGCCGAGAATAGGCAATTCATCACTAACCCAGAACTGGATGAGCCGAGCCAAGAAATATTTCAGGATTGGCCAATGGCTCATAGTGAGGAGCTGTTATCTCCTCGCCGCATTGGCAAAACTGTTCTTACGAGTTCAGGCGTGTCTTTGTAAATGTGAATAAATAGTGCATGGCTGGTATAATTCATACCAGGAGGTATTATGAATACATGCACAATACAGAAGGAATGTGAAATCTGTCCGCTGCTGGTTGGTCAGACGGCGGCTGACGATAATGTCATATTGCAAACCGAACGTTGGGTGGCGGTGCTTGACAAGAATCAGTGCTATTTGGGTAAGTCATTTATCACTCTGCGTCAGCACAAGGAAACATTGTCGGATCTGGACGAGGCAGATTGGATGGAGCTACACCACGTGATTCGTCAACTTGAATGGGCAGTCAAAGAAGCGTTTGGTGCTGATGTGTGTAACTGGGAGTGCCTGATGAATAACGCAGTGAAAGCTGGTCAGCCGACACATGTACATTGGCATCTACATCCGCGCTATCTTGGTGGTGCTACCTTTACTGGCGAGGAATTTTCTGATCCAAAATGGCCGCGGCACTTAGAGGACGCGGTGCACATAGTGAGTGACGAGACGTTTTATGAAATTATGCAGGCGCTGTGTAGTCAGCTTACAAGAGATTAGCTCGGTCCGCTGTGGATGATATAATGAATGTATGGCAATTGAGAGAATAGTCGATACCAGTTCGCACAGTGATGACGCCGAGGAGCAGCGGATTGAAGTCAGTCTGCGTCCGCAGAGTTTTAGCGAGTATGTTGGCCAGGAGCGGTTGAAGCGTAATTTGCGCTTGGCAATTGACGCGGCGAAGAAGCGCGGTGAGCCGCTAGATCATGTGCTGCTATACGGCCCACCAGGGCTGGGCAAGACGACCATGGCGACGGTGATCGCCAACGAGATGGGGACAAATCTTCGTATTACCAGCGGCCCGGCCATTGAAAAGGCGGGTGATTTGGCGTCAATTTTGACCAATTTGGCGGACGGTGATATTTTGTTCATCGATGAGATTCATCGGCTTGGTCGGGCGGTGGAAGAGATATTATATTCGGCCATGGAAGATTTCAAGCTGGATATCGTTATCGGCAAAGGGCCGGCAGCTCGGTCAATCCGGCTGGATCTGCCGCGGTTTACGGTGATTGGCGCGACGACGCGGACGGGTAGTTTGGCGGCGCCGCTGCGTGACCGATTTGGGCATATTTACCGCTTAGAATTTTACGAGCCAGAGGACATTGCGAAAATTGTGACGCGGAGCGCAGCTATTTTGGAGTCATCGATTCGACATGAAGCGGCGAACTTACTGTCGACGCGAGCCCGCTTAACGCCGCGCATCGCCAATCGCCTGCTCAAGCGCGTGCGCGACTATGCCGACGTCAACGGCGACGGCATAATTGATGTGAAAACGACAACGAGCGCTTTGGAAATGCTAGAAGTAGACGAGTTAGGATTGGACCCAGCCGACCGTAATTTACTACAATCAATTCTGGAAAATTATGGCGATAATC
>CAUROB010000022.1:0-13444 GCA_963526655.1 uncultured Candidatus Saccharibacteria bacterium
TCAGCGGCACAAAGCAGTTAGGGCAGCCAGCTTGCCAGCCGCAATTTTGACACAGGGTGATTGTGGTGGTGCCACGACGATTGTGAAAAATGAGTGCTTGCTGACCATCGTTGAAGGTTTGTTGGAGTTGAGAAAGCAGGGCGTCTGATAGGAAGAAGTGCTGAGTAAAATTATTGCGCTTGGTCATGTCAACGACTTTGACAGTGGGCTTGACGGCATCTTGGCGAGCGGGTTTGGCCATGGTGATGATGGGTCGGTTTCGTTGCTCGGACAAATAATAGTCAGCGATACCAGGAGTGGCACTGCCCAAAACTAGTTTTGCATTGTGGTGCTGTGCCAACACGGCAGCAGTGCGAAGCGCGGAATAGCGGGGGGATTGCTCTTGTTTGAAGCTGGGTTCATGACATTCGTCAATGGCGATGAACCCAAGGTTGTGTACGGGCATGAATAGGGCTGATCGTGGACCGATGACGATGACGGGCTTGTCGGTGGTGAGAACGTGCAGCCACGTCGCATGGCGCTCAGCTTCAGTCTGGCGAGAATGGGTGACGATCACGTTGTCGAGATGTTCTGTGAAGGCTGAGACCAGCTGAGCCGTTAGGGCTATTTCCGGAATAAGTATTATCGATGATTTTCCTTTGGCTGCAGCACGACGGGAGGCTTCAATATAGACTAGCGTTTTTCCGGAGCCAGTAACACCGTGTAGTAGTGCTGTTCCGCTGGTCATAGAATCAATGATTTGCAGGGCTTGGAGCTGATCTTTGGTGAATACATTTTTTGTTCGATTTTGCATATCGACAGAGGTGAACTCTATGGATTTTCGTCGTTTTTTTGTGATACCACGCGGTAGGATAGTTTGCCAGACGGTGGCGGGGTGAGTTGCATAAAATCGGCTCATCCAGGTGTGTAGTGACAGTAATTGGCTGGGTAGCGGCGGCTGATCGACGACCGCAATTATCTCCCGTGTGTCGTATGGTGGCTGTGTTATTTCCTGCAAAACGACACCCACAACAACCTTCTTGCCGACAGGAATGGTCACGATAGTTCCTGGCACTAACTCTTCATGTGAAGCATAGGAAAAGCTGCCAGTGTCAGCGCGGACAATCGTAGTTGGAGACACCTCGTAGTATCGCATAGCTATTATTATAACGCTTCATCAATGCTACAATAAGCATATGTATTTTCAGAGTCGCATGCAGGCAGGCGCAGAGTTGGGGCAGCAGTTGTTCGAAAAATATCGTTACGAAAACTGTGCAGTGCTGGCATTGGGCGAAGGCGGTGTGTTGGTCGGTGAGCAAATCGCGGTCAGGTTACACTGTGTTTTGATGATGCTACTCTCAGAGAGTATCGATGTTCCTGGAGAGGGGTTGAGTTTTGGCGCCGTTTCTCAGAGCGGAAAGTTTACCTACAACAGTGATTTTTCGTCTGGCGAGATTCGAGAGTATACTAATGAATTTCATGGTTATTTGGAACAACAAAAACAGCAGGCATACCAACGAATCAATCGGCTACTGGGCGATGGTGGTATCGTTGATGCGGCGTTGTTGAAAGACCGGACGGTTATTTTGGTGAGTGATGGCTTTGGTGATAATCTTTCAAGCTTGGACGTAGCGTTGGGGTTTTTAAAATCGATTCGTATTGAAAAATTGGTGGTGGCGTTACCTGTGTGTAGTATTGCTGCAGTTGACCGATTACACATCACGGTTGATGATTTGCATATATTGGACGTCAAGGAAAACTTCATGGGAATTAACCATTATTATGAGGATAATGAACTACCTTCACGTGAGGAGACTGTTGCAAAAATCAACCAAGTAATTATGAATTGGCGCTAAAGGACTTGTCGGGTGTTGTAAAATTGTGCTACACTGGAGTTAAGTAAAGAAGGGGATGCAGTAAAGAGCACAGGACTATGTTAGACGTTTTTATTACATCGCGGGTGAGGCGTAAGATTGTGGTTGTTTATGCTAAATATCCTGATTTTCACACTCATGTACGTGGGTTGGCGAAGTTGATCAAAGAAGATCCAGGAAATATTCAGCGCGAGCTAAAGAGATTAGAAAAAGTCGGTTTTCTCAAAAGCGAGAAACAGGGTAATTCGCGAACGTATTTCACAAATAAGCAGTTTCCAATTTTCAAGGAGTTGCAGGGAATGGTGATTAAGTCGCAGCAACATGCGGCACGGCCGAAGCGTAGCTCGGTTGATAGAGATTGATGACCTTATTCGAGCGGATTTTGACGGCTCGTGGTCTGACGACGCGAGCAGCACGTCAGGCTTTTTTGCAGCCGGATTATGCAGCGGTGAAGCATGATCCGTTTTTGCTGCCGGATATGAAAAAGGCGGTGGCGCGGTTAAAACAGGCGCGGGAGCGGGGCGAAAAAATCGTCATTTATGGTGATTATGATATTGATGGGCTGAGCGCCACGGCGCTGCTGTTGGATGCGTTTGGTAAGTTTGGTTTTGAGGATGTCGACGCCTTCATCCCGAACCGGTTTGTTGAGGGTTATGGCATGACCATGGGTGCGGTGGACAAGGTGCGCGACATGGGCGCGGATTTGATTGTGACGGTGGATACCGGTAGTTTGTGTCATGCGGAGATTGCGTATGCCACCAGCCTAGGGATTGATACGGTGGTGACAGATCATCACAATGTTGCCGAAACACCACCGCCGAGCGTGGCAGCGGTGAATCCGAAATTCTTAGGACACAGTTATCCATTCCGTGATTTGTGTGGTGCGGGCGTGGCGTTTAAGTTGGTGCAAGCACTGCAGACTGAACTGGAGGGCTTACCTGATGGCTATGAAAAGTGGCTGCTTGATTTGGTAGCACTGGGCACGGTCTGTGATATCGTGACGTTGGCTGATGAAAATCGAGCGAATGTGTATTGGGGACTAGAGGTTCTGAAAAAACAACAACGTCCAGGACTGAAAGCGTTGATGGTAGTGGCAGGTGTTGAGCCGGAGCAGGTCAACGCCCGTCATCTGGGCTTTGGTCTGGGTCCGCGAATGAATGCGGCGGGGCGGCTGGAAACGGCGCAACACGCGTTGGACATGCTGACAGCGCACGACGGACTGGCGGCGCTGGAGGCCAGTGAGAAATTGGAGGAACTGAACGCTAAACGACGCAGCATTCAGGATACGATTTTTGAGGAAGCGTGTATGCAAGCCGAGAAGCTAGCGAATGATCGTGTGCTGGTGGTGAGCAGTGATGGTTGGAATCACGGTGTTATCGGCATTGTGGCGTCAAAACTGGTAGAAAAATATAAAAAGCCGGTGTTTATCATCGGCGAGCGTGGTGAGGAGGCGACCGGTTCGGCGCGTAGCTTTGGTGATTTTTCAGCAGCGGATGCCGTGCGGGCGGCGGATGACATTATCATCAAAGGTGGTGGACACGGAGCGGCGGCTGGCGTGACGCTGGAGACTGAAAAAATTGGTGATTTTCGGAGGCGGGTGAATGAGTTTTATGATTCGCTGCAGCTGACACATCAAGAGCGATATTTATTGCCGCGAGCTGATGTGGATATCGATGATTTTTCGGAAATTAATGAGGAATTGGTGGCAAATCTAGCGAGAATGGAGCCGTTTGGTAATGGCAACCCAGATCCAGTCCTGAAAATTACCACAGCGAGCGTGCTAAGCATGCGAAGGATGGGCGCAGATGGGCAGCACGTTAAATTAGCGCTGCGTGATAAAAATGGTAAAGTATTACAGATGCTGGCGTTCAACGCGCCAGAGGAATTTTTCCGTGATCTGGGCGATGAGGTGGCGGTGTGGTTTCAGCCAACCATTAACGAGTGGCAGGGAGTACGAACGGTTGAAGGACGGTTGCTGCATGTGAGTGAAGCGAAATAGTCATCGTTAGGGTTGCTATAAGGGCTACAAGGTTGCATTATACTAATTTATGTGATATAATAGAAACCAGTTCAAGGAATAATCCATACTGGAGCACTACGCGTATGAATGAAAAATGTAATAGAACAATAGATTATGGCTTTGACGACGGCCTTCGTTTAAAACGAGTCAGCCATATAGTGCCTACAGCAGAGGGCACTGAGAATAAGTTGTCTAATGATGGTAAAATAATCCAGATATCGCCAGAAAGGATGAAAGAGCTGGAGATAAACCCCTGGGATGATGTCAATAAAGATGGTATAGAAAAAGTTATCGAGCAGTTGAGAACCCACGCTATATTCGTGGTTTAGGTGGTATTGGATTTGAGGCTGCGGTGTTCGGCGATATTGATGCGGAAGAGCTTCAGGTTGTGTATTATGGCTGGGGCGGTGACTTTCGTCATCCAAACGCCCATCGTGAAGAGCGCAGTAAGGTTTATGCAAAACCAAATGTTGCCTATATGGTAATGAATGGTCCAGGGATCGGTAATTCTGGTATGCTGCCAAAGTAGGTCCAAAAAGAAATCAGGCAGACTGGTAGTTATGTGTCAGCGGGTGAATATTATGCAAAGATATTGGAGCATGTGGCTCAGGATTATGATAAGGTCAATGTAGCTGGACACTCACTGGGGGCAAGGGTAGCTACGGGAGTAGTCGCAAATATGGCCCCAGGTGCAGTATCGGAGCTACGGTTGCATGACCCAACAGGTACGCGGGATATGAGCCTGGGTGGTATTGCGCTTAACTTTTTTGTAAAGGAAGGGCTGGAAAATGCTCGATACAGTAAGGCATCAGCTTCTCCGACAGCTAAGGAAGCTGGTTTGATATATCTCCCTATGGAAGCTCCTAATCCTAGAGATATTAAATATCTAAAAAGCGTTCACTTTAGTCCAGAAGAGTTGAACCGTCCGCCGTTTGAAGCACCAGAACATGGTTGGATCCAGCAGTTCTTGGTTGATCCGTCTGGGTTGACGCGGAATGCTTTTGAGAGGGACTTTCGAGTGGCAGTTCCAAATGTGCGAGATTCGATCCATGTTTTGGTGCCAGAACTGAGCCACCTGAACAAATGGGAAGATATTCAAATGATAGTTGAGCGCGCACGCAATATACCTGGTATTCCAGAAATCGATCAGTGGAATATCCTCCGTCATACACACGCCAATATGAACCAGCCAGCAAGTTTGGCGGCGATATACTCGGTTGATCTGGAATAGTAATTTGTCAAATATTTCCTCATCTGTTATAATGCAGGAAGTATGGTACAAGTAACACGTAAAGATCAGAAGGAAGCGAACGAAAACATCATTCGTCGTTTCAACCGTAAGGTTTTGCAAAGCGGTGTTTTGGCTCGAGCTAAAAACGTTATGCGCTTTGAGAAACCAATTTCAAAGGCCGAGCGCCGTAAAAAGGCAATCGTTCGTCGTGAACGCCGGGCTGAAAAAACGGCAAAAATGCGCCTGGGAGTGCGTTAATGTCAGCGCTAAAAGCGCGCATCACTGATGAAATGAAAGCCGCTCTTTTGGGCGGCAATCGTTTTCGTGGTGATGTTTTGCGTAATGTAAAGGCAGCAATTTTGAACGAGGAAGTGTCGCTGGGCAAGCGTGACGAAGGCTTAGACGATGCTGAAGTTGAAAAAGTTCTGGCTCGTGAGGTGAAAAAACGCGTTGAGAGTGCGGAGCTTTATCGCAGTAATGGTCGCGCGGAATTGGCGGAGCCTGAGGAGCAAGAGGCGGAAATTTTGCGAGAATTTTTACCAGAACAGTTGAGTGAAGCAGAAGTTATGACGATTGTTGAAGACGTTGTGGCGAGCATGAATGACGTTTCCATGCAAAAGATGGGTCAGGTTATCGGCGTGGTGAAGCAGAAAGTTGGCAACGCGGCTGACGGTGCGTTGGTTGCAAAGATTGTTAAAGAAAAACTGACAAAATAGGAGGGAATATGATTATCTTTTTTGGGCCAGCTGGTGCTGGTAAGAGCGTGCAGGGGCAGATTTTGGCAGCGCGTCATGGTTGGCGTTGGCTGAGCGCGGGGCAGTTGCTGCGCGACACGCACGATGGTGAATTAATTCATCGTATGCAATCTGGCGAACTGGTGTCAGTGGAGATTATCAATGGTTTGATGGGTGAGGCTTTGAATAAGGCCAAGGATATCAACGGTGTCATTTTGGACGGCTATCCTCGTCAGTTGGAGCAGGCTAAGTGGTTGATTGAGTCGCGACCGCATCACGGCCAGGACGTGAAGTTGGTGATCGTGCTGGAAGTGCCACGAGATGAGATCTTGGAGCGCTTGCGAGTGCGTGGTCGCGTTGACGATACGCCAGAGGCGATTGACAAGCGGCTTAGCATTTACCGGGGTGAAATCTATCCAATCTTGGACTATCTGAATGACAATAATATCCCAATCATCCATATGAGCGGCGTGGGTACGGTAGGGCAAGTTCATGATGAGATTGAAAAAGAGCTGGTTAGTCGCGGCATTGTTGAGGGTGCCAAATGAGCCAATTGATCACCGGCGAAAAAACGCCACAGCAGATGAAGGATATGCGTGAATGTGGGCGGATGTTGGCGACGATTTATAATGAATTGCGCCAGAAAGTAACGGCTGGTATGAGCGAGCTGGATGTCAATGACTTCGTGGCCGGGCGTATCAAGGACTTTGGTGCAGAAGCGACGTATTTGACGGACGAGGTGAAATTCCCAGGGGTGATTTGCGTGTCGACCAATGAGCAATTGGTGCACTCGTTTCCGACAGACTATGTGTTTGAGAAGGGTGACGTGGTGAGTTTTGACCTGGTGATTGGCTACCGCGGTATGAAAACTGACAGTGCCTTCACGATGGTGGTCGATGAAGAGCCGCGTGGTGCTAAAAAACATTTGTTGCACGCGACGGAACAGAGTTTGTATGCGGGAATTGATGCAATTTCCGGTGATGGGACGCGTGTTGGTGATATCTCGGCAGCAATAGAAGCGGTGCTGAAAAAAGCGAAACTGGGTATCATTCGTGAGCTGGTTGGTCACGGCGTTGGGCTGGAAATGCACATGAGCCCAGAGATTCCAAATCATGGCCAGCGCGGTACGGGTCCGGTGTTGCACGCCGGTGATACTATCGCTATCGAGCCGATGGCAAGCCTCGGCGGTGAGAAAATTGTTACTGAGGATGATGGCTGGACGATTAGCATGAAAGATGGCAGTCTAGGCGCGCATTTTGAACATACCGTACTGATCACTGAGACGGGTGCGGAAATTTTGACGAAGCTATAGAACTACGTTAAATCAATTTCTGCAACGAGATAATTTGGCTGGATACGGAAGTTTCCACTACCCCAGCCGCCTGCGTAGCGGCTAATACCGTGTTCGGCCAGCCAGGCTTCGTCAGTTTTTTGTTGGCAGTGAAGGTCTTCCATTTTTTTGCTGAATTCACGCTGTTCGATGCCTTTACCGTATATTTCGATGTAGAAAAAGACTTTGTCTTTGCCGCATTGTCGAAAGCCGATATTATTTTTTAGGTCGGTGTCTTTTTTGGGGCCATTTTTCAGATCATCTGTTATATTGCCAGACAGGAAACCAGCTTTATTTAACGCATTACCTATCCCACCGCCATGGAAGACGGACACTCCAAGGTCCATCCATCCGCCGCCTGGGTCATTGTAAAACTTGAGGGGGTGATAGTAGCGCATCGGTATTTTATTGCCTGCCGTAATGTAGGCTTTGAATGCCGTCTCGACTTGTTGCAACTTATTTTTGGCTTTTGCGTCATAGGCGTTTTGCCTGACATGCTGGTAACTCACTATGCCAATTGCCGAGAGAATAGCAATAACAGAAATGATGATAATCATCTCCACTAACGTAAAGCCAGGCTTATGAGAAATAGTGCGACGTTTCATGTGTCTAGTGTATCATGCTTATGCTTTTTTGACAGCTTGCAAAATGACCCCATATTCCTATATACTGTAAGCATATGCAAGAACAATCTCATTATGCGGTAGGAATTGATATCGGCACGAAAAAAGTGCGATGTGTTATCGGGCACATCGACGAAACAACGGGCGTGCCAAGAATTATTGGAGTGGGTCAAGCTCCCAATAGCGGGATGCGTAAGGGCGTGATTACGCACTTGAATGGGCCAGCGGCGGCGATTGATACGGCGCTTGATGCGGCTGAGCGAATGAGCGGACATCGAGTGAATCAAGCTGCTTTGGGTACCAATGGCGTACATATCATCAGTACTAAAGTAGACGGTATGGTTGCTGTTAATGCAAGCAGTAGTGAAGTGACGGAAGACGACGTAGCGCGTCTGGAGAATGTAGCGACAGTTGGAAAAGTTCCTGCAAATCGTGAGATTTTGGAAGTGGTTCCGTACGAATATCGATTGGATGGGCAAGATAACATCAAAAACCCAATTGGCATGACGGGGACAAGGCTGGAACTACGAGCAAATGTTGTTTCTGGATTGGTGCCGCACTTGGGGAATTTGCACAAGTTAGCAGAGATGTCCAATATCGATGCTGTCAGAATAGTTCCAACGGTGTTGGCGGGCGCTCAGGCGGTGTTGAATGAATCTCAGATGGAAAATGGTGTGGCTGTGATCGACGTCGGGGCTTCCACGACAGGAGTGGCGGTGTTCGAGGAGGGTGATTTGCAGCATCTTTCAGTTGTTCCGATGGGCTCACAGAACGTCACCAATGATTTGGCAATTGGTCTTAAGGTTGATTTGGAAATTGCCGAAAAGGTTAAGCTGCAGCATGGTGAATTGGGTGGTGAAACCACGGGCGTGGTTGACATTAAACATGAGAAAGAGACGCAGGTTTTTCACCGAGCAGAAGTTGCAGAAATCGTTGAGGCGCGCTATGAAGAGATTTTTGAGCTGGTCGCCAAGGAGCTGAAAAAGGCAGGTGGTATCAGTAAAATGCCAAGTGGAGCCGTGTTAGTCGGCGGTGGCGCTAAAGTAAAGGGCCTGGCTGAATTTGCCAAAGAACAGATTGGGCTGGCGGTGAAAATCGGTAAAGTACAGGATTATGCTGGCATGACTGACGACATCAAAGATCCAGAATATGCAGCGGCGATAGGGTTGATGCTGGCGATGTCCACCAATCCATCCCATCCCGAAGGGGGTCATGGTAAAAAAGCTAGTAAAGTTGCTCAAAAAGCTGGCGGATTTTTAGGTGGGTTGTTCGCAAAATTCAAATAAATATGACCACTCCAGGGTCAAAGATGATATACTGGATAGAGATTAGAGGGGAGATACGATAATGCCACAAATACAACCAAGCGAAGTTCAGACATTTGCTAGCATCAAAGTTGTTGGTGTTGGTGGCGCCGGTGGTTCAGCAGTTAACCGCATGAAAGACGCTGGCCTCAATGGTGTGCAGTTCATCGCTATGAATACCGACGCACAAGCGTTGCATAACTCAAAAGCCGACGTCAAAATCCATCTAGGACATTCAACGACCAATGGTCTTGGTGCTGGTGCTGACCCAGCGGTTGGTGAGGCAGCCGCTAATGAGTCACGTGAAGAAATTCGTGCCGCTCTTGAAGGCGCTGACATGGTGTTTGTGACTATTGGTGCCGGTGGCGGAACGGGCTCTGGTGCTGGGTACGTGGTTGCCGAGATCGCTCGTGAGTTGGGCATTTTAGTGGTTGGTGTTGCCACGCGACCATTTAGCTTTGAAGGTGAAAAACGCCGAGTGAATGCTGATTGGGCAATTACTCACCTGGGTCGACAAGTTGATACGTTGATTACTATTCCAAATGATCGCTTGTTGCAGACTATCGATCGACGCACTCCGCTATTGGAAACTTTCAAAATTGCTGACGACGTGTTGCGCCAGGGTGTGCAGGGCATCTCTGAATTGATCACCGAGCACGGATTGATTAACTTGGACTTTGCTGACGTGAAGGCTATCATGAGCAATGCTGGCTCAGCCTTGATGGGTATTGGTCGGGCGAGCGGTGAAAATCGAGCAGCTCAGGCAGCCCAGCAGGCAATTGAGTCTCCGTTGATTGAAGTGTCGATTGACGGCGCTAAGGGTGTGTTGTTCAACGTTACTGGTGGCTACGATATGAGCATGGC
This sequence comes from uncultured Candidatus Saccharibacteria bacterium, assembly GCA_963526655.1. Classification (GTDB taxonomy): domain Bacteria; phylum Patescibacteriota; class Saccharimonadia; order Saccharimonadales; family Saccharimonadaceae; genus Nanosynbacter. The sequence goes on from CAUROB010000022.1 coordinate 9,960, forward strand.
GGAAATCCAAGAAGCGGCTGAAATCATCACTAGTGCGGTGTCGCCAAATGCAAACATCATCTTTGGTGCGACGTTGAAGCCAGAGATGGAAGATGACTTGGTGATCACGGTCATCGCTACAGGATTTGACAGCGAGACCTTCCACGACAGGGACGTAACGCTTGATGTGAGCCCAGTCGAGACCAATTCTGACAATCTGGACGAAGAAATGGTACAAAATATCGACATGGAGTTAGAGCACAAAGAGGCTGCTGAGCATTTTGCTGCTGAGGATGACACGAATATTTGGGATAATCCACCAGAAGATGAGGATGACGACGAAGACGACACCCCAGCATTCTTACGCCGTCGCAAGAAGAATAGGGAGTAGTCTATGGGAGCAGTAAATATTGGTGACAGTCGGGTGCTTGAGTCGCGTGAAGTTGCTGGCGGTATGGCAATTCGCCGCCGCAGGGAGACGGCTGATGGCAGAAGGTTTACAACCTATGAGCGGATTGAAAAACCAAACTTAGCAGTGCTCAAAAAGAGCGGACGTCGAGAATTATTTGACCGATTTAAATTATCTTCAGCAGTCCATCAATCAGTTGGTAAGTTTTTCAAGTCAGAAGAAGAGGTTGAGCAAATTGTCAGCGCCGTTGAAGACGCTTTGTATGCGTTGGGAGAATCTGAAGTGCCGTCAAAGCAGATTGGTGATGCGGTTTTGGACGCTTTGGCTGATCGTAATGAGGTAGCGTATGTTCGATTTGCCAGTGTGTATTATGATTTCAAAACCTTGGATGAATTTGAGAAAATTTTAGCTCAGCAACGAGAGAAAAGGGATTAAGACATGCGCGTTGTTGTTGTGTATAAAACAGAGAGCGATCACGCTCGCGCAGTGTTCGATTATCTCAGGGATTTCAAAAATCAAACAGGGCATGATTTGGAGGAAGTCAATCCTGACTCGGCGGCTGGGAGTGATTTTTGTAGGACATATGACATCGTTGAATACCCGACGATTATTGCATTGAGTGACAGCGGTCAGCTACAAAATATGTGGCGAGGAACTCCGCTACCAACGATTAGTGAGGTAAGTTTTTATGTTTAAGAAAGTGCGAGAGTGGTTATTTCACAAGGATTTGAAGCGACGACATATGTCGGCATTGGCGTTGTTGGTCGGAAGTGCATTAGGATTATTGGCGTCACTAGCTTTGTCAATCGAATCTTTAGTATTAGCTAAAAACTCAGAGGCGGTTCTTAGTTGTGACTTAAACTCAGCACTGAGTTGTTCGGCAGTTGCCAATCATTGGTCTGCAGCGATTTTGGGCTTTCCGAATAGCTTTATTGGCCTGGCAACTTTGCCGGTGATGATTACCATCGCCGTTGCCCTGTTGGCAGGGACAAAGTTTCCGAAATGGTTTATGCAATGCGCGCAAGTCGGGGTGATTGTGGGGCTTCTCTTTGCTCTGTGGATGTTTGGTATGAGCTATTTGGTGATTGGTGCACTGTGCCCGTGGTGCTTGACTCTGGACCTTGGTATGGTTCTGATCTTCTTTGGCATGACGCGGTACAATATTTTGGTTAAGAATATACCTGGTAAGACCTTGGGCAAATTTGTTGATCGCGGATATGATATGTTATTTGCAGCAGTTTTAGTAGTTCTTGCCATGATGGCGATAATCGCCAAGTTTGGTGAGCAATTGTTCTAGACGTATCGCCTTATCTTACGAAAGCATTATTGCAATTTTTTTACTTTGGTAACGCGTGATCATATGTCATAATGAAGATATGAAGAAAAACTTTCTTGTCAGAGCGTTCTTTGGTGTTACCATTGTAGCGCTCGGCGGGGTTCTGCTACTGAGGAATCTCGAAATCATCAAGTTTGATAGCTGGAACGTGTTCTGGGGAACGGTTTGGGCAGCCGGCCTAGTGCTGGCGGGGCTGGTGACAATAGTTAGCTCCCGAAAACTGCTGACGCGGGCGTGGGGCCTGCTATTGATGGCCGCTGGCGTGTCGATTGGTTTGAATGCGTATGGCGTCATTGATGTTAGTATTTGGAAACTGTTTTGGCCAGTGGTATTGATCGCTGTTGGGTTGATGATGGTGTTCAGTATTGGGTCTGCAAATCGCAAGCGAGCCGAAGAATCGGGCACTGATGATAATGAAAAAGTGGCAATTTTTTACGGTGAACAGTCACGAGTGAGAGGTGATTATACTGGTGGTTCAGCAACAGCGATATTTGGTGGCGTCGATTTAGATTTGCGTCAGGCGAACATTAAGGATGGCGCAATCATTGATGTCTTTACGTTTTGCGGTGGCATTAATATCAACTTACCTGATGATGTGATCGTCAAAAACGAGGTGCGTGGTATTTTGGGTGGCAGCGATGATAAGACTATGTCAAAGCCTTCCGCTAAAAAGACAATCTACCTGAGGGGTGAATGCGTCCTGGGTGGCTTGGAAATTAAATAATTCCCTTGGGATTTTGGTGAAAACGCGCTACAATGTGAGTAGGGCGTTTTTGCGTGTGTCTGATGAGGTTTTTCTCTGATGATGTCAGCGCAAAATGAGCGGCTATCAACCGCGAAGCCTGCGGGAAGAAATCAGTTTTTATCAGCTGAGATTAGACCCCGCCGCGACTCGCTGCGACAAAGTGAACGATTAAGCGCTAAAAGAGTGCGTGGATGCCGCTCAACTCGGCAAAGCCCGCGAAGAATCACTTCTTTTGGAATCGAGATGGTACCGTCCGTTTGAAACACCTCCAGCGGATTCTCGAAGTCAAAAGAGGTGATTTTTGTTTGAGGAGAATAATGACAAAAATAACGTATTATCCACCGGAATACAGGAAAGATGAGTTTAACTGTGCATATTGTAAGGTGTTTGCACATCAAGAGTGGAATTATAATTATATATTCAATTCATTCTCGTCACTATTAGAGTTACTCGCTATATCGAAATGTGAACACTGCGGTAGATGGTCTATCTGGATTGAGGAGTCTTTAGTTTATCCGGTGCAAATTACAGTGGAAGATCCGAATGATGACATGCCAGATGAGGTTAAAAAACTATATAGAGAGTCTGCTCAAATTTTGTCTATTTCACCCCGTGTGGCTGCAGCACTATTGAGGCTAGGATTGCAGATACTTCTCGGTGCTGTGGGGGGTGATGGTAAAAATATAAATAATGATATAAAGAAAATAGTTAAATTAGGAATTGAGCCTGAAACGCAAAAAGCTCTAGATGTTCTGAGGGTATTTGGTAATAATGGAGCTCACCCTGGGGAGATTAAGCTTGATGAAGATACTGGCCTAGTGAACAAAATGTATGGGCTAATGAACTATGTTACCGATAGACTTGTTACTCAGAAGAATCAGATAAATGAATTATTCGAAGGTTTGCCGGAGGGAATTAAAGATCAGATTGAATCACGAGATAGTAAGAATAAGGGTAAGGGTATTGTGATATCATATTGATATTCACAAATGGTACTGGGCGGGGAGCGGCAGAAT
>CAUROB010000023.1:0-12735 GCA_963526655.1 uncultured Candidatus Saccharibacteria bacterium
CAACTGGACCCGGGGGCAGTACCCGGCAGCTCCACCAAACAGCTCAACTAACATCAGCCATTAGGCTGATTTTTTGTTATGAAAAACTTTCATATAAGAAAACAACCACCTGCGAGTAGTGGTCGTTTTCAAAAAGTGGAGTTTTTGATGATCTGTTTATTTTTGGCCTCCATTATTAGTTTGTACAACTTTTTTATTCAGAAGCTACCCCTATAATAATCCATGAAAACGGTTATGTCAACATGTTTACTAAAGATTTAATGAGTAAAAAAAACTACACCTGATTGTAGGGCAAGAACAGCTATTTTTAACTCTCAAGCAGTCCTTAGTGATGCTAGGTTGCTACCAACCGCGTAGTCCTTCTGCTTGCTATATTTATACGGTATGTGGAGGAGGGCGATAGACTACGCAATATAGGAATAACACTGCCATCCTTAACGAGAGGTAGACTGCTGAGACTTTGGTAGTGGCAATGACATGATTTAAAAATCTACCACAAAGGCGAGGGACGTTGGTTAATAGTGATTGATATTGTATGCGCGCATGTCTGCATCCAGTGGACAATGATTATATATTTGTAACATATTGAGTAGTATGCTTTTGTTTAAGTAATTCTAAAGAAATTGTTAGATAAGTTGTAGCGTATTTACTAGCTATTGCTACTGTATGAGTTGTGATCTAATTGGCATAGACAAAGAATTTTCTTGGCAGATATAAGCCTGGTGAATTATTATTGTTGTAATATTCACTGTATGGTCACTGTCCTTAGAATATTGATTTTACAGATGATTGTATGGTAAATATTATTAATTTATGTGATTATTACAACAAATTTTTTGGAAAGATACTTGATTTATTTCGCAATAGATGCTAATATGTGTACATAAGCTTTTGAAAAACAAACAAAGCAAAAAAGTACATTAAAATAATTAATTCTAGAATATCGCTTAGCGCTAAATATTACTTTGGTGTAGGGAACGGCTGCAACATGAAGCTGAAAGCATATAGTCTATATTTGGTTATTGTGTTTTAGTCATGGTGCCGCCGATGCTCCACTAAAGTTATTTGTGATTATTCGCAAGTTACAAATAGTATAGGTGTTGAGCGCGCGTGGATAGTACACACACATCCAGTTTATCCTTATCTTTGTAAGGTATTGGTAATGAGAGTACTGGATGTGTGGAAGGAACTTCACGCAAGGACATGCTCCTTACATAAGGAGCGGTCAGTCGCCTTGAGCGATAACGACGAACTCGCAATGCCCGCGCCCTAATAGTTGTTTTGAAGCGGCGGATGGAGCGTTTGTAGTTCAACTTCTGTTATCGCTCGGGCTCTTTTGGGCTATGCGCTCGTGTATAATATGTGATATGAAGCAGAAGATCGCTATTACAATTGGCTGCGTTGCAACCCTAACGGTATTATTGATTATAAATATGACTACCCCATCTGGCATAGGTCCTTTTGGGGTTCTTTTGTTTTTATTTTCCCTATATGTGGCACTAACTAGCGCTTTATATATTTTGCTGAGATTTTTATTTTCTATATTACATGTGCCAAATCCTAGAGATGGTAGTAAAAATCGACAAGATATAAAATTGTATTATTTCTCCAGCGTGCTTGCTTTGGCTCCAGTTATATTGCTAGGAATTCAATCTATTGGCGGCATAAAGCTCTTTGATATCTGTCTCGTTGTCATCTTTGAAGTGATTGCTTGTTTGTACGTATATAAGAGGTTCTAACATGGTCTTTTCGTGTACACCATGATATAATTTGAGTATGAATCCTGAGACGACACCAGTAATACCAAGGACAGAATCAGCTCCTGTAGCTCCTGATGTAGAGCGTCAATATGGCAATCAAGAAAAAAGTTTTGAACAGTACGGGACACAATCCATCGAGCAGGGGAAGCAGCCACCTGCTACGCCGGCGCTGCCCGTTGTTGATGCGGTCAGCTTGGCCCAGCCTATTCCTCGGGATCCTGCTAGTCCTCAGACGACACAGACGGATGATGATGTGGTTATGGCAGGGGTTCCCTCTATAGCAGGTGACGATGACTTAATCGAGAAAGAGTGGGTTGATAAGCTAAAGAGCTTAATTGCTCTAACTGAGGGGAACCCTCATGAGCGAGCGCGGGTCATCGCTCAGCTGCAGGCAGATTATTTGAAGAAACGATATAATAAGACTCTTGGTCAGTCTAATGAGTAGGATGGATTAATGGGTGGAGTTCTTATCTTAGGATTATTGGTATTAGGGATTATAGCTGTTGGAACATCAGTAATTTTTATACTGTACCGTAATGCTATGCGTGAAGCAAAGAATTATGAGCGCGGCCTAAAAATGGTGCCTTTGTTGATACATTTGCCTCCGACCAGTGAGGATATAGATAATGGTAGCCGTGACCAGCGTGACCTCAATGAGGAGGTCATCTCTCAGGCACAGGTTATGTATAATATTATATCCAGCACCGCTACCAAAGGCTTTAAGAGTAAGTTTTATGGTCAGCGTCATATATCTCTTGAGATTGTTGCTACTGGTGGTTTAGTCCACTATTATGCAGTGGTGCCTGTGGTGCTGATCGACGTTATTCGCCAAGCTATCATAGCAGCTTATCCATCAGCACGATTGGAGGAGATGAGCGAAGTGAATATTTTTAGTGAGATTGGTCGCACTTCTGGCATGATAGGCGGTGAATTCACCTTGCGCAAGTCTTTCATTTATCCAATAGCGACGTATCAAGAATCAAAGCGTGATGCATCGCGGGCATTGCTTAATGCACTTTCGTCTGCATCGAAAGACGATGGAATTGGTATACAATTTCTCATCAGGCCAGCATATGACGGCTGGGCTAAAGCCTCTGAGCTTCACATTGACAATTTGCGAAAACATAAAAAGAAAAAGACGGGTATTGGTGCACTTATAGCCCCAAAGGATATTTTGGAAGCATTGTGGAAACCACCACAAGAAAATGATGAAAAGCAAAAAGAAGAAGAAAATAAGCCGTTGAGTTCGCTTGAGCAGGCAGAAGTTGATGCTGTTAGTGAAAAGACTAGGTATCCAGCCTATGAGATTTTGATTCGTGTTGTGGTCTCTTCTAATACTGCAGCAAGGTCTCAATCTCTGTTGAAGAATATTATTGCCGCTTTTGCGTTGTTTGATTCACCACGAAATAATGGCTTTAAGTTCTCAGTTACGCGCAATATAGAGGAAATTACAACAGCCTACATAATGAGGTTTTTTCCACAACAGATAAAATATAACATCTTGAATAGTGTAGAAATGGCAACGTTGTTCCATTTACCTGGCTCCTCATCAATACCGACCTCCCAAGTTAAACGCCAGATGTCCAAACAGGTTGATGGTCCTACAGATGTTTTGGACGAAGGCCTGTTGATTGGTTATAACGAATTTCGTGGAGTTAAAAAACCTATTCGCATCGGAACAAAAGACCGTCGTCGCCACGTTTATATCATTGGTCAAACTGGTGTCGGTAAGTCTGTCTTGCAGGAGAATATGGCATATCAAGACATGATGGATGGTCGAGGCTTTGCGTTTATTGACCCGCACGGAGACTTGGTAGAGTCTCTTCTTGGTAAGGTGCCAAAAGAGCGTGTCGAAGATATTATCTATTTTAATCCAGCCGACATGACAAACCCTATTGGTTTGAATATGTTTGAGTTTGATACACCAGACCAGAAAGACTTTTTGGTGCAAGAAGCAATCAATATGCTGTATGGGTTGTATGACCCGGGGCATACGGGAATCGTTGGTCCTCGTTTGGAGCACATTTTCCGTAACTGTGCGTTGTTATTGATGTCTGATCCCGCGGGCGGAACGTTTATTGATATACCAAAATGTCTCATAGACCCAGAATTTGTGAAGAGTAAACTGAAATATGTTACCGACCCGCAAGTGATTGATTTCTGGACAAAGGAGTTTCCAGCGTCACAGCGATCTAATGAAGCTGGTGAAGTTGTGTCTTGGGTTGTCGCAAAGTTTGGTCCATTTATCTCTAACGATGCAATGCGCAACATCATTGGACAAACGAAGTCTGGATTTAACTTGCGGGAGATAATGGATAATAATAAGATCCTATTGGTTAACCTTTCCAAGGGTAAGATGGGAGAGCTAAACTCCAAGCTGCTCGGTATTATCTTTGTGATGAAGTTTCAGGCTGCAGCGATGGCTCGAGCCGATACCCCAGAGGACCAGCGAGTTGATTTTTCATTGTATGTTGACGAGTTTCAGAACTTTGCTACAGACAGCTTTGAGTCTATCTTGTCTGAGGCTCGTAAATATAAGCTAAGCCTTATCATGGGTAACCAGTTCATGACCCAGTTGACGGATAAGATACGTGAAGCAATTATCGGTAACGTCGGTACGGTGATTTCTGGGCGTATTGGCGTGACGGACGCTGAGTTGATGGTCAAGAAATTTCAACCAGTTTTTGATGTGGATGATTTGTCTAAGTTGCCAAACTTCCAATCAATTACCTCAGTCATGATTAATAATGTTCCATCGGCGCCGTTTAGTATGAATTGGATACCACCAATGGGGCAGGAGAACTCTCAGCTGCGGGATGCGCTGGTGAGGCTGTCCTCTGCGAAATATGGCAGGCCGCGTGCTATTGTGGAGAAGGAAATATTTGAGCGGTTAGGCAGGGCAAATACAAAGACACAAGCTACTTCACCTAAACCTACTGTATTACGAGAAAATAAATCTTTCCTGGACGAGTGGTTGTCGAAGCGTAAGCAGATAGGCGGTGCGCAGCCAGTACCAACACAAAAAGCCTCTGGCGCGTTATCTCCTGCAACGCCAGTGACGATACCGACGCCAACGTCTACTGCTAGTTCAGGCCCTAACATGCAGAGTTTGAGTAGTGGTCAGATGGGTGGCTTGTCACGGTCGCCTCAGGATAATCCTGGTACTCCTGTAGATATACCGACAACACCTCCGGTTGCCAATGCTATGCCGTCTTCAGATACTGCTAATAAAGAGAATTTATCTATCCAAGAAAGAATGCAACAAGAGCTAGACTCAGCGCAACCAAAGCCGTCTAACAACAGGCTTGACCTCAGGGATGGTAATCAGGACTCGGACAGGGAAATATCAATAAAATTGCGATAAATTTAGAATAAGAGGCCTAAGATTCGGTAGTAGCTTAGCTGCTACTCCCGCCTTTTACTCCTATGCGGATGTAGTCAAACAACATACCAGCAAGCCATCCAATGGTGAATGCTGCAATCGTCTCAAATCCCGACAGAGGGTACCCGTTTATTTTTGCTAGGGTATATATAGCGAGAGTTAAGATAAAAGCCGCCACAGAGCCAGACAGTATGGCGTTTGGTCGAGCAACTGTTCTACCTGTGACTTCGCTAACTTTCTCGATGGTGGGGTTATGAATAACCTTGCTGAAAGTTCGGCTGGACTTAGGGAGCTGGCTTTGAACTGTCTCCATGGTCTTTTTGAAGCTGTCTTTGCGATCCTCTTTGGTTATGAGGCGTTCGGCTTTTGCGGGTTGCTTCTTCTTTTCTTGTTTTACCTCTTCAGCTTCGGACTTTTCAATGACTTTTTCGAGTTGCTCACGTGCTTCAGCCTCTGATTTTTCTGCTGGTGAGCTTTCCTTTTCGACTCGATTTTTGATAACTTCGGCTGCACGATCGTGTGTTTCTGTTCGCAGATCATTCAGGCCTTCGTGTGATATTTTGGCCTCGTTGTTGAACTTAAGTGATTCTTTCATTGTGACTACACCTAACTTTTATTTAAATTGTACCTACTGAGTTATATGTGTGCCGTATGATGCGCACTTCTTTCTTGAGCTGCCTGGACCGTAAGTAGAAGAATGTGACGACTGAAAGGATTAGGCCTGCGAATAGCATATTCTCGCTAGCTCCAGTGCGGGGCAGCTGCGTAGCCACTGTCTCGACGACTTTCTTTTCATTTGGACAATCAACTTTAACGCTTACGGTGTTACCGAAAGTGTTGTCCATCCTACAGTCAAATGATCCAGGGTTACTTGTGCCAGTACTCATAGAGGATATTTTACTGGCCATTTGTATTGTAAAGGTACGTTCTTGAGTCTCGCCAGGTTTGATGGTTATCTCTGGCCATTGCAGAATGGTCTTCCCTCCGTTGCTATTGGCATCTTCTTTAAGTGTTCCGCCGCCCGATTCAAAGATGGTTGAATATTGCAGAACATCGCCCAAGTTCTCTGTGAACGTATATTTTTCTGGCGCAAAGCCTTTATTGGTGACTTTTAGGTGGTAGGTGATACGATCATGTGCTTTCGCGGTGGTCTTAGTAGCATCCATATTGCTCTGAGTGAGGTTTATGGCGTTCTTTTGTTGGATAAAGGAAGCAGAGCACTGTTTATCTTCTATCCATAAGGTCGGATTGCCTGCACATGGCTGACAGCGAGGGTCATCTTTAAGTAGTGTTGGATTTTGTGGACACCTTTCCGGTGCAGCGATATTGAACGTCTTTTGACAACCAGCAGAAGTGCGGTCACCTAGAGAAGTTTTGAGTGTTACAGTTACTTTGTATGACCCAGGGGTTTTTTCTTGATATGTTACATTTGGGGTGGTGCTCTCTAGAGTTTTTACAAGAGAATTACCCCTATAAACTTGAAACACATATTTTTGTATTTTGGCGCCATTAGCGGCACTTGTGTTAGCGGTAAACTGATATTTATTGTTATCGCTTTGCTTCACCTCTAAAGCATTACAGGTGACTACGGGAGCTGGAGGTGTAGAACAGTTTGGATAGGTACCGATTTGTCCTGGAGGGCAGGTTGGTGCTGGAGGGATGCTTTTGGTGATGAGATTACCACAGTTACGCATGATTGCGAACCAACCGAACTTAGCTGAATGGCCTACGTAGGCTGTATAGGTAAAATTACCCCAAAGCTGGTGTGGCCGGTAGTAGAAATTACGCATTCCGCTGCCGGCTGATTTGACAGAATAGGAACCTTCTCCTTGGGCTGACCCAAAGTGAGGAGTCATCCCCCAAGAATAATTACCGTCACGGCTATGTAATGTCTGCAGGTTGCGGGTTGCATTTGATAGCTCTGCACGAGTGATGCCAATCGTATCAAACAATGAGCGAATGTCGTTAGTATTGGCATCATAGTGGTTCATCATTTGGCTTCCACTCCATACGCCACCTCGAACCATATCGCTTGGGTCTGCAGCATTTGCTGACTCTGGAGGAGAGAATACCACTAATGACTGTACGATTAACGCAAGAACAGTGAAAATTAAGCCTAATTTTCGAGTAGCCTCCTCTTTACTTAACCTTTTTGCATAAAAGCCCAATTCATTGATAAGTGATGGACTAAATGGCAAGTGAGAAACTATTTTTCTAAACATGGTTGCCCCGTTCTTGTATGTTTATGTAATCTATTATTATGATAATATCTACTCCATTTTAGCATAAGAAATATGTTCAGGTAAAGCACTTGAGTGAACAATTTTTTTGCGGTATAATGAGAGAGTTGTAAATAGCTGACAAGTCAGGAAATAGTGAGGGAGACATGGCTAAACAAACAGATAATCAATCCTATGATGGATCACAAATTCAGGTTCTCGAAGGACTTGAGCCGGTTCGTAAGCGCCCGGGTATGTATATTGGTAGTACTGGCTATGACGGTGTACACCACTTGATTAAGGAGATTGCCGACAACTCGATCGACGAGGCTATCGCTGGGTATGCTACAAAAGTTGAAGTAGTGCTGCTGGAGGACGGCGGTGTTCAGATCACTGATGATGGTCGTGGCATACCGGTTGATAAACATCCGAAGACTGGTATGAGTACACTGGAAACTGTGTTAACAGTGTTGCACGCTGGTGGTAAGTTTGGCGGCGGTGGCTACAAGGTGTCATCTGGACTTCACGGTGTTGGATCAAGTGTTGTTAATGCTCTCTCTACTAAGATGATTGCTGAAGTGGTGCGTGACGGTCAGCTCTACCGGGTGGTGTTTGCAATTGGTGGCATTGTGGAGCCACTCAAGAAGGTCGGTAAGGCAGACCGGCCAACTGGTACGCGGATAATTTTCTATCCCGACCCAACAATATTTAAAGAAACGGTTGATTTTGATTATAAATGGGTGGTTAACTATTTACGCCACCAGGCATACTTAACCAAAGGCGTGTACACCTCTGTTGTAGACGAGCGTACGGGTGATCGTCAGGCTTTCTACTTTGAAGGCGGAATTCAAAGTTATGTGAAGCATTTGAACTTGGGTAAAGATGTTTTAGCCGATGCGCCATTTTACGTTGAAAAACAAGTTGAAGACTGCATGGTAGAAATTGCTGTGCAGTATAACGACACGTATATTGAGACAGTAAAGCCATTTGCTAACAACGTGTTGACGCCAGACGGCGGTACACACCTAGTCGGTTTTCGTTCAGCGTTGACCAGGGTCATCAATGACTATGCACGCAAAAATAGTCTGCTGAAGGAAAAAGAAGACAACCTGACTGGTGACGATATTCGAGAGGGTTTGACGGCGATTATTTTAGTCAAATTGCCCGATCCACAGTTTGAAGGTCAGACTAAGAATAAACTTGGTAATCCAGAGATGCGTCGCTATGTTGAGCAGGTGATGAATGAGTACTTTTCGTACTATCTGGAGGAAAATCCTGGTGTTGCTAAGAAGATTGTTGGTAAGGCGACCTTGGCGGCACGAGCTCGCAAAGCGGCACGAGCAGCACGCGACAATGTGATCCGTAAGGGCGCACTTGATGGTATGGGATTACCGGGCAAATTGTGGGACTGTTCAAGTAAGAGCCCAAGTGATAGTGAAATTTACATCGTTGAGGGTAACTCGGCGGCCGGTTCAGCCAAAGAAGGTCGCGACAGTAAAACACAGGCAATTTTGCCACTTCGTGGTAAGGTGCTGAACACTGAGCGAGCTCGGCTTGATAAAATGTTTGCCAACAAAGAGATTGTGGCAATGATCCAGGCATTTGGTGTTGGTATTGGCGATCAGTTTGATATCAATGGTCTGCGTTACCACAAAATTATCATCATGACCGATGCCGATGTTGACGGTAGTCACATCGCGACTTTGCTGTTGACCTTCCTATTTCGTTATATGAAAGAGGTGGTTGAGGGTGGTTATGTGTACCTTGCTAAGCCACCACTATACTCAATCAACCGCGGCCAGAAGAAGATCTACGCATATGATGAGGCGGAGAAAGACAAAGTCTTGGCAGACCTGATTGCTGATAAGAAGGGTCGCGGTACAGCGATTGATGATGAACAGGATATCACAAAGCAGGCTGGCGTGACGATTTCACGGTTTAAGGGTCTTGGTGAAATGGACGCTGACCAGCTGTGGGAGACGACGATGAATCCAGAAAATCGCGTGTTGATTCAGGTCAGAGTGGAAGACGCCGAGGAAGCGGACGCAATCTTTACGCGACTGATGGGTGATGACGTGAGCTTGCGCAAAAGCTTTATTCAGAGCTGGGCAAAAAATGCTAACTTAGAGGATTTGGATATTTAATCATGAGTGATCAGGACAAACAGATGCAACCAACCAGTGAACATGAGTCAATTGAGGCAACACCAGATACGGTGACTGAAGTATCAGCAGGATTAGAGCGACGCCGACTTGAAAATGTGATGCAAGACAATTTCTTCCGTTATTCGATGAGCGTCATCGTTGACCGGGCATTGCCAGATGTGCGTGATGGTCTGAAGCCGGTGCATCGCCGTATTTTGTATTCAATGAATCAGAACGGCAATCGTAGTACTGCGAAATTCGTCAAATCAGCACGTATCATCGGTGACGTGATGGGTAAATATCACCCGCATGGTGACTCAGCGATTTATGACTCAATGGTTCGTTTGGCGCAAGATTGGGCAATGCGCTACACCTTGGTACAAGGTCAGGGAAACTTTGGTTCAATGGACGGAGACCCACCAGCTGCTCACCGTTATACTGAGGCGCGACTTGATAAGCCGGCTGAAGAATTACTAACTGACATCGAGAAGGAAACCGTTGATTTTAAGGATAACTTTGATGGTTCAGAGCGTGAGCCGATTGTGTTGCCGGCAAAGTTACCGAATTTGCTGTTGAACGGCCAGATTGGTATTGCTGTTGGTATGGCAACGAGTATCCCGACACACAACCTGGGTGAGTTAGTAGATGCGACAATTGAGCTGATTGATAACCCCGAGGCGACAGTTGACGACTTGCTGCAGCATGTGAAGGGTCCAGACTTTCCGACGGGCGCGATTGTCTACGGTGGTGCACCGATGCGCCAAGCGTATGCGACTGGTCGCGGTAGTGTGATGATGCGAGCAGTGGCAGAGATCCAGGAGACCAAACGAGGTCGACACCAGATTGTTGTTACTGAGATACCGTATGGTGTAAATAAAGCAACATTGATCGAAAAAATTGGTGAGCTTCACAAAGAAAAGCGGGTACAGTTGGCTGACCTACGCGATGAAAGCTCTCGAGGTAAGGTCCGCATCGTCATTGAGCTGAAAAAAGACGCCTATCCAAAGAAAGTATTGAACCAGCTGTATAAATTAACAGCGCTCCAGACGAGTTTTAATTACAACATGCTGGCATTGGTTAATACCATGCAGCCACGAATCTTAGGGCTGCACGATATTTTAAGCGAATTTGTGAAGCATCGTCAGTCTGTAGTGCGTCGTCGCACTGAGTTTGAGCTGAAAAAGGCTAAGGCAAGAGCACATATTCTGGAGGGCTATAAGATCGCGCTAGACCATATCGATGAGGTGATTAAAACCATTCGTGCTTCAAAAACTCAGGATGAGGCAGAGAAGAACCTGCGCGCTAAGTTCGGACTGAGCGAGATTCAAGCCAAGGCTATCTTGGCGATGCAGCTGCGACGCCTGACTGGGCTTGAGCGTGAAGCGGTTGAGAATGAACTGCGTGAGCTCTTGAAGCTAATTGCACGACTAGAAGCTATCTTGGCTGATGAGCAAGAGATTCTGAACATCATCAAGACTGAGCTCTTGGAAATGAAAGAGAAATATGGTGACGAGAGGCGTAGTAAAATTATCAACCATGAGCTTGGTAAGTTCTCTGACGAGGAGTTAATTCCAGAGGAAGATGCTGTTGTTCTTTTGACAACTGAGAATTATATCAAGCGAACTCTGGCGAGTGACTATCGCAAGCAGAACCGTGGTGGTAAGGGTAAGCGCGGGATGACCACGAAGGAAGAAGATATCATCGCTCAGATCGTCCCGGCAAGTACGCATGACTATTTGCTGTTCTTCACTAATAAGGGTCGTGTATTCCGGCTCAAGGCGTATGAAGTTCCAGCTGCTAGCCTTAGCGCTAAGGGTGTGGCCGCTGTTAATCTACTGCAAATGCAACCAGAAGAGAAAATTACCGCCATCATTAAACATGAAAAGAATGCTAGCGATGCCGGTTATCTGTTCATGGCTACAAAAAATGGTACCGTTAAGAAAACTCCGCTCAGTGACTATGCTAATATCCGTACGAATGGTTTGATTGCCATAAAGCTGGATGATGGTGATGAACTGAAGTGGATCAAGAAAACTGATGGAGAAAGCGATGTAATTATTTCAACATCAGCTGGTCAGGCGATTCGATTTAACGAAAAAGATGCGCGGCCAATGGGTAGGGCTGCTCGTGGAGTCCGTGGAGTCCGTCTGCGGCCAAACGACCGAGTAGTCGGTATGGATATTGTGACGAGTGACGACCAAACACTATTGGTTATCAGTGAACAGGGCTTCGGTAAGCGTACAAAAGTAACTAACTTCCCAAGCCACAAGCGTGGCGGAGTGGGCATTAAAGCGGCGATTGTGACAGCAAAGACGGGTCCAATCATATCAGTTCAGACGATCGACCCAACCATGACGGATGCTATCTTGGTATCACAAAATGGACAAACGATTCGTATTAGCCTCAAAGACATCAAGCTACTAGGCCGTACGACTCAAGGTGTTACTATCATGCGGCTGGGTGATAATGATGCGGTATCTTCTATAGGCTTAATGGAAGAGCGGTCTTCCGAAGAGGACACTAAATGAAATATTTGCTAGTGCCTCTGTTGGCATGGGCATTGGCTCAGGGCTTGAAGCATGTATTTCGCTTGATGGGTAGGAATCGCCGAGTATTTAGTAAGAATCCAAAATCACCTCTGTTGTTGTCTGGGGGTATGCCAAGCGCTCACGCTGCAACGGTCGTTTCGTTAGCTACTGTTGTCGCATTGTATAACGGTGTTGATACGGTGCAATTTGCTATCGTTCTGTGGGTGACCATGATCATTCTATATGATGCCATGATGGTGAGATTTTCCTCTGGACAACAGGGAGATACGCTAAATCAGTTGTTGGATGAGCAAAAAAGTTCTTTGTCTCGCATCCGTGTTGCACATGGCCACACCCCTGTTGAGGTTGCTGTGGGTGCAACAATAGGACTGTTTGTCTCGCTTGTTGTCTTTTTCGCAACAAAATAATTACAAAATAGTATTGACCAAAGGTTGGTTGATGATGTATGATAAGTATCAGTCTGGTCGTGGGGATGCGAGCGAAACGACAATTACAATCTGTAATGATCAAGTTACGTGAGGATTTTTGGCCAGTCTATCGAACTTTAACAATTTGATTGTGCAATATCATCGTCAGTTTATATTTTTGTAGAGCCTTAATACTTTGATACAAAGTAGATTTTTAACGGAGAGTTTGATCCTGGCTCAGGATGAATGCTGGCGGCGTGCCTAACACATGCAA
>CAUROB010000024.1:0-12734 GCA_963526655.1 uncultured Candidatus Saccharibacteria bacterium
GGCAGGGCGCACCGCAGCTTGATATTGCTGAAGCGGTGGCGCAGATGCAGATGCGTTATGAAGTGGTGCGCGATTTATTTGGTAACTTTGATTATCGGCGATATTTTACCGCACCAACTGACCAACAGCTACAAATTATTTTGGATGCCGAGGAATATATTTTAGGGTTGGAAGACGGCGAGAAGCGATTGAAACAGCATGTTTTGGAACTGAGTAAAGCCTTTGCACTGGTTATGCCGAGACCCGAGGCGCTAGAAATTCGCGAGGAAGTGGCGCTGTTTCGGGCGGTGAAAGCCCGGCTGGAGAAAGTATCGAGCTCAGCGGTGGTGACTGATACTGAGTACCGAAGTGCGCTAAAACAAATTGTTGATAAAGCGATTGCACCAGTGGGCGTGGTTGATGTGTTTGAGGCGGCAGGGTTGGAAAAGCCGGAACTGTCAATTTTGAGCGACGAGTTCCTGGCAGAAATTCGTAACATGGAGCGCAAGAATTTGGCGGTGGAAGCGCTGCAGAAACTTTTAACTGATGAAATTAAACTACGATTCTCGCGCAATTATGCCAAGGATACGAAGTTCTCTGACTTGCTCAATCAAGCTTTGACGCGGTATAGAAACGGGACGATTGAGGCGGCGCAGGTGATCGAAGAATTGATCAACATCGGACAGAAAATTCGCCAGACTGTCGAGAACGGAACGGTTGATGGTCTAAGCGAGGATGAGATTATTTTTTATGATGCGCTGGTTGAAAATGGTAGTGCCCGCGAAGTACTGGGTGACGCGCAGCTATGTGATATCGCAAAAGTATTGTTGGAACAAGTTCGCCGTGATGCGACGATTGATTGGGCAGAGCGCAGGAATGTTCAGGCAAAATTGAAAGTTAACGTTAAAAAGACTTTGGCAAAATATGGCTACCCGCCAGACCAGCAGGCACTGGCAACCGATATGGTATTAGAGCAAGCTAAGCGTTACGGTAATGAATGGAATTATAAACGCGCGGCGTATGACGCCGCCGGCGGAGCGAGTTTGTTGGATTGATATATAACTTATGATGGATCAGAGTACAATAGGTGTATGAGTAAGTCTAAAAATCCTATCACCATCGCTCGCGCCATTATCCGCATCGGTGATGCTGCTAGAAATGCTAATGATTATAGTTTGCTAGGCGCGCTGCATGAAATGGTGGAGCAATTGTCACAGTATGGCGTTAAGGATGCTGATGTTGATATGGATTTGCTGCTGGAATATGTCGAGGCGACAGATGGTTGCGACTATTGCCGGGCGGCTGATGGCAAGCCAAGTGTTGAGGAACTAACAACAAAAATCAATCAGCAACTAGCGCGTCGCGGCCAGGCGCAGGTGGAGGCGAGCGATCAATCAGTGTTGGAATTTGAGCCAGTGGTCCATCTGGTGACGGCGGCGTATGCTAAAAACGAAGATGGCGTGACGTCGGGCTTATCAATAGCACTGGTTGTCAATCAAGACGGCTCGGTGGATCTGACGCGCGACCATTTTTTGAATGCAGAATTGCTGGATTACTTTGATGAGAATCACCCAGTCAATTGGCGTTCGGTCGAGCGTAATTTGCCGTCAAGGTTGCACGGTTACCACTTGGTGGCAGGTTCGGTAGAAGTGCAGGAGATTTTACCGCGGGAATTGGAGGCGATGTCGTTTTGATCCACCGATCCTCACAAATAATAAAGAGAAGAGCTTATGATTCTATATAAAGATATCGTTGAATTTGATATAGTGATCATGAAACAAATTCTACAGAAACATGGTACAGACGAAGAAGCCTGGCGGCTATTTCGCCATTTTTATGTCGATCCTGATGGCTATCCAATCAATGAGCAGGGGTTGAGGACTAGAAATGGTGTTGAGTGCACTGCGGACACGATCATTTCTACATACCGTATTCGTATGCATGAAGGATTTAATGAGCAATTTATCAATACTTTTGCTCAATATCGAAGAACTCCGATGATATTTTTCCCAAGAGAACTTGGCGGTATAAATACCTCCAGAGCTGCAAGATTTGGAGACAGAATTGATCACGCTTTGTATGACTTAAAGCGTTACTATGACAAAAAACCATGTAGACTTGCGTCAGCTTATGCGCTACCAAAAACGCAGCGTTGGCTTCAGTCTTTCAATGATTTTCATGAATTGGTTGTCTGGATGGAGATTGACGGAGTGTTAATTGACGATAATGATGAAGTGTTTGATCTGGAGAAAAACGAGGGTTCAGTGATTTGTGACTATTATGAGAAGCACACGAGGACTTGGAGTGAAAGTTACTACCATAATGTAAAAGAAAAGATAAAACCACTTATTCGGGATTAGTCTATATGAAAATCTCCGTCCATCTCAAACCCAACTCCCGCCATCGCGAAGAAGTCGTAATGAACGATGACGGTTCGCTGACTATTTACACCAA
This sequence comes from uncultured Candidatus Saccharibacteria bacterium, assembly GCA_963526655.1. GTDB lineage: Bacteria > Patescibacteriota > Saccharimonadia > Saccharimonadales > Saccharimonadaceae > Nanosynbacter. The sequence continues at coordinate 2,434 of CAUROB010000024.1, forward strand.
GGCGCCGGCCATTGAGGGGCGGGCGAACGCAGCAGCAGCGAAGTTACTGGCGAAACATTTTGGTGTGGCGCCGTCAAAGGTAAAATTGCTACGTGGTGCGACTTCGAAATATAAGATGTTTGAGGTAGATAAAACAGAATAGACGCTGCAACGAGCATCTGCAACATCTAGCTACTATCCTACGGATACCCAACTCCCGCCGCCATATTGCCGATCAGCCCCTGTACCGTCACAAACGAATACCCCTGCTGCTTCAGCGCGCTAAGGATACACGGCACGGCACCGACTGAGGTTTGGTGAATGTCGTGCATCAAGATGACGGCTCCAGGACGAGCGCCAGCGACAGCACGCGAACAGACGATGTCGCTGTTGCGGTCGGCCCAGTCCCGCGTGTCGACCGACCATAAGATTGACGACATGCCGCGCAGGCGAAGCTGCTCCAAGACAACGCCGTTGACCGCGCCGTAGGGCGGGCGCAAAATAGCCGGTGTGACGCCGGTGGCTTGCTTAATGGCGTCGTTGGTGCGGTCAATTTCACCGGCAATCTGGTCAACGGGTAGCTTGGGTAGCTCTGGGTGCGACCATGAATGATTGCCCAGTTGGTGGCCGCGCGCATGGATGCTGCGTACGACGTTGGCTTGGCTGGAGACTTTGCTACCGATCAAGAAGAACGTTGCTTTCGCACCATACTGATCCAAGACGTCCAGTAGGTGCGCAGTGTATGGTCCCGGCCCGTCATCAAACGTCAAAGCGATTACTTTATTGCCAGTGGTTGGCGCGGGTGCTTGTACAGCGGGCGCTGGCTTTGGTGCTGGTTTTGGCTCGGGCGGCTTGGGGATATTAGCCAGCTTTCGGGCTGTCGGATTTTGCAGATATTTGGCCACGGCGTCGATCGGCACTTTGATCGTCATTTCGCCGTAGGCTGACGGCAGTAGTGACGCCTGCCCGATTGGCCAAGCTAGACTATTGCCGCCATCGGTAATAACAAAATTCGATAGCGTTTCCTGAGTGATAATTTCACTAAGATCCAGCTCTGCTTGCTGGCGCTGCTTGATGGTTTCCTTGAGATTATTTCGGGCAGCCGCCACGATTTCCCCAGCCGCTTTCTCTGATTGCTCGGTCAAATCGCTCAGGCTAATCACCTCGCCAGATTTTTTATCAAACGTCCAAAAATGCGTCAACGATACTGGATGCGCGCCGTGCATATCTTGCTTTATGTTAACAATAATTGATAAAGCAGCTGAATTATTGTGTGTAATCTGATAACTAATTGTTTCAGTCATAGGTTGATTGAAACTTAATACATTAGTAGCGATATAGCGAAAATCCCTATCATCACGGTTAATTATTTGAGCTATAGTTTTATTGATTTTGTTATTTTTAGTTATAGGATATTCAATTGAAACTTTTTCACGACTAGTTTGGCGTATTACGAATTTTGATCGGATTTCAGAATAGCGTGAATCTGTAAAATAATATTTTTCATCTGACAGAGGGGTTGGCTGGCGCATTAGCTGCTGATTAAATTGTAAATGAATAAAAATTAGTAGCCCAGCCGCAACTACAACAAAAAATAATATAACAAAGCGAACAACTATTCGTTTTTTACTTATACACACTTCTGGTTTAGACTGTTTTTTTCTAATTAATTTTGTCCGCGATCCTCTTGCAGGCATACTTTTAGTATAGCACTAATATGAAATAAGGCTATGACCTATTGTATAATCAAGTTGTTATAACCGCAATTTGCCGTTTTGTAGGTTTTCGACTGTTAACATTTAGTTCTTTTTCTGGTGTAATTATGTTTTACTGGCTAATAAAGAATGCGTGGCTAGGTGAATTATTCGTTAATACTTATTAGATGCGTGCTGGTATAGTTGTTACTGGTGTGACTTTACTTTGCTTGTTGTCGTTATTTTTTGGCGCGGAAAATTCCAGCTGGTGAGAGTATGGATAGGATATAAGTGATATTCGCCTACTTGAAGGTGTAATTGTACCGACATATTGGCTTATTTATAATAACTTTAGACTTGAGTAGTTTACCAGAAGAGCGAGCTTTTGTAGTTTTATTTCTATTATTTATTTTATGGTGGCAATTAGAAAAAGTATTTTATTTTTAATCCATTCTAGTTACTTTGTGGACATAGATTTTATGAAGTAAGAACAAAACGCGGTAATACCATGACTTTAATTAGTAAACATATAAATTGTAAGATTCCATCGCAAAGAAAAATTTGGTTCGTATTGTTTATAAAAACTAAGGGTGAACGTGGTAAATTTGTATTGGTATTTAGTGACCCTAGTAATATGAAAAATATAGTAACAATTTATCAAAAAACCAAATATTAAATATACAATACCTTTTTCTCCTGAACTGAAAATTGAGTCAGACGAGTGGTTTTAATTAAGATTGATGAAAATCAGAAGAGAGAAATGTTTGGTGAGTTTCAGGAGATAGCAGCCTCAAGTTCGGATTATAATTTAATTACGCCTAAAGATTATCAATCTGCTGAAGGATTATTTGTAGTACTTAACACAGGTGAAATATTGATAAGTAAACTAACCGCGAAATTATATATCTTAAAAAATATTCAACCGTACGTAGTTTATTGCCAGGTTTAGAATATTTCTTTCGCACTGCAACAGAAGAAAATAGACGCTTTCTAGAAAGTCCGCTGTGTAAAGTTTCTAATATTGAAGCTTTACACATTGGAGTACGTGCGGCATGCCAATCGCGTCTATATTTGATAATAAAGAGGTTGACCTATCTGATCTTCAAACGTATCAGTTGTTATATTTATATGCGAAAAAATATCAACAATCTGTAGGATTATTTAGTGAAGATGGGCGTTTAAGTATTAAAAACTCTAGAGATATAGATCAAGTTATTTCGTTATTAAGAAGTCGATATTATACTTCAGATTTAACAGGTTAGAGGATGGGGCTATCAAGGGTCGCAGTCTTGGAACGTCTAAGTGATAGTGTGATGACAAAAATGAAACAGGTTGAAAAAGGTCACCTAACAGTAATAAGACAGAATTAGCTAGCAAATTGTTCACAATAATATTATATATGGCTTGTCTAATATATGGCAGATTATCTATTAAAATTATCAGCTAGATATAAATATAAATCCCACTAGTGCTTGAAAATATTCTATCTAAAAATTAGTCTATACCACACAAAATTCCACATCAGACTGATGCTGGTGGTGGATAATTTTGCCATGCTTAAGTCGAGTGTGCTAGTTATCCCGAGCAGTTGGATGAGTAGTCATATGACGGCTGGTTGTAAAATCCACAGGCCAGTGATGGTGATACAGATGAACTGGACGATTGGCTGGCGGTTGGTTTTGAAGGTGAATCGCCTATTAAGAATATAGCTACCAATCATCCCTGCGGTAGTTGAAATGATGATGGCCAGTAGTAGCGGCACAGTGAGCCATATCAACAGAGTGTATATTGTGAGGTCAATGGCGGTGTTGAGAGCGCCGATAGCGGCAAAGGTAGTGAGTTGTTTGTGAATATTCATGTTGGTGAGTATAGCGGGTGGGGCTGTAAAAAGGCTGTGAATATCTTGTAAACAGGGACACTATTTTTGTCTAGTCTGGTGGTTTTCGGTAGCTTTTTGGTATCTAAGTATAGGGTATTAAAGTTTGAGATAAGGAGAATATCAAATATACTATAGAGATCCTATATATATTTATAAAAGAGTGTTAGTATATATAGTATGGGAAATGAAGCTGATAAGGTGTTAGATTATTTACTTAATCAAGGGGAGTCAGAGTTTATTGAATTCAAATCAAATAACTACGACGCTATTAATGTGGGTCAGTTGATTAGTGCTCTTGCTAACGGAGCTGTTTTAAAAAAGACAAATGAAGCTTATCTTGTTATAGGTGTTAACAATGATCTTGAAGTCGTTGGTACTACATTTGACCCTGAATCGCACAAAGAAAAAAGCCAACCTATCCAAAACTATCTTGCAACTAATCTTAGTCATGCTAATGTCCTAAAATATTTGATAACAGAAAGAGACAACAAGAAAGTTGTGATTATTGTCATACCTCGCGCCAAAGTGTACCCGGTTAAATTCAAGGGAGTGGAATATATAAGGGTTGGGTCCTCTAAAAAGAAATTAAGTGAACATCCAGAGCTGGCAAGAAAGCTTTGGGAGGAGATTCTTAGAACTTCGTTTGAAGAGGGGTACGCAACTGATCTACTTGAAAGAGATGAACTTTTTGAATTATTAGATTTTGCACCGTATTTTACGCTTAGAGGTGTTCCTGTGCCTAATAACATAAATACAATTCTTAAATACATGATTGAGTCTGGTGTAGTTATTAAAAAATTGGGTCGGTATACTGTCACTAACTTAGGGGCGCTGCTGTTTGCCAGGGATATGAGTAAGTTTGAAAGTTTGATCAATAAAGGCATTAGGCTTATAAAATATAAGGGTGCAAACAAGATGGTTGTTGAGCGTTCAGTAGAAGGAGGCAAGGGGTATGCTGTTGGTGTAAATAATCTTTTGGAGTATACAATGTTACTACTTCCTAGTGAGGAATATATAGATGGATCTACCAGAAAAATTAGAGCCGTTTTTCCTAGAGAAGCTATACGTGAATTAATAGCTAATATGGTAATGCACCAAGATCTATCGTTTAATGGGTATTCTCCTAGGATTGAGATATACAGTGATCGTATAGAGTTTACCAACGCTGGTTCTCCAGTTATTGGCGTAGACAGGTTTCTTGATAGTAATATGAGTCGTAACCCAAAGCTTGCGAGGTTGATGCATTTCATGAAACTTGCCGAGGAGAGAGGGATGGGCATTGATAAGGTTGAGAGTGAATGCGAGGCAAATTACCTACCTTCTCCATCAATTAAACATAGCGACGGCATCACTAGTGTTACGGTTTTTGATCATAAAACTCTTAGACAATTTAACAGTAACGACAGGATAAATCTTGTGTATATGCATTGCTGCTTCCGGTATGTAAATCACTCTCCTATGACGAATGAATCTTTAAGATCTCGATTCGCTGAGGGTGTATTATCGTCAACCGTCGCATCACGTTGGATTAATGAAGCACTTGAGTTTGGTATAATAAGACCGTTTGATCCTAACTCAAAGTCAAAAAGACATGCTAGTTATGTACCGAAATGGGCTTAGTTTATATATACGAGACGGTTAATATTAAAAAATATTGCAAGTTAACAGGGGTAGAGTTTAAAAATCTTATAATCGCTTATTTGTACGAGAGGCTAAATACAAAACAATCCGTATATGGTAGATATTTAAGTTGATCATAAATAATTATTAAGTTTGTAAGTTGTTTAAAGCAAAATTACAGACCCCTCATCTATAGTTGCTTGCATGAATACGAAAGCAGCAACCATACCCCAACCACTGGCCCAGCCGCGGCACCTGGCCGCTCCTGAGAGTCAACCGTCGTTTCGGGCGATTGCCCGTCCGCTGATTGACATTGTCGTGCCGGTACTTAATGAGGAAAAGATTCTTCAAAAAAGCATCACGACGCTTGATGAATATATGGCAAAACATTTGCCGTATCGTTATCAAATCACCATTGCGGACAACGGTAGCCAGGACAAGACGCTGGAAATTGCCAAACGTTTGGCGGAAAAATACCAGTCAGTGCGGGTCGTTAGCCTGGCTGAGCGCGGTCGCGGACGAGCGCTCAAACGAGTGTGGCAGAGTAGCCCGGCTGACATCTTGACCTATATGGACGTCGATCTGTCGACTAGCTTGGATGATTTTCTGACAATGATTCAGCCGTTGGTGGCGGGCGAGGCTGGCGTGGCGATCGGCTCGCGGCTGATGAAAGATTCTAGAACTAGTCGTGGGCTGAAGCGGGAATTCATCTCGCGTTGTTATAACAGCATTATCAAATGGACGTCGTGTACCAAATTTAGTGACGCGCAGTGTGGTTTCAAGGCGATCCGCCGGGATGTTGCTGCAAAATTCTTACCGAAAATCAAAGATAACGAGTGGTTTTTTGACACTGAGCTGTTGATCAAAACTGAGCGAGCCGGCGTACCGATTTATGAACAGCCAGTGACTTGGATTGAGGATACGGATAGCCGCGTGAAAATTGTGAAAACGGCCGTCGATGATCTGAAGGGGCTGTACCGCGTCAACAAGGAACTGGACAATCGTTCGTGGTTTGAGAAGTGGATGCTACCGGTGCTGTTGGCGCTGACTGGTGCGCTGTATTTGTTTGGTGCGCTGCACAACGGCATGGCGAATAGTTACTATGCGGCGGCGGTGCAGGCGGCCAGCCAGGATTGGACGGCGTGGCTGTTTGGCAGTCTAGACGCGGCAAATTATGTGTCGGTTGATAAGCCACCGCTGGCGACGATGCTGATGGGTCTAAGCGCTCGGCTGTTTGGTTTTTCAAGCTTTTCAATGTTGCTGCCAAGTGTGTTGGCGGGAGTTGGTTCTGTGTGGCTGGTGTACGGGGCAGTAAAACGGCAGTTTGGATTCGCGAGTGCAGTAATTGCTGGGTCGGTGCTGGCGTTCACGCCGGTGGCGGCACTGATGTTTGGCTTTAACAACCCTGATGCGATTTTGACATTGATGCTGACGGCTAGTGGCTACGCATTTTTGCGCTCGCTAGAGGGCAAGCGACCACTGTTGTGGCTGGGTTTGGCGGCGCTATTCACGGGGCTGGCGTTTAACACCAAAATGCTGCAAGGGTTGATGGTGCTACCAGCGATGGCGCTAGTTTATCTAGTGTTTGCCAGGCCGCCGATCGTCACGCGATTGTTACACGTGATGTTTGCGGGCGTCATCACCACGATGTCGACGCTGTGGTGGAGTGTGCTGGTCTGGCTGACGCCAGCTGGTAGCCGGCCATGGGTGGGCAGCACTAACGATAACAATATCTGGAGTTTGATTTTTGGCTATAACGGCCTTGGTCGATTGCTTGGTGGACATGGTGGCGGTGGTGGCCCAGGTGGCGGTACGCCACCAAGTGGTGGAATTGGTGGTACTACAACACTTCAAACTGCTGGTAGCACCACGCAGACTATGGCAGATGGCGCCGGTATGATGCCGGGTGGTATGGGCGGTGGCCCGGGTGGCGGACATGGTCCGGGCGGCACAGGTTTTGGTGGGCAAACGGGAATTTTCAGGATCTTTAACAATGATTTTGGACCGAATATTGCTTGGTTGCTAGTCTTGGCTCTGGCGGGTGGTGGATTGATGTTATGGATTTTGCGAAAAACACCCCGCACAAATCGTGGGCGGGCGGCAGTAATTTTCTGGATGCTGTGGCTACTGATTCACATCGTGATTTTCAGCATGACCAGCGGCGTAATTCACCCGTACTACGTAGTGGTGATGGCGCCAGCGGTGGCGGCACTCGTTGGTATCAGCCTGCCGTTTTTGTGGGGTGCTTATACCAGACGTAAGCCATATGCGTGGCTACTGCCGCTACTGGTTGGCGTGACGGCGGTGATTGCAGTGATGATCCTCGGTTACGCTGGGACGATGACATGGCTGATGTGGATAGTGGGTTTGTTGGGTCTGACGGGAATGATTGGGTTGTTAGTTAATCTTTACGCGCCGCGGCGGTGGCTGCAAAACTTGGCAATCATCACCGCCATAGCCGCCTGCACACTCGCCCCGACGGTGTATACACTAGCGACAGTCAACGTCGCGCACACCGGTAGCATTCCGACGGCTGGGCCGAGTTCCACGGCGATGCGGGGTAGTAATAATGAAACGTCGCAGGCCAATAGCCAGTTGGTGCAGTATCTATTGCAGCACCAAAACGGCGCAACATGGCTGGTAGCTGTGGCGAGCGCCAATGAATCAGCGGCGATTCAGCTGACCAGCGGTCAGCCAGTGATGGCGGTCGGTGGATTTAACGGTAGCGATACACCACTGACGCTGGAGCAATTTAAACAGTTAGTGAAGGTCGGCAAAGTCAAATATTATGCCATCGGCTCGCACGGACGTGGTGGCGGCGGCCCGGGCGGCGGTAACAATGAAATCGCGGCGTGGGTCAAGCAAACCGGCACGGTCGTTAATTATGGAGGTAGCGATGTAACATTGTATGAATTATCGAGAGAGTAACGTAACGAAAGGAGAAATTATGGCAATTTCACAATCTAAACAACCAACCATGACCACGCCGGAAACGGTCTACGATCAGCCGCCCGCACCGCGTCCGAATGGCACGAATTCTGGCAAGAACGGGTTAAGCGCCGGAGCAATCGCTGGTATAGCGGTCAGCGGTGTGGTGGCCTGTGCGCTGAGTTTCGTTGTCGGTATGCAGGTCGGCGGCGGGCAAAACAGCATGAATAATCAAGCGGGTGGGCCACCCGGCATGAGCCGCGGTCAAAACAATCAGCCAGGCGGGCCAGGTGGACAAATGGGCGGTGCGCCAGGTGCTAATCAGAACCAGACTGGTCAAACTGCGCCGCCGCAAGGACAAACCAACAGCAACACCACCCAAAACACCCAAACCGCGCCGTCCGTCAACTAGCCCAGCGGCCAGCAAACCAACATCAGCGCTTTCCTCCTCGGGCGCTGCTTTTATTCTGAACTGATAAACCAGAGTACTATACAAGGGCGATCTGTCATCTAAAGCTTTTCCGTATCCTGCCGCCAAATATCGTCAAGCCTGCCGCAATCGTCAAGCCATGCCCGATAGTAGGCAGTTGTTCATGGGTAATGTTCGCGATTCTACTGCCAATTAGTCGTTTTACAGAATGAATATTGTCCCAGTGGCTGTCATTTGGTGGTACGACTTGGTCGTATACGCCGTAAAATGTAATACGTGCGCGGCTTGATTGGATTTGAGTCAGCGCGGTAGCTAGTTCGGTAATCGCCTGTTCAAGAAACTTGTTTTGCAATTTCTGTCGATAAATATACGGCGTGGCAATTGTAGCGACGCCCTTGATTTTGCCATTATCCCCCGCCAAAGCGTGCAGCGCCGCCATCTCGCCCGCACTGGCGCCAATGATATAAACATCACCGTCCAAACTACGAACGTAATCATTTAAGCGAGTTTGTTTTTCGTGGTAATTGCTCGCTGTATCTTCCCAGCCAAACGCAAAAACATGCATCCGAAATCTATACAGCCGCCACATGGGACAAGCCAAACGGTATATCCATTTCCGATCGCCTAAGCCCGGGATAAGGATGAGATGAAACGATGTAATTGTCATTGGTATATCCAAGTATAGGCAGACTTTGGAGATTGATCAATAACCTATGGTTGTTGACGCAGCGAATGTGCGGTAAAATAAAAATAAGTTGTAAGAATGCACTACTCATCGCTATACAAAATATCAAAAGATAATGGCTTGCTAGCTCACGTCTACGAGCATTTGCTTGCCCAGTATGTTTTGAAATATCTTCAAGACAAAGGATTTTTTATCTCAAGCGATATCATTTTGACGGCGAAAACATATGGCGACACTTGCTATATGGATGTCGAGCTGTATAATCCGGCGGCGCCGAATGCCTATAACGAAGCCTTGCAGGCGTTTGACAAACATACTATTCCAGAAAAGGCTGTACGGCGGGCAGTTAGCGAATGCGGCATAGAAATGAATCGGGCAGTGCTGGAGCTGAAACAAGATGAGCTAATGTCTAATTTAAGCAGGATGCAATCCTCTGATTGGCGTCAGTAAAGCGAGATGACCTATCGTAAGTCTTATGATAAAAGCTCTGTTAATACGCTTTTTTGCGTTCCATACTTAAAATATGGTAAAAAATCCAAGAAACTGTTTCCTGAATACGTCCTGGAATATTCAATAGATGAGGAATATATAAATTCTCCCATTGATCAAGCTTTGGCGGCAATTGTGATGCAAACTGTAGCGCTTAATTTTCTGGTTGTTGTTCGTGAAAACTACACCGTATATGACCGCGGCGACCAGTGGTCAGAAGCTTCGTTGTCGGTAGGCTATCGGATGTTCCTGGGGCTAGCTAAAGAAGATAAGCAAATAACTAGCCAATTGAAACATGAATTTACGGCATATATACAGTATTTGCTAAAGTCGCCGTTTTGCAGCAATTTACAAAAAGCGCTGCTTAGATGTTCGTGTAATCTTGAGCAGGTATTGCTTGGTAGAAGTACGCTAAATAATATCCTTGGAGGATGTGTAATTGGCGGGCGCGGCTGGCTGGAGATGGCTGACGATGCGCGTATCAAACAAATGATTGCCGCTATTCAGCTGGACGTGTATGATATCTAAGAAATTTGATTTATTATGATTCCGTTTCTTAAACTTCCGGCTACGTCCCAGGCCGACTGCATTACCATA
>CAUROB010000025.1:0-12526 GCA_963526655.1 uncultured Candidatus Saccharibacteria bacterium
CGCAGGCGATTGACCGATTCAAATTGGTCAAAGTTAGTACGGCGAGCAAACTTTTCAATCTTAGCCCCGTGGATGATGAAGCTAATCGTCTCTTCATCGTTGACATTGTCAGGCTCCGCACCAACCACCCGCTCTACCGTCCAGGCATCAGATGCTGCTTGTGCGTCCAGTGTAATAACTGGCAACTCATCGCCTTCTTCTTCAATCAGCTCAGCTTCCCGTGCTCGATAGTCCGTAACCTCACGACGCAGTAGGCGTAGCAGTTCGGTCACGCCAGTATGTGTTTGCGACGAAATCGCCACCACTGGCGAACCGTTCGCTACGTTTTGTAGCGCCGTCGACTGCATGGCAATAATTTCATCGTCTAATCCTTCGCACTTCGTCAGGGCGATGATCTCTGGACGTGTCGCTAGTTCCTCAGAATATTTTTCCAGCTCGCGGCGAATGGTCTGGTATTTTTCTGCTGGATTATCACTATACGCATCAATCATATGGAGCAACACAGCTGTCCGCTCAACGTGACGCAGGAACTGATCGCCTAAGCCTTTACCTTCCGAAGCGCCTTCAATCAGTCCTGGAATATCAGCGATCAACACTGAACCGTCATCAACATCCGCCACACCCAAATTTGGCGTCAACGTCGTAAATTCATAATTGGCAATTTCTGGTCGGGCGTTAGAAACCACGCTCAAAAATGTCGATTTACCAGCGTTAGGGAAGCCAACCAAACCGACGTCGGCCAATAATTTCAACTCCAGCTCCGCTTCAAATTCTTCACCCGCCTCACCAAGTTCAGCAATCTTCGGCGCCTGGCGCGTGCTGGACGTAAAATGTGCATTGCCAAAACCACCATCACCACCGTGAGCGACGACCGCCTGTTGCTGGTCTACCGTCAAGTCTGCCACCACCTTGCCGTCACGCTTGACCAACGTACCCATTGGTACTTTGACGACCAGCGGCGAACCACTTTTGCCGCGCTTGTTGCGCTTACTGCCATCACCGCCATGTTCCGCTTTCAGCTCTGGTTTATAGCGAAAGTTCAGCAGCGTATTTAAGTCTTTGGTCGCTAAAAATACCACATCACCACCGCGTCCGCCGTCACCACCATCAGGACCACCCTTGTCAACATATTTCTCATGCCGAAAACTGACTGCGCCGTTACCGCCTTTGCCAGCTCGTACTAACACTTTCGCTGTATCTACAAACATATCTTTATTATAACAAAACGCCCCTGAATATACAGGAGCGTTTGTGATTATCTTAGCGATAGATTAATGAATATAATTGTAAGCGCCTGGGTTGGTCAGCTCACGATGAGTGATGACATTATAGCCAGCAAAGTTCATGTCGCTCACAAATACCCGACCGTTCTCAACCCTGTCAACGATTCCAACGTGTCCATAGTAGCCACCTGAGCTCTGGAAGATAGCACCCGGAGCTGGCGTCTTGTTGACCGTAAAACCAGCAGCACGTGCACTCGCAGCCCAAGTATTGGCGTTACCCCAGAAGCTACCAATTGGACGACCAAGTGCCAAGCGTCGCTCATATGAGTACCACGTACAGTTACCTGGTGCGTATCGGTTACCAACAGATGCAGCGACGTTACCGTAACTTACGCCACTATAACCAGAATGACTATTACTGCTTCGTCCACCGCGCGGTGCGACATACCCTGGGCGCTCATTTTCTGGCAGTTCACCACCAGGCAAGACGATGCGCGTATTGACCGTTGGCTGTGCCACGCGATCTAGTGAGTTGTACAATAAGACTCGCTCGGCATCAACTTTATACTTTGAAGCGATAGCTGCGATGGTATCGCCTTCCTTGACAGTGTAAACCACACCATCAACTTGTGGCACCAACAGTGTCCTACCCGGTTCAACAGCGTCAGAGGTCATATTGTTCGCCCAACGCAGTGTCTGGGCTGAGATTTTGAATTTAGCAGCAATTTTAGCTAAATCATCACCCGGCTTAGTAACATATTCAGTAATACCACGCTGAGACGACGTTTCCGGTTGGATAAGCTGCGGCTTAGAGATAACCTCTGCGTCAGTTTGAGCTAACTGCTTCTGGATTTGCAAAGAAGTAGTTGCTTCGCGCAAGTCACCAGCAGATGGTAAATCAGTAGCCTCTGCTAAACTAGCGACAGCGTCAGCCACCTCTAATTGATCGACTGACATTTTTTCCTTACTTGTGGTTGTAGACTTTGGATTTGGGTTAGCAACCTGAGACTCTTGGGCGGAAACCTCCACTCCAGTAACTCCGGTCCCCTGATGATAATTATTAATAGTCAAAAATGAAACAATAAGTGCAAATAGGGCTACATAGATAGAAGCTGACCGTACTCGCGCTAGACGACTCTGTCGAGTCTTTGATGTGTTACGAATAATCGTTCTCCTGCATTGACGTTACCGCCAGTGCTACTACCATAATGAGTCTTTCTTCTCGCAATAGAACGGGATACGTTGTCGACCTAATAATTAGTGATATTTCATAAACGATTAGTTTTGTGCTGTATCCGTACGACCGTTTTGGTAGGCTCAACCCTCGACAGTTAAAAACAGAGTTAACTGTTCACGGTTAAGCTGACATCTATTATAGTCTATATTGACATTTAAGTCAAAACATTTTTAGAAAATACATTTTGTCAAGATTGCTGACATTTTTGATGACAATGCGCCTTGGTATTAGCAGTGTGCTCGGCATCTGTTTTAGCAAAATAGGTCACATTATCATCGCCACTGAGGAAAAAGAGATAATCTGTCTGCGCTGGATCAGCGACAGCGTTCAATGCGCTCAGACCAGGGGTGGCTATCGGCCCTGGTGGCAGACCTTTGTGGACACGAGTATTATACGGAGAATCCAACTGTGTATCACGGGCGACGCCCATCTTATCAGCCGCATACTGATAGGTCACATCTGACCCTAGGTTCATACCGGCTTTCATCCTGTTATAAAATACGCTAGCAATCTTTCGCTGATCTTCACAGACTTCAGTACCTACACCGCAGCCGATTGACTCTTTCTGAACGATGGAAGCGAGCGTTATACCCTGATAGAGCGTCAATCCGCGTTTTTTGAACTTTTCTTCTAAATTGTTCTTTTTGGCTACTTGATCAAACTCCGCCAATGCTCGCTGGATTGCTGACTTGGCAGTTGCATCACCGCTCATGAAATACGTATCACCATAGACAAACCCTTCAAGGTCAGCCCCTGCTGGGCGTGCTTTGAAAACATAGCTATCGTAGTTAGCCTTAAGGGCGGATTCAATGTCGGCGTCGTTATATCCAGCTTTCTTGAGAGCACTTTCGACTGAGCGATAGTCCTTTCCTCGTAGTGTGCCGTCAGGATAGAAGCGAACAGCCACCTCATCAGATTGACCATTGATCAGATGTTTGATGATCTCGGGTGTCGATTGCGATGGTTTAACGACGTATACACCCACCTTAAACCGAGCATCAATTCGCTTCAATTTGATATAGCCCAAAAATGCATATCGGCTGCGGATGAGCTTCTTCTCCTCCAGAGCAGATGCCACCTGAGGAGCCGTCATGCCGCTGGTAATATTGACTCGCGTTACCGCTTGATCACCTGAGTTCACCGCCGAGAGATTGTATAGATACCAGCCAGCTCCAGCCGCAGCAGACAGGCCAAGCACCGCCACCAAGCTGGCTACCACAATCATCCATTTTCTCGACTTACGAATCTGCATAATGTACCTCCAAATAATCCTGCAAAATAATACTGGCAGCCTCAGCGTCAATTTCACCTTTATCTTTAACGCGACCTAACCGACGTTCAGCTTCAACACTACTGAGCGACTCATCTTGATAAACCAGCTCAGCATCAAGCTCAATCTCAGAAAAACCATCGACAAACTGCTCTACAAACGCTGTCTGCTTGGTTGGTTCGCCCGACTGATTGCGCGGATAACCAACGACAATGATGTCAATATCATGACGTAATACTGTTTCCGCCAACTTGATAAAAATCTCATCATTATTCTCCAGCCAACCAAACGGCACAGCGATTCTGACTGAAGTATCAGCCATAGCCAAACCAATTCGTCGTTCACCGACGTCTAGTGCCAGCAAATTCTTACCGGCCATTATCCAATTTAAATTCTATACTAATATGTTTGTCATTGTTTGGCACGGTGCGCACCCAAAACGGTGAGAATTTCGTATCAACATCCTGCACACCTTCGATTGACTCGAGGCTCGACTGAACATCACCATAGTTTCGGCCCTTGACCTGTTCTTTGACTTTGTGTTCATCAATTTCTGGGCCAATTTTTGCATTGGCCGTCAATCGAACTTGCACGGCATTATTACGCTCACTGTATTGTGCAAATTTTACCTCATTTGACCCATCATTATAGATCTTTTGGTTTTTCTTGCTGCCAATTTCTTTCTTGAGCGTATCCTCCAAGAATTGTTTCATATCAGAGCGATCAATACCCTGCATACTGGCTGTCACTGTTGTTTTCAACTGAACTGTACCGCTGGCTTCATGGTCAACCGCCACTGAAGGTGTCGGATTTGAACGAGCTTCTTGATAACTTTCATTGATGACGATACTGGAAGACGGGAACAGTGCTTTGACTGCTGACTGTAGTGACGCATCTTTTTGCGCATCAAGTTTGACTTTGGCTTTGGCGACATCATCAGCCGACACCACAGTCACTTCCCGACTCGAGCCGCCACTCATTGCGGTGCCCGCCGCCGAAAAGCCGCTCACATTTGAAGAGTAGCTTCGTGACGATAGATTGTATTCACTACCAACCTGAGTTGCTTGCACCTTGACGGTTGCCACCGATTGGATGACACCGCCAGGACCAATTGAGGTGCCCGACAAGCTGGCTGGCTCTGTGCTGACAAACGTATAATCGCCCGACGAGAAGGACGTTCCAGCCGGAATTGTTAGCGTCAAGCTTGATACCGATGTTCGAACAAGGTGCATCGTACCACTTGCTTTTTCACCAACTTTCTTCTTACCCGTAGGGGTGAAATCGACAGAAATATCTTTCTTTTGTTCTTGGCGCAACGACTTGATGATATTGTTGGCAGCATCAACCTTTCCGTCCTGCTTTAACGTAACGGATTTATCAACCGTAGAAGTGGTTGTTTTAGCTGTAATCACGACTGTGGCATGCGGCGCAAACCAAATCGCCCAAACCATGAATACAATAAACAGAGCAATACCACCGCCAATCAGGACTAGCTTCCTACGGAAAACATTAAAATCTGGGACTTTTGGCTTACCTTTGCCTGCTGGCTTAGCAGGTTTTGCTGGCTTTTCATCCTCGGCTATAGCTGCATCGATAGCATCGTCTGCCTTATTTCGTGCTTTTGGCGTCGCCTTATCAGCCAATTCACCGACCGGTATTTCGCTACCGTCAATCACATCATCGCCGTCATCAACATCGATGGCTGGAATTTCTGCAATCTCTGGGCGAGACTGCAATGTCTTGGCCACTGGGATACGGGCTGCGGCTGCCAAACCACTGAGCGCCTGGTCACTGGTAATCAACACGATTCGCTTCTCGGCATTCTCCGCCGCACGATTTAACAATCTCATATTGACCGCGCTCTGCAATATACCAACCCGTTTAGGAGGCACCAATGCAACGATACGCGCCTTTGAATCTTTTATCTTGCTGACGATGTTGGTGATATCGTCTTCAACATCGATATAGATAACGTCTTTGTTCATTTATATTTTAAGTAATCGATTAATTTTATCCATTAAGCCATTAGCATCTTGGCCACTTACCATTGTATCATATCCTACGCGCAGCAAGCCCATCGCTGTCACAAATGTGTGGTCGGTGATATCACCTGTGGTATCAGTAATACCAACCACCTCAGACGGTTTAATGCGCTGCACCACTGGTTTTTTCGTGAATGGTAGCTCTTTGTACCATGGTTCATTGCCCAGGGCGTCAACCAATTTTTCTAAGCTAGCGCCTCCACCACACAGTAAAATCCTATTTGGCAAATGATCAACACTATCAAATTCGCTCAACGCCAATTCTACTCCAGATAGCCACACATCAAGCGTCTTATCAATCGCACTATCAAGTCGTTTCTTAACCGACGGCTTAACGTACTCATGACCAAGATTGAGTTTTAATTTTTCAGCATCTTTATAACTGAGATCAAGCTCCGTAGCAATTGTTCTAGTGAAACTGCGACCACCGATGCCAAACATCCTCGTGCCTTCCACGCCGCCGTCATTGACCACGGCGATGTCAGTCGTTCCACCACCAACGTCTGCTAAAATTGCAGTGAATGAACTATTGGCATCTGTTCCCAGCACGCTTCTACTGACCGCAAATGGCTCAGCTGCCACAGCGATTAGCTCCAATGCCAGCTCATCAGCCACCTTTTCCAGCGCACCGATATGCACCATTGGCGCAAACGCCGTATAGATCTGCACTGCCACGTCTTTGCCCTGAAAACCGATTGGATTTGACACCTTATAGCCATCAATATGCAGGCTCACCAGGGCCGAGTTGACCAATTTCACTTCGACGTCTTCATTGCCAGTTTCCAACGCGATCTGCGCTTGAGCTTTACCTTGTGCTCGCTCCTGAACTTTTTCGATGATAAATTCCATCTCGGCAACGTCCAACGCTCGTTCTGGCTGCGGACGACGATAGCGGATGGTGTTCGTCATACCTTTGACCAATTCTCCAGCGATGCCAATCACGACGCGTCGCGCTTGGACGCCCGCCTTTTCCTCAGCTTCGGCCAAGGCTGCTTCACAGTTGGCAACTACGCCAGATATGTCAGCGATTGCCCCTGAGTGCATATCACCCAATTCTTGCTGCTTGCGACCAACACCAATCACTTCGATGGCATCATTTCGCACTTCAGCGATCAAAGCCTTAACAGCTTCTGTACCAATATCTAGACTAACTAGTAGATCTCGTTCTTCTTTGTCGGTTTTTTTGAGCAAGTCTTTTAGTACCATACCCTAAATTATATACTGCTGATGCTTTTTGAGCAAACTTTATAGCCTATTTTAGTACGGCTTTTACGCGTCGCACACCGGCAGAGCTGGATTCTTCTTTGATTATCTTAAATCGTTTACCGTTTGGTGTGCCGTCATCATCTTGTGCCAACTGACCAGTGTGATCCACGTGTGGGCCGCCGCAAATTTCGAAGCTGACTCGCTGGTCACCCTCTCCCATCTGATAAACCTTGACAGTATCGCCGTAGCGGTCACCAAAGGCACCAACCGCGCCCATGTTGAAAGCTTCCTCGGTTGGGTATTCAGTATAGCTAACAGGCAAGTCAGCATCAATCCAAGTGTTAACTAGTCTCTCCACCTCATCCAGCTGTTCACGCGTAACTTTGGCGTCATTATTAAAGTCAAACCGCAGACGTTCAGCAGTAATATTGCTGCCGCGCTGCATAACGTGGTCGCCCAATACTCGTCTCAGTGCTGCATACATCAGATGATTCGCTGTATGCAGTCGGCGATGCGCCATGGTCTGACCTTCCAATCCACCTTTAAATGTACCTTTGGCAGCAGTCTGAGAACGACGTCGCTGTTCCGCCATCAAGGCGTCAAATTCAGCTTTCCAATCTGCTGCAAGCTGAATATGATGACGCTTAGCAATCTCGACACTCAGTTCATACGGAAAACCGTAGGTATCATGCATGGTGAAAATTTCTTTACCAGTTAAACCATCATCCAAAAAGCTCAACAGGTGTTTTGTTCCCTTCATCAGCGTACGAGCAAAGGCTTTTTCCTCTTTCATCAGTGTAATGATAATCTTATCGCGCTGCTCAGCCACCTCTGGGAAATCTTGAATATACAGATCAGCGATGACTGGCACAATTTCCTCAAAAAACGCATCCTGAATACCCAATTCATGCGCAAAACGAATCGCCCGGCGCAATAAGCGGCGCATCACATAGCCTTGCTCTTTGTTGCTCGGCACGCAGCCATCAACCGCCAGAAACGTCGCCGCTCGCAAATGGTCAGCGATCACCCGCATAGCTTCAGTATGCTCTTCGTATGTTTTGCCACTCAATTGCTCTAGTTTTTCAATAATCGGCCACATCAAGCTAATCTTGAAAACGTCTGGATCATCGATAGCCGCTGCCGCGATGCGCTCCAGGCCCGAACCATGGTCGATATTTGGCTTCTCTAACGGCTCAAACACGCCATCAGCCACCTTTTTGTAGGCCATAAAGACATTGTTGCCAACTTCCATAAAGCGACCACAATCACAGTTTGGATGGCAATGCTCGCCAAATCTTTTATCATGCTCAACCGAGGTGAACTCATAAAACATCTCGCTATCCGGCCCACATGGATCCCCAATTGGCGTAGTTTCCGGCCCGCCATTGCGACTCCACCAGTTTTTGCTGCCGTCATAGTAAAAAATCCGCTCACCTGGTTTAATGCCGCGCGCATAACCAGCTTCTTCTGAACCAATATCAGCTTGGCCGCTACTCAAGCCTGCTTTTTCGTATAGTTCCGCCCAAATTTCCGCCGCCTCAGTGTCTTTCGGGATATTATAGCGCTCATCACCGATGTAACAGGTGACATAAATGCGGTTCATGTCTAGTCCAACCTCTTCCGACAAGAATTGCCACATCCAATTGATCTGCTCTTTTTTGAAATAATCACCCAAGCTCCAGTTACCGAGCATCTCAAAAAACGTCGTGTGACGGTTGTCACCAATGTCATCGATATCTTGGGCGCGCAAACATGTCTGGCTGTCAACGATACGATTGCCCTCAGGGTGCTTGGCCTCGCCCAACAAATAACTAATCATCGGCTGCATACCAGAGCCGGTAAATAGCGTGGTTGGGTCGTTGTGCAACACCAGCGGCGCTCGATTGACAACAGCATGACCATTGCTTTTATAAAAATCGAGGTATTTTTTGCGGATATCTTGAGCTTTCATATCTGTTAATTATAGCACAACATAAAATCGCCCCAAAACGAGGCGATTTCAAATAGCTTATATGATTATTCA
This sequence comes from uncultured Candidatus Saccharibacteria bacterium, assembly GCA_963526655.1. Taxonomy (GTDB): domain Bacteria; phylum Patescibacteriota; class Saccharimonadia; order Saccharimonadales; family Saccharimonadaceae; genus Nanosynbacter. The sequence goes on from CAUROB010000025.1 coordinate 9,002, forward strand.
GCGGATTCTTCTACTGGCTCTTCAACTGGAGCTTCTTCTTTCGGCTGGTTTTTGCGTAATTTTTCCGGGTTACGGATGGCTTTGTGCTTGTCAGCAGCCGGCTCTTTGACCCATTTTGGCAATGTGACACCAGCTTCTTTCAACAACTTAACAACACGTGGTGTTGGCTGAGCACCATTGTCCAAATATTTTTGTGCCAATTCAACCTGAATATTTGCTACTTTTGTGTGTGGATTGTAGCTACCAACATAGGCGACAACGCGACCACTTGATGGGTGGCGCTGCGCTTCCTGTACAGCTAGACGGTAGACTGGGTAGCCCTTGCGACCCAAACGTTGCAAACGAATTGCTAACATATAATTATCTTATTCCTTCTCTTACACTCTTAGGTTAATTCTTATTCTGTACCAGTGTACACTATTTTCCTCGATGCGTCAATCTGTTTGGATAATCCCGCCACCCAAACATTCCTCGCCGTCATATAGCACGGCTGATTGGCCTGGTGCGACGGCACGCTGCGGCTCAGCCAGCTTCACCGTCACCTTCTCGCCAGCATCGTTCATGCGCGCAACTTCCGCATCAATCAATGGCGCTCGGTGTCGCACCCGAACCTGATAGGCGCCGTCTTTTGGTGGTTCACCAATCCAGTGAACATCAGCTAAAGTTAACTCTTTCCGCCAGAGATTTTCATTATCAATTGAGCGTGACACGTAAACCTCATTCTTTGCCATGTCCTTACCGACGACATAATACGGCAAGCCGCCACCAATATCCAACCCATGTCGCTGTCCTAAAGTGTAAAATATCGCCCCGTCGTGCCTGCCAACAACTACACCTGTTTGTTGATCGATGATGTCGCCCGGACTCGTCTCGACATATTCTGACAAAAACTCGCGAATCCCCACTTGCCCAACAAAGCAAATCCCCATCGATTCCTTCTTACTGGCCGTCCACAAACCCCGTTCTTTGGCCATCTCGCGCACCTCAGCCTTAGTAAAATCACCGAGCGGGAACATAGTCTTCGCCAACGCCTCCGACGTCACCCGGTAGAGGAAATAGGTTTGGTCTTTGTTGTCATCATGGGCGCGGAATAGCCGCCCACCACTTGAATGATATTCTGTTGTGCGGGTGGCGCGAGGCGGGGCAGCACCCGAAAATGTTTTCAGCTTACCTGAAAAATTTTCAGGGGCGGACCGAGCGACAGGACCCGCGGGGAGAAAAGTGCGCGCATAATGCCCCGTCGCAATATACTCCGCACCCGCCGCCAACGCCGCCTCCAAAAACAGCTTAAACTTGACCTCTTGATTACACATCACATCAGGATTTGGTGTGCGACCCGCTTGGTATTCGCGGATCATATAGTCAACAACATTTTGCTTGTACTCTTTCTGAAAATCAAACACCTGAAAATCAATTCCCAGCCCCACCGCCACGCGCTTGGCATCAGCCACATCCTCAGCCCATGGACAGTGCATGCCTGGCAGATCTTCCGACCAGTTTTTCATATACACGCCAGTCACCTCGTGGCCTTGCTCAACCAATAGCGCTGCTGCTACCGACGAATCAACGCCACCCGACATACCGACGAACACCCGAGCCATCAGCGTGTTCCTCCAATGGTAAATAAGCCAATCTTGATCAATTCACCAACTGCCAACCACCAGCCCCACGGTGTGAGCCACCATAAATCGCCCCAATGTTTATCACGACTGACAGGGTGTGATAGCACCTCTACACCAGGCACTTGCGCCGCAAACTCAGACCGAGCTCGCTGCATATGATAACCACTAGTCACCAAAATGATACGCTTCATTTTGCGAGCAGTGATGACTGATTTTACTTCAACTGCATTCTGTTTTGTCGTCTCAGAATGGTCTTCAATGATAATATGCTTATCTGGCACGCCCTGTGACAATGCTCGACGTTTCATAGCCTCAGCATTGGACAAGCCCGTCTTATCAGCTGCCGCACCTGACATGATGAGCAGTGACGACCATTTTTGCTTATATAAACGAATTGCTTCGTCAGTCCGCGCATCAGTGTCTCCACCAGAAACCGCCACAATGGCATCAGCCGCCGCGCACTCACTAGTTCCAGGACCAGAACATTTCGCCAAATCGTCTGGTGCCAAATACATCGTCAAACCAATGATAATCACCACCACAACAACAGCCAGTCCAATCAATCGATGAATCATCGCATCCTCTCCCGCTCTTTTCGCACTGATTGGATGATCAGTTCGGCCGCTCGGATAACCGCTACTTCATCATTTAACCTTCCAAGGGTGATGCGTAAACTGCCATCAATATCTGAGTCACTCAAACCGATAGCCGATAGCACATGCGAACGCGTACCGGAGTTGGCGGCACAGGCACTACCCGTCGCCACCATCACACCATGCATTTCCAACAAAAACACCAATCGTTCAGCATCCAAGCCCGGAAAAGAAATATTCAAAAAATTCGCCAACGACTTTTTGCGATCAGACGAAATGATCATTTCCGGTAGCTCAGCTTTCATCTTCCGAATCATAGCATCGCGCAATCCCTGCAGTCGCTTCACTTCAGCTTTGCGCCGTTTGGCAGCCAGCTCCAAAGCCTCAGCAAAACCAATTACACCAGCGACATTTTCCGTGCCACTGCGAAGACCCAGCTCCTGTCCACCCCCGACAATAGTTGGTGCAATATGTACACCCGGACGTACCCACAGCAGACCGACTTGTTTTGGTCCGTAGACTTTTGCCGCGCTGAGCGTCAATAAATCAACACCTAATCGTTTTACTTTTATATCCAACAATGCTGCCGCTTGAGACGCATCAGTATGGAAGTATAGCGGTGTATCCTCGCCAGTAGACCGACGCCGTTCCCGCTCTGCTTGAATGACACGAGCAATATCTTCAATTGGCTGTACATACCCCAGCTCATGATTTGCCAGGGCGATTGACACAAAACCAACCTCTGGTGTAAGAGCTTGTTTCACTGCTTCTGGAGAAATTCTTCCCTTATGATCCGGCTGGATCAACACTGGCTTCGCGTAACGTCCAGCAGCCGACAGAACCGATGCGTGTTCAATGGTCGCAACCGCACAGACTGTTTGCTGCGCCGCCTGAAACGCCAAATTAACTGACTCCGTGGCGCCGGCCGTCATCACCAATTCATCCGCAACAACGCCCAGAACCTGGGCGATGCGCGCTTTGGCGGCTTGATAGTCACGCTTGACTGAAACACCAGCAGCATATGGGCTGGATGGATTGAAAAATTTCTCAGAAAAATAGGGCTGCATCGCCTCAACCACCAACGGGTCCATCGGCGTTGCCGCCGCATGATCAAGATATATCAAATTATCATTCACTGTTATCTATTATACCATCTGCAAAGGTTTGCCAGTGTCTGGATCTTGTTTATATAATTTGCGCGAAACACGCTCATAATACTCTTTCACCGCCAAGACAAAGTTGTGTAATTCCTCGCCTTCCAGGTAGCTGTACTGATAGTTTGGCTGAACCTTCAACACGCCCTTTTCCTG
>CAUROB010000026.1:0-11905 GCA_963526655.1 uncultured Candidatus Saccharibacteria bacterium
GGCGGTTTTTTAGCACAAATAAGGCTCTCAATGGTTACCCATTGCTCGCATAGAGCTGTTCTCGCATGTTGTCTGTGCTTGAACTACGTTTATTATATATCAAGGTCGTCCAGTTCTGCAAGCTCTTTTCGAGCATTTTCTGCGTAGGAAGATTGGCTTTCCACAGCTTCCTCTGTTGGCTTTTCCACAGCAGAACTAGAAGATGCACTACCTTCACTACTCTGCGCGCCAGTAAAGCCATCGTTGTTGACGATTTTCAAATTGTAACGTGCGTCATTTTTCGTGCCCAACGCCCGCAACAAGGTGCGAACGCTTTGCGCAGTGCCGCCGCGTTTACCGATCACTCGACCCAAGTCCTCAGGGTTGACAGTCAGCGTCAACAGTACGCCCTTTTCATCAATCAACCGCTCAACGACAACATCATCTGGATGCTCTACAAGTGATTTAATGATGTATTCCACAAATTGCTGGTCAATCGTTGACATTCTGCCCCTCCTTCGGAATTAAACTGTATAGTTAGTATATCATAAACGTTTTAGCACGAGCAATAACAGAATCAGGCTCAAGAAGCGCTTTCTGATTCATCATTGAGCCGCCGATATTCTGCCAAGGCAGCTCGAGCCGCTGCCTGCTGGGCGACTTGTTTAGAAGGACCACTACCTTGCCCCATCAAACGGTCACCGACAAACACACCCAACTTGAAGACCTTGTCATGGTCAGGCCCTTCTTCGCTCAGCACTTTATAAACCGGCGTTTGTCCGTCCAATCGCTGCGAGACCTCCTGCAAATGAGACTTCGGATCGCGCCAGCTACCAGTTTCCAAGATGTGATCCAATTTGACGATGATGTGTTTATGGATAAAATCGCGTGCGTCATCAAACCCGCGTTCCAGATAGATCGCGCCGATGACCGCCTCAAACGCATTGGCCAAAATCTGCAAATGTGCCCGATCCGAACCATTTTTCTCACCCTTGGACATACGAATGAGCGGACCATAACCCAACTTATCCCCCGCGTCACCGATGCTTTCTGTCCGCACCAGTGCTGCGCGCCACGCCGTCAAAATGCCTTCTGGCTCAGAGAAATGAGCAAACAGATATTCGGTCACCGCCAGTTCCAACACCGCGTCACCCAAAAACTCCAGTCGCTCGTTGTGCTCGTGAACTGATTTTCGGTGCTCATTGACATAGCTGCGGTGCGTCAACGCAGTGATCAAAAGATCCAACTTTGTAAATTCAAAACCCAGCTTCTCGCGCGCAAATTCTTGGTATGGCGCGGTATTCATCCCACTCATCTACAGATTCTCCTGTCTGATACGTTTCATAGCTAGCAAAATCAATTTACCAATGTCCTCATATTCAATCTCGTCCAAAGCTTCGTGAAATGAAAACCACTTGAGACCATTCATCCACTCCTCTTTTTGTAATTTTTCATTTGGATCAAGGGCCTTAACCAGATATACCTGTGTCGTCATCAGCACCAATTTATCAATCCGTCGGTATCGAAAATTGACCTTGCCTAGCCAGCCACAAACTTCAATTTTTTTCAGGCCAGTCTCTTCACCAATTTCTCGCTTGGCGGTGACCTGCGCCGTCTCACCTGGTTCGATGTGTCCCTTTGGGATAGTCCAGCGATCCCGTGCGTCTTGATACAACAAAAATTCGGCTTCGCCTTTTTTGTTGCGGCGAAACACCACACCACCAGCTGTTGGTTCGCGCACGATTTCCTGAATTGATGGCTTTTTATGCCCGCTAAAATATTTGCGTATTCCGCTAAAATTGTCCTTTGTCATCGGCATCCTCTTGGAGGGAGCGATATGCTGTACCCAGCACACCGTTGATAAATTTCCCTGAGTTATCCGAACCAAACGCTTTGGCTAATTCGACTGCTTCATTGATGACCACTTTTGGAGGCGCATCTTTTGCGTGATTGAGCTCATACAGCGCTAACCGCAAAACTGCTCGGTCAATTCGCGCGATCTGCTCAATTGGCCATTCGGGAGCCAACGGACGTAGCTGCTCATCTAGCTCCTGCTGCACCGAGATTACGCCGCTCACCAACTTATCCACAAAATCGACATCATCGACTGATGACTTGTACTTATCAAGATTTCTCTCAAGAATGTCTTTGTATTCGACTGTATCGTCTCCAACCTCACGGCGAAATTCATATTCATACAATGTCTGAAGAGCGACGATTCGTCCTAAATGACGGTTTGAAGCCATGCGTAAAACGTTCCTGTTCGGGTTATATTACTACTATTTCGTTTTTTTGCCAGTTTCGCGCTTGGTAGTCCAGGCTTTAACTGGTGAAGAACCGTTTACACGGCGAGCTAATTTCAATACCAAGTGGCTGCGGCGCAGGCCAGTTTTTCGCGGGCTGCTCTGTTTTTTAGGTTGTGCCATAATCTCTCCTTTATCAGTTTATATTAACACTTGGGCTTTATTATAACGGTTTTTACGATTTTTCTCAAGAGTATAGTCTGAGATATTGTACAATATACTTGACTTTTTATATTGCTTATGCTATTATACTAGTCATGAAGAATGAACGATTACCAGAAACAAGTCTTGTAGAAAAAGGAAAAGCAGGTAAAAGAGTACGAAGAACTGCCGCCATGTTAGCTCTGGCCGTTACCGGATTTGGCCTTGGCTCGCATCCATGGGAAAGCAGACCTAGTACTGAAACACCAGACAGTCCTGCTGCCGTCGCGGAGCAAGGCGCCGTTGATTTTGTTAACGCGGCACACGAAAACCCATCACTACTAGGACCGGAAAAAACTTTCTCTGTCGATTTACAGGATGGTGATTCGGTTAACTCTGCGGCACAGCGAGCCGCTGAAGAAGTCGGCGAACAAGAGGGGTGGTCTGCAGACCAGATTAACCTTAATATTGGTGTAGTCACAGAGGCTAGTCAGGAAGTCCTTGACAACTCAGAATACAAGATTCCTCCAAAAGAATTCACTGTTACTATGGTCGAGAAAGACACTAATGGCGATGGCAAGAAAGAAGTCTTTCCTGCAGACGCAAAACCTAAAGCTAAATAACAACGTTAAGTAGTTTACCCGGAACATAAACCATCTTTTTAGGTGGTTTATTGTTTGTGAATTTTTGAACATTGGCGTCAGCTAAAGCTGCTTCTTCAATACCCTGCTGGTCGATGTCGGCTGGCAGCTCCAGCTTTGATCGAAGCTTACCATTGACCTGAACGATGATGGTAATCACATCGCTCACCAGATATTTCTCGTCCCACTTTGGCCAGTGATTAACGTGAATGGTATCAGTGTGACCCAATTCTTGCCACAATTCTTCAGTGATGTGCGGTGCAAATGGCGCTAAGATTTGTAGCAAACTCTCCAGAGTGAACCGCCATGTTTCCGACGCTTGCATACCGTGTGACTCTTTGAATTTGTATAGGCCGTTGACCATTTCCATCATCGCCGCTACTGCTGTATTAAACTTCTCATCCTCAATGTCACGAGTGACTTTTTTGATGGTTGAGTGCGTCAGGCGAAGCAGTTCTTGGTCATCTTCAGAAGTAGATTCAGGTGCTGCTACAAACTCCTGCACTATATTCCACACCCGATTTAAGAACCGGTATGTCCCCGGCACCCCGCGCGGATCCCACGGTGCATCCATATCATAGGGCGCGATAAACATCTCGTATACGCGCAGTGCGTCAGCGCCATAACCGCTATCCATAATTTCCATCGGATCGATGACATTGCCCTTGGACTTACTCATCTTTTGACCGTCGGGCGCCATGATGTAGGCATTGTACATCATCCGCTTGAACGGCTCGGGTGTTGGCACCAAGCCAAGTTTATGGAAAAAGCGCATCCAAAAACGGCTGTACAGCAGGTGCGCCACCGCATGGTCGGCACCATTGTAATAATCGACCGGCATCCAATGACCAATTCTCTCAGGATCCCACGCCTCGGCGTCATTGTGTGGGTCGAGATAGCGCAGGAAATACCAGCTGGAACAAGCATAGCCGTCCAGCGTATCAGTTTCGCGCCGGCCTTCATGCCAATTGTCGCCCGCCGGCTTTGGCTCGGTGATCGGCACGGTTTTACCCGTCTCAACATCAACCCACACGCGCACCCAATCATCAACTTGCGCTAGGACCGACGTATTGCCGCCCGTTGGCTTGAAGTTCTCGACTTCTGGAAGAATCACCGGCAAGCACTCATCCGCTACAGCAATTGGCTCGAAACCGTCAACATGAACCATCGGAATTGGCGCACCCCAGTACCGCTGGCGAGAAATCAGCCAGTCACGCATTTTGTAAGTAGTTTTACCACGACCAGATCCCTGCTGTTCCAGCCACGCTACGATTTGCTCGCGGGCATCTTCACTACGCGTACCGTCGAATTGCCCAGAATTGATCAATTCACCTTCACCAGTGTAGCAGCCGACGTCTGCCGAATCTTCCGGCTTATCAACTACCTGAACAATTGGCAAGTCAAATTTCTCAGCAAAGGCAAAATCACGTTCATCATGTGCCGGTACCGCCATGACTGCACCTGTGCCGTAACCACTCAGTACGTAGTCCGCCACCCAGATTGGCAGCTTTTGGCCATTGACTGGATTGATGACATAGCTGCCAGTAAAGACGCCAGATTTATCTTTGTTTTCCTGGCGCTCAACGTCAGACTTCTGCTGCGCCGCTTGAATGTATGCTTCAACTTTGGGGCGCGTGTCAGCATTGACCAACTGAGAAACCAGTGGGTGTTCTGGCGCCAAAGCCACGTAGCTAGCACCAAACAAGGTGTCAGGTCGCGTGGTGAATACGGTGATTGGTGGTACATACTCGAAATCATAAACCGTGAATGTATCCTCTAGTGAAACTTCTTCACCATAGAACTTTTTAAAACTCAACAATTTTTCATTATCATCACTATAACGTTCATGTCCAGAAATATCGTTAGATATATCTCTTAGTGGAAGCTGGTGGATATTAACTATTTTTATATATCCAAATGAATATACTTTTTCTCCATCACGCACCATAGCATCAGCAATATCGCCAACCTTCAGTTTTTTAGCTTCATACCTAATTGTATTGGTTTTTTCACCAGAAATAACTTTTTCTGCCAGATCAGGGGTGAATTTTAAAGAGTCAGATGCCGTTAAATTAAGGGTAAAGTCAACTTCCGCGCCAACCGACCGGCCGATCCAATTTTTCTGCATGGTCTTAACCATTTCCGTCCAATCCAAATCGTCAGTCGCCTCCAAAATATCATCAGCATAGGCTGTGATGCGGAAAAACCACTGTTTGAGGTTACGCTTGGTAACAGGATTGCCGCAGCGCCAACATTTGCCGCCCTCAACCTGCTCGTTAGCCAGCACTGTATTGTCAGTATCGCACCACCATTGCGGCTGCTCTTTTTGGTACGCCAAATCGTGCTTGTATAGCTGCGTAAAAATCCACTGGGTCCACTTATAATACTCGGGGTCAGCGGTGGAAATCTCCTTTGACCAATCATAACTAAACCCGAGGCGCTTCAGCTGGGCGATGAAATGAGCCTTGGCTTCGTCGTGCGCCACCCGCGGCGTTTTACCGACCTTGATGGCGTAGTTCTCCACCGGTAGACCAAAGCTATCCCAACCGATTGGATGATATACATTGTAGCCTTGCTGACGCTTCAGGCGCGCTTTGATGTCGGCAAATTGAAACGTCCGACCGTGACCGATGTGAATACCAGCCCCGGTGATGCCAGGAAGCATGCTCAAGCTGTAGTACTTGGGGCGCGTCGTATCACCAAGGTCAGTGACGTAGGTGCCATCAGCCTCCCATTTATCTTGCCATTTTTTCTCAATTTCCGTCGGATTGTAGCGTTTCATATCTGTAATTATAGCACGAAAATCGCCCCACATGAGAGTGAGGCGATTGACCGTCAACGAAAGGCTATTTACGCTTCGTCGGCGTCACTGGCTGAGTTTGTCGAAGTACTAGTTTTTGGAACAAAGCTAGACAGTGGGCTTGACTGGAGCTTTTTCATCACATCTTTCAAGTCTTTTGCGTCAGATGGTGCTTCAACCTTCTTGGCATCGCCATACATGACGCCTGTCTCGAGAGAGACCTTATTGCCCTCAGATGAACCCTCAAATTCTACGCGGCGAACTTGTCTCTTTGAGTTGTCAATCCACAACTTCAGAGAAACATCCACTTTCTTGAAATCAAGTGCATCTGTGTCGAGCGCTTTTGAGCTACTGCCGCCACATTCTTTGATCTTCTTGGCGTATGTTGTTTCACTCAATGCCTTGGCAAAGTTTTTACGTTTCTCAAGAGTAGCGTCGCTCAGGTCAATTTCAAATCCACGCAGGCCATCTTTTGTACCCAAATCTTTTTTGATTTGTAGGAAATTGTTGTCGCGGTATACTTGAGCGATTTCTTCGCGAACAGCAGCATCATCCTTAGCGCGGCGAACTGCATTCATCACACATTTTGCTTCTTCTGACTGCTCTAGGTCGTCTGAAGAGATCTTGATCCAGTGGCCGTCGATCTCATTGATGAGCGTCTCAAATTGTTTCAGCATCGTTTCTTTGAGTGATTTTGTCTGAGATCGGCCAGAAATCGCACCACCTGGCGAGGAAACGCTTTCCATGTAACGATCTATCGCTGTCTCGATTGAGCTACGAACATTATCCAGTTTAATATACGTTGCGTCTTCAGTATTGCGTACATTCACTTTTGGCAGAGAGAACTGGATTGACTTGTCAGAACCACCGGCGTTAACTGTTATATCAGCTTGCAGCTCTTGACTCTTCTCTGCGTCTGATGATTTGAGCTTGATGGTGACTTTTTGATTACCCTTGCCTTCAAAAGTCAGCCGTCCTTCAGTGACAGAGTTCTTCGACATGATCGCGTTAACAATTGACGCTTCCAGTGCGCGCTGTGGGTTATTAAATACCAACAGATACCACAACAGTCCTGCAATCAAGCCGATGGTAACTAACGACCCCACAACCAAACTAATAATCAACTTTTTGCGGTTTTTCTTTTTCGGTTTGTTGATCGCGCCCATGATAGGCGGCTGTTCAGCCGGCGGCGTTGACTCAGCCGGTGCTGTTGTTGGCTGCTGTATGCTCATATACCCTCCAAATTACTACTATGTTATGTATTATATCAGCTAATCACTAAAACGAGAGAAAAATGCATTCTTCCTGGCTATCCACTCTGGCGTTTGGCGAACTAATTTGTTTTCATCAACCGCTGTATGGAGGTTAATTTTGATGGCTTCCTCCAGCCAGACACCGCCCGAAGAACCTTTGAACAGCGCAATACCGTCTTTTTTCAGTTTGTCGCGCACAAAACTACCAGCTTCGATGGCGTCTTTGCATTCTTTTACCTGGCAGCCACGCTGACGAGCCGATGGCGCCAAATACTGGTTGGCCATTTCTCCAACTGTCACTACCCAGTCAAGTTCATTGGGATTACACAGATAGCCTAGTTTAGACATTTCTTGCGGCATTGATTCTCTCAAACCGTTGATATTGCCTAGGACAGCGATTTTTTGGGGAGCGCTCAAACTATACAGTGTCTGGATGGCGGCAGTCGTGGTAGATGGCGACGCACTATAGCTGTCGTCCAGAAGCATAGTACCATCAGCACCGCGCAACAACTGCATTCGTCCTGGGATCGGGCGCAGTGCCGCCAAGCCTCGCTGAATTGAGCCGACATCCATGCCTAATTTGACAGCCACGGCCATGGCAGCTACTGCTGGTCTGAGGTTGTGTTCACCCAGCAGTTTCAATTGCGTCTGGATACCCTCTGGATATTCTGGCGACACCATAGCACCAAAATGCCCTTCAGTAAGCGAGAAATCATGTTCATCAAAATAATATTCTGCAACCCCACTGGTGCCATAAGTGGTTATATTAGGATTCGTCACAAACGCCGCAAACCGACCTTCGATGTCATCGCGATTGATCAACGCCATCCGAGAATTATTACCCAGCGTGATCATTTCCTGGGCGACTTCTTCTATGGTATGTTCGACACGCATGCGCCCTGTGGTGACAGAAGTGATGACGGCAATGTCCGGCAAGATGACTGTTTTGAACCAATCATGAAAGCCAATGCTTTGTGGGCTAAATTCCTGGACGATCACTTGCGCTTCTGGATGCTCAGCGCGAGCTCGTTTTTTGACAGCGCGGTACATATTGCGACGCGCGAAGAATCCCCATTTTTTTTCAGGACCCTCAGGATAACGTACTCCCATGATCTGCAGTAAAGTCTGCATGTGAGATTTTGGCTCTAACTGCGGCATAGCGATAGCATAGCGCTGCGACAAAACCGTACCGATGGCGATCTTGGCGCTCGTTTTACCAGTGCTACCTGTCACCGCTATCAACTTGACATCCGCGTGCGAAGCAAAAAACTCACGCACTAACAATGGAATTTTCTTTTCAAATGATCGTCGAAACATATACTCATCATACCATAAGCGACTTGCCGAAACCAACGCAAGTCGCCGAAATAGCAAAGCGGAGCTGCTACGCGCCCACCCGGGGCATGTTGAAAATGTGTTTGTCTTTTAATTGGCAAGCATAGGAGATGCCCCTATGCGTACCAGCTCACTTGTGATTATGCACCAATTGTCATAAAAACACAAGCACTATTTTTGCTTTGTGTATTCTGGTAATACTTTTCCGGCGAGCGCCACTGCCATCAGCACTGCAAAACCGCACATAATCGACGGGATGCCGGTGATGGTTGATGGATCGATGATATTGACAAATGTCGTTGGCGCAATGAACAGCACGTAGCCGATGATCAATGACCATAATGAGCGGCGAATGTGTTTTTTGGCGTTTTTGCCACGGGTGTAGGCGTAGGCAATCGCCACGAACAACAAGCCGTAGTAGTATAGCCCATACCATTCACTGATACCTGGCTGATTTTCAAAAATGACATAATTTCCCAGACAGACGCCAGCGCTAACACCGTTTACGGCTAGCAAAAAGTAGCCAATGAACACGACCGCTAAGGTATACCCCAGCACTGGAATCCAACGTCGTTTGTCAGCAGAAATTTGATAGACCAAATGAATACCAAGAGGCGGCAACATGGTAATCGCCACATACCCAAGCTTCGCCCAGCCCACGCTATCAAACAGCACCGTGCCTTCACAAACGTTATATTCAGCCCATTGAAACAGCGCTAGACAAACGAGCAGCGCCACGACGATCCTCGTCACAGGATTTAGTTTGTAGCGCCACATCGTATGAATCGCTAAAATAATCTCAATAGCCAAGGTTGCCAGCATCACAGGCGGCGAAAAACAGTAAAGCTTCGGTGTTCTGAATTTATCCATATGTGCATTATACACTAGTCTTGGTCGGTCTTGATGTGATGTTTTCGGTAAAATAATGCAGCGGATTGCTCAACTTCCCGGTGACGGGCCTTGCCGCGAACGTCAATATCCAGATGCGTACAGACGATATCTCCAGTTACCATAATATTCACACCCGCCTCACGTAGCCGATGCGCCAAGTCTTGCCCTTCGTGATAGCGAAACGCTGCGTCATATCCACCAACCTTTGCAAAATCATCAATCAGCAGCGCGAAGCTCCCCTCAGCCACCCAGTCAACTTGACGATCCGCCGTGACTCGCTCGCCCCAAATCCATGGATAATCCCAACCTTGCTGTTGCAACATTTGGCGGTCGTCTGCCTGAGTCGCCCGCGTAAATTGCCAGTCGTGCTGCGGGTGCATTTCATGACCATAATTCCAGGCCATCGGCTGACCGTTATCATAGAGGATGGTACTACCAAGCATGATGTGATTTTTGCCAGCAAACTTTTGGCACAGCATATCGGCAACATTCTCTGTCTCAACACGCATGTCACAGTCGATGAACCATACAATGCCTGTTTTATGTAAATCCAAAAAGCGATTACGGTTGGCTCCCGCACCAACATTTTCCTCACCAAAGATAAAATTAACTGCCGGAAATTTACGAGCGACGTCTTGCAGTACTTGCTGGTCAGTAGAATGATCATCAAGCACCGTGATGCTGTCAAAATCCTGTTTTGTCAGCTGCGCCAAAAGATTATTCAAAGCCCGAGGAGCGTTATAGTGTGGGATGGCAACATGAACTTGCATATTATTTACCCCGTTAGCGGACTAGTCGCCAAGCGCCTGTCCTTCACCATCTACTGTTTCTTCACGATACTTCTCTGGCTGGGCACGGAAAATTTCTACCCATTTACTATCATCAACTAGGTCGTTATATTCAATGTAGTACCGATTATCAAAGCCGCCTTTTTTCTGTTTTTTGCGCGCCATCGCCTCCTGAACTTGCTCTATAGAAAAGCCAAAATCTTGGCGTAGTGTATCAACAACTTCTTGCAAATCAGCTAGCTCTTTGAGCGATTCATCACGCTGTTTATCACCCAGTGGAATTTCGTCCGCCTCCTCATGAACTTTACGCACTAGCTCACGGCGAAATTCCTGACTGTCCAGCTCGCGGTACTCTGTATGTACGACATCCGGATCATCTAGGCAATTTGGCACTACTTTGTCACGCACTAATTTTTGTAAATAAAATCGGACCATCTCATTACCTCCGTTGGGTTACTGTTTCAACACCGTCTTCATACACCAAGTCGCCAATCTCAACTTCGTAAATATGTTTATCGTCACGAAACGCAAAAAATCGGACGGTTTTCTGCTGCTGCCAGGCTTGAACTATTTCCGCCCGCACGCCATCAGCGATGTCACCAAACACCCACAGCTCATCAGCGCGCGCCACCAGCGTATTATTGGCGCGCCGTACGGTGTCACGCTCCACCGCATCGAGCAAAAAATAGTCAAAACTGGTGAATGGGTTAATCGGCACAACGCCTTGCTCAAGCGCAAATTTCGTGACGAACAATCTCATGTAAAAATACTTTTTCGACATGGCAGTAAATACAACCGTGTCGGCGGGTTTGATAGCAAGGGCGCGATGTGATTGCTGTGTCATGGTTATACCTCCGTTATCGTATAAGCTCTAATAATGTTTGCTCGTCAATAATTTTGGTGCCGTATTGTTTGGCTTTTTTCAATTTACTGGCGCCAACTTTACCGCCCGCTACCAAATATGTTGTATCTTTTGCAACAGCGGTTTGGAAAGTGCCGCCGAGATTACGGATTTTTTCTGCGGTGGCGTCACGCCCCATTGATTGCAGGGTGCCGGTGATGACGAAGCTTTGGCCAGTTAGACTGCCGGATTTTTTAGTAAATTGTGGCGTCACGCCAAGGTCAGCAAATTTTTCAAGCAGCTTCACATTATCTTCATCAGCAAACCACGCCACTATTGATTCGGCAACAATTTCACCCACGCCATCCACCTCGCGCAGCTCATCAATGGTCGCGCGAGACATAGACTCAAGACTCTCAAAGTGGTTTGCGAGGTCAATCGCTGTCTGCGTGCCGACATGACGAATGCCAAGGCCGAACAAAAATCGCTCCAACGCTGGCTGTTTCTTGGCAGCAATGGCATCAATGAGTTTTTGCGCAGAAATCTCAGCAAAGCGCTCCAACTGCAGCAAATCATCTTTCGTCAACCGGTAGATATCCGCCAAATCATTAACCAGCCCAGCTTCGACCAGTGCCTCAACATTTTTCTCGCCCAAGGTGTCGATATCCAGCGCGCCTTTAGATGCAAAGTGCGCCAAGGCTCGCTTCAAAATCAGCGGACCGCTCAGCCCTTTGACGCGGTAGACTGCCTCACCCTCTGGCCGTACAAATTCTAACTCTGGATATTGACGCGCCAGTTCTACTGGATAGTCAGTCGGTTTGGTGCCCGCTGGTCGCAATTCTTTGAGCACAGTTTGTACCTGCGGGATAATGTCGCCTGCCTTGAAAATCACCACCGTGTCGCCGCGCCGCACATCCAGCCGAGCAATTTCGT
>CAUROB010000027.1:0-11901 GCA_963526655.1 uncultured Candidatus Saccharibacteria bacterium
CCAAAATCTCCGTCGGTGCCATGATGGCCGTCTGAAAACCAGCCTGCGCCACCTCCGCCGCTACCAACCCAGCGACCACCGTTTTGCCCGAGCCGACATCGCCTTGCAATAGACGATTCATCGGATGCTCCGACTCCAAATCTTGCAAAATCTGCCACGCGGCACGGCGCTGCGCGTTGGTCAAGGGAAATGGCAGTTGCTCAACAAATCGCTTAACGACCGGCTGATTGAACGGGATGCGCCAGCCGGTTAGCTTGGTCTGCTCTTGCTTATTAAATTGTGCCGCCAAGATCATTTCAAACAATTCTTCAAATGCCAGCCGCTCACGACCGCGGGCAATTTCCTCGTGACTATTTGGCGCGTGGAGGAACTTCACAGCTTCAGCGCGGCTGACTAACTTTTGTCGCTGGACGATGTGCTCCGGCAGCGTCTCGGGCAAAAACTCCATGATAGGTCGCAGATTTTTCAGCAAATCCTGCACGGTTTTTGGGCGAAGATTTTTGATGGATTTGTAGACGGGATGGATGCCTGAGGTGGGCTGAGCGTCGGACGAATTTGTTTGTTTGGCGAGCTCGACGGACGGATTGCTGATCTGATAGCTGTTATACTGCATACCAAATTGGCCAGAGAACATAAACTCAGCGTCAGATCTCAGCTGGGATTCGCGGTACGGCTGATTGAACCAGACGGCCTTGACTTTGCCGGAATCATCCGCCAGCACCGCCGTGGTAATCCTTAAGCCTCGGCGAACAATCCGCGTGGAAATCGATTCGCAGCGCGCCCGCACCGTCACCTTGCCCGGCTGGAGATCAGCGATATTGACCGCCGCCGAATAATCATCGTACGCCCGCGGCAAAAAATCCAAGGCGTCCGCCACCGTCTCCAGACCCGCCGCCGACAGCGCTTGGGCGGTTTTGGGGCCGACGCCTTTAATGTGTTCCAGTGGGGTTGTTAGTTTCATCTACGAAACAGCGTTGATGCCTTCCAGCGCGTAGGCGGTGTCTTCCCAACGCTCCACAGCGATGCAGTCAATACCCATATTTTTGACTGGGAAATCATTACCACCTTCTTCTAGCTTGTCGCCAAAGAATAAAATTTCTTCCTTGGTTACGCCTGTCGCTTCCATCAGTTTTTTCATGCCATGTGCTTTGTCGATACCAGGCTTAGTGACGTCCAGACTAGTGGTGCCGGCCGTCCGAATTTCAAATTCTGGAATGCGCGCTTTGACAGCGTCGTTGAGTAATTTACGTTTTTCCTTGTTGGCTTCAGCCCATGCGTATTTGTCTTCAGGAGTAGCCTTTTGACCCAGCGCAGAATACGTTACCTGACTGAGACGATCTTCGATGATTTCGCCAGCTGGATTGTCCACCCACATATCAAGCTCCTTAGCTGAGGTCTCAATTGCCTCAAAAATCCGAGCTTTTTGCTCTTCAGTCAAGTCCTCCTGATATTGCAATCGCCATTCGCCGTCCTGGAAGCGATAGTAACGAGTGCCACATGTCGGCATGATGTGCAGCCGGCTAAGATCAACACCCGGAACTTGTTCAATTTGCCTGACAGTGTTTGGATAGATCACCCCTTCAAAATCAGTACCAGAAATGATACACACATCGTAATGCTTCAATAATTCTGCCAATAAACCAGCCATGCGTGGTGTCGCTGGCATTTTTGACAGGACAATGGTGTCATCTGAATCAAAAGCTATGATTTTTTTCATTCTTCGTCTCCCTCCATGATTAGCACAAATGTATTTTTACCTTTTTTCAGTAGCGACGTGGTGTTGACAGCTTGGTCTTCGGCTATTTTTTCGCCGTTGAGGCTGATGGCACCAGATTTCAATAGGCGTTTTGCTTCGCCGTTGGAGCTGACCGCACCAGACACCACCAATGCTTCAATCACGCCGACGCCGACATCAACGCGCGGAATTTCCTTGGCGAGAGCATCCAGGTCATCGTCTGATAATTGGCGGAAATCACCGCCGCCAAACAACACTTCAGTCACCCGCTCCACTGATTCGCGCCGATTGACGCCGTGAACGATGTCGGTAACCTCGCGCGCCAAAACTTTTTGGGCCGAGCGCGCGCCAGGATTGACGGCATGGTTTTCAGCGATGGCCTCAATGGTGTCGCGATCGAGCATGGTAAAGATTTTCATGTACTCGATGGCGCTTTCGTCATCAACGTTCAGCCAGAATTGATAGAATTTGTACACGCTGGTTTTGTTTTCATCTAGCCACACAGCGCCACCTTCAGACTTGCCAAATTTGCGCCCAGTTGATTTGTTGATGAGTAGTGGTGCGGTCATGGCGTAAACTTCAGCGTTTTCTTTTTTACGAATCAATTCCACACCTGAAACTAAATTACCCCACTGGTCAGAGCCGCCGATTTGTAAATTGACACCGTGGTGTTTGAACAAATGCCAGAAATCATACCCCTGCAGCAACGTGTAGGTAAATTCCGCAAAGCTCAACCCCTTGCCGTTGTCGATGCGTGCCTTGAAAAATTCACGACCGATCAAGTCTGCCATGTTGAAATTCTTGCCAATGTCGCGGAGGAACGGCAACAATTCCAAATTGCCCAGCCAATCCGCATTGTCCACCAGGGTAAAATCGCGTCCGGCAAAAATTTGTGACACCTGTGCTTTCAAAGCTTGTTTATTGTGCTCAATTTCCGCATACGACAGCAGACTCCGCTCCTCGGTGTCGCGCATATCGCCAATCATACCAGTGCCACCACCAACCAACAGAAACACCTTGTGACCGCGCTCCAAAAAATGTCGCACCATCATATAGACCGCCAAATGCCCGACGTGCAAACTGTCAGCTGACGGATCTGTCCCCAAATAGAGCGTGAAATTCTCCGAATCGATAAGCTTGTCATTGGTGAATGTGGTTTGGTTCCAAAACCCGCGCCACTGTAATTCCTCTGATAACTGCATATTTTCTCCTTGGTCAGCTAATCTTAGTATCAGTATACCAATTTTTGGCAGTTGATGCGAACCATGTGCGTGATATAATAGATTACGTGAATAAGAGTAGTACAAGTAGCAGCAACAAATCGCCTTCTAGTCCCAGGAAATCTGCGACAAAGCGATTAAGCTTGTATGCCAATCTGGCACATAAGCGTAAAGTTAAAAAAGATAAAGATTCGCGCGAGCGTGCTGAATATTTGGCAAGCTTGCCGAAGCATCCAGTGAAGCGATTTTTCTATCGCTTACATCCAAAGCGGTTAGCTAACTATTGGTTCTCCAAACGCGGCGCAAAGATGGCGCTGAAAATTGCTGGTGTTACTCTGCTATTGATGATCTTGTTTATCGGTGGGCTGTTCGCATATTTCCGCAAAGACCTGGATAAGATTCGACCAGGTGAAATCGCTAAACGCGTCCAAACAACGGTCACGAAATATTATGACCGTAACGGTGTACTACTCTGGGAAGATAAAGGAACTGGTAACTACAAACTGGTGGTCGAAGGTGACCAAATTAGCAATCACCTGAAACATGCTACTGTTGCCATTGAGGACAAGGATTTTTACAAGCACCACGGAGTTAGTGTTAGCGGCTTGACGCGTGCGGTATTTTCAACGGCATCTGGAGGACAGGTCCAGGGAGGATCGACATTGACCCAGCAGCTCGTCAAACAGGTGTTCTTTGCCGATGAAGCTGGTGAACGTGGCCTCAAAGGTATCCCGCGTAAGATCAAAGAGATGATTTTGGCAATTGAGGTTGAACGCATGTACAACAAAGACCAAATCCTGTCACTGTATCTCAACGAATCACCATATGGAGGCCGTCGTAATGGTGCTGAATCAGCTGCACAGACTTATTTCCACAAGAGTGCAAAAGATTTGACCATAGCTGAAGCAGCGCTACTGGCGGGAATTCCGCAAAATCCGTCCTACTTTAACCCATACAATACTGCCGGTAACAAGGCGTTGATCGAGCGCCAACACACCATCTTAGACTACATGACAGAACAAGGCTACATCACTCAAAAAGAAGCAGATGAAGCCAAAAAATACCCAATTCTTGACAATTTATACCCGCAAGTCGAACAAACTGAAGGTATGAAGGCGCCACACTTTGTGATGATGGTTCGATCACAACTCGAGAAAGAGCTCGGCCAAGCGGTTGTTGGACGAGGCGGACTGACCGTCAAAACAACGCTGGATTGGCGCATCCAAGAGAAATTAGAAAATGAAATGAAAGCCTTCTTTGCGACTGGTCGTCCAGCCGCCATCAACGCTCACAACGGTGCATCAGTCATAGAAGACGTGCAAACGGGTCAAATCGTTGCCCTGATGGGTAGCCGTGACTTTAACTATCCGGGCTTTGGTCAGGACAATGCAGCCACCGCCTTTGTCCAGCCAGGTTCATCCATCAAACCATTTGTGTTCACTCACCTGTTTAGCAAGCATGGTAGTCAGGCATATGGGAGTGGCACCATACTAAAAGATGAAAATATCGACTCAATTTATGGCGCTAAGCTGAACAACTGGGACAACAAGTTCATGGGTGACATCACCATTCGCCGAGGACTTGGTCTGTCTCGTAACACCCCAGCGGTGAAAGCAATGTACATTGCTGGTAACGGTAGTCCAAAGCCAACTGTGGAGTTCATCCGAGGTCTTGGTAACTCAGAATACTGTAAGCAGGAGGAAGACTCAGGTGGCTATGGTCTATCAGCCGCCATCGGTGGATGTGGCGCCAAACAAACTGAACTGGTTAATGCCTATGGTACCTTGGCTCGCTTGGGTGTCAGGAAAAAATCTACTTCCGTGTCTGAAGTGATTAATTCTCAAAACGAAACCCTCCTGAAATGGAAAGATGAATCAAAGCAGGCCGTCGACCCGCAAGCCGCTTACATCACCAACGATATCCTGTCTGACCGATCAAATACATTGGTGACAGGAAGTATTCCTGGGGTTCGCGCCAGCTACAAGACCGGAACCTCCGACAAAGGCAATCAACCAAAAGACATCTGGCTAGCTAGTTATACCCCAGCTCTTGCTATGACGCTTTGGCTTGGTAACTCTGACAGTCGTACCTTGACTTCCATGAACTCGTCAACGGGTCTCCCGGTGATCCAAAAGGTCATGAGCTTTGCACACACACAGGTTTATCAACCCGCTGGCAAATGGAAGTCCAGTATGTGGTTTACTAGGCCATCTGGCATCAAACAAAATGGTAAAGAATTGTATCCATCATGGTGGAACCAAAACCAAGGACAAAGTTCGTCCAAGATGACATTTGACCGCATCTCTAAAAAGAAGGCTACTTCCTGTACTCCAGAGGGCGCACGAGAAGAAGTTGACGTGATCAAGGCAGTTGATCCAATCACCAAAAAAGAGTCTTTCAGTGCGCCAGCAGGCTACAACGCTACCGCTGACGACGATGTGCACAACTGTAGCGATGCCAAGCCTCGTGTCGCCAGCATCACCGCATCTGGTTCAAGCAATAAATACACCATTGACGTTAATGTTGATGGAGGAAAATTCGGCCTAGCGACGCTTGATATCTTGGTTGATGGACGCTCAGTCAAATCAAGCAATATCAGCGGCAACAGCGCCTCAGACCGCGTCTCAGTCAATGTGTCATCAGGATCACACACCATCACCGTGAATGTCCGTGACGAAGGATATTACACCGCAAGCAGTTCAAAAACTGTCAGCGACGATTAGTCGTCTTGGCTATTCGCCAACCTAATCAGCTCAGCCTCGCGCTGGGCTGATGTTTTTGTAGCTGTAGAGCGACGACGAGTTTGCTGCGATGGCTTCTGAGCTTTCACTACTGGCTTTTTTTGAGTAGTTTTCTTAGCTAGCGCTTCTGGACCAGTCTGCACTTTCCGACCAGCAGAGCGACGTTTTGTAACTACAGCTGTTTGTCGCGTTGGCTCTGGCGGAGTCGTTTGTTCAACAACCTTCGCAAACATCATCTTACCAGCGTCAGTCTGCAAGCTACGAATGATTTCGATACGCTTTTTCTGGCCCAGGAACTTTTTGGCTTGCTCAACCACCACCATTGTGCCGTCATGCAAGTAGCCGACCGCCTGGTGAGAATCCTGACCTTTTTGCGTTAATTCAAGCACCAGCTCATCGCCGGGCAAGTAACTCATGCGTAAACTCTTGGCTAGCTCATTGATATTGAGAATCTGAATGCCTTCGACTTGCGCCACCTTGTTCAGGTTGTAATCCAGTGTCAGAATAGCACCGTTCATTTCCTTGGCAAGCTGCAACAAGCGGTTATCTACCCCCTCGGGAATGCGCGTCGCATCGTCAAGCAACGTGAACGAGCCGCCCAACACATCCTTTAGTTCCTTCATGGCGTCCATACCGAAGCGGGCGCGCTCGCGCTTGGCGTGATCAGCACCGTCAGCCAATAGCTGCAATTCTATCAGCACACTGCGCGGCACGATGATCTGCCCCAATAGGAACCCGGTTTTTGCTAGATCAACTACCCGGCCGTCCATCAGTACCGAGGTATCAACCAGAATCGGCAGCTGCGTACCGCTGCCTGCGTGCCGCCGCGGCTTGACCAGCAGATATATTTCCGCCATGATAGCCAGCAACATGATAATGATGAGAAGTTCAATTGTTTTTTCCATAATAATTTCCTTTATAGAATAATGTTATTGTAAATAATCAATTAGTGCCTGGCGTAAATCACCGACGCTGCGCACAAATGCATCCTTGTGAGTTTTTGGCGCGATGGCATAGGTGAAGCCAAGCTTCTTGGCCTCTTTGACGCGGGCGTGCCAGCCTTGAGCGGAGCGCACTTCACCGCCCAAGCCGACTTCACCAAACACCACCGCTTCGTCGCTCAATTTACGGCCGGCTGAGGCTGAGGCGATGGCCATGGCCACCGCCAAGTCTGCCGCTGGATCGCTCAGTTTCAAGCCACCAACCACATTGATGTAAATATCTTTGTCGGAGAGATTAAGCTTGGTGCGCTTTTCCAGCACCGCCACCAACAAGTTCAAGCGGTTGAGATCAAAGCCGCTGGCCGCGCGTTTGGGATAGCCGAAGTTCGTCGGATTGACCAACGCCTGGATTTCCACCAGTAGCGGCCGCGCGCCCTCCATGGTCGCGAGGACGATGGAGCCATCAAGGTTTTGTCGCTCGGCTAGCAAACTAGCCGACGGATTAGCCACAATCTGTAAGCCATCCTCATGCATCTCAAAAATTGCTGCCTCGTTGGTCGAGCCATAGCGATTTTTCTGCGCCCGCACCACGCGAAAACCGCCGTAGCGATCGCCCTCAAAATTTAGCACCACATCAACTAAGTGCTCCAGGACTTTCGGCCCAGCAATTGAGCCTTCTTTGGTGACGTGTCCGACCAAAATCACTGCGGTATTCGAGGCTTTGGTGGCGCGAATGATGACGTTAGACGAGTTAGTGATTTGACTGACCGAGCCTGGCGCTGAGGCAATTTCTGCGAGCGACAAGGTCTGGATGGAATCGACAATCACCAGGTTGTACTGGCCAGTCTGGATAGAGGCGGCGATGTCCTCGGCGCTGTTGCTGGACGCCAGCTGCAGACTCTCTGAATCAACCGCGCCCAGCCGCTCAGCCCGCAATTTGACCTGCGACACCGACTCCTCGCCACTGACGTACAGCACTTGTTTCTGCCGAGCAACAAACGCCGCAACTTGTGCCAGCAGGGTACTTTTTCCAATTCCCGGCTGCCCCGCCACCAGCACCACGCCGCCCGGCAAAAAGCCACCGCCGAGCACCGCGTCAAGGTCGGCAATGCCGGTTGCTAGCCGTGCTTGCTTGGCCTCGGCTGCTGTCTCGCTGAGCCTAAGTGTAGCGAGCGCTTTACCTTTACCGCTGCTGCGGGCTACCGCCGAGGCACCGGTGTCAACCGGTAGTTGCTCAACCAGCGAGTTCCACTCACCACAATTTTCACACTTGCCAACCCATTTCGGATAGCTGGCGCCACACTGTTGGCAGATGAATTGTGATTTTGCCCGGGCCATCATTCTACCGCCCTTTGGCTGTCGAGACTCTGACTGAGCCGATCAGCTTGCTCACCTAGCGCATTCAATTTTTCAACGTCAGCATTGTACTGATCGATCTGCCGGAGTAGTGCAGTTTTCTGACTACTTAAACGTTGACCTTCGGCTTGCAACTGCGAACGCTCAGCCTGGAACTGCTGTTGCGAGCCAAACCCGCCGCTGGTAGCCCGTTGATTGAAATCGCGAATCTTCTCATTCAGCGCTGTCATCGACGTATCGTAACTTTCTTTTCGCTGCTCAATCACCGCTCGTTGCTGTTTCAACTTCGCCTGCAAAGTAGTCACTTGCCGCTCCAAATCAACAAATCGCTGATTGTATTTTGCGTGCAAGGCAACCACTCGTGATCGGTCACTGAAAAATCGAGCATAGTGTGCTTCCAACTCTGAGCCCAAATCGGCATACTCAGTACCCAAAATGGAATGAAGCTCGTTAGACCGAGACCCGGGCTGTGCTCGGTCGTAATACGCCATGCGTTCTTCCAGCTTACTGTCTTTAATGTTCGCGTAGGCATGTTCCAACAATTGACCCAGCCGCTGCTTTTCGGCGTCAGATAATCGCGACCACGCCGCGTGCAACATTTCGTGCGCCGCCGTCACCTCTTTGATGCCGTCAAGTTCGGGGTTTGGCACATTGTAAATATGAATGGTATCTTCCCCGGGCTTGTAACAACCCAAAATTGGACTGGCTTTTTCCGACCGACGGCACTCAGCATTAAATTCATTGGACGATTCCAACCGCGGCTGTGTCACGTAAAACTGAAATCTGCCATGTTCTGACATGCCAGCATTCGTCGCCAGCTGCATGATCTCAGCGCTCGGCTGGAATTGCCAGGCTCGCACATGATCGAGCACGAATTGCCGGTTGAGCACCACCCAACCACTGAAGGCCAATATAGCTACTGACAGTAAAAAGCTCCCTAGTTTACTAATTTTCGACATCAATCATCACCTCACCTTTTTTCATTGACGCAACTAATGTTGATCCTGTCTGCGCTTTCGACAGCACTGTTTCACTCAACGGGTCTCCCAGCAATGTCTGGACAGTGCGTCGGAGGCGCCTTGCTCCGCGTTCGGTGTCAAAGCCATGGTCAATGATATGGCGTTTGACACTTGGTTTAATCATTAGTTTCATGTCGTGATTCTCAATCGCCGCGTTTAGCTCACTGGCAATGCCATCAAATATTTTGCCAGCCACTGCTCGGCTCAACGCTTGAAAGACGATGATAGCATCAAATCGCTCAATCAACTCTGGCTTCAAGAAATCCTCCAGAGCCTGCCGCGCCGTCCGGTCATTGTGTCGCTGCACGTCCTTGGCGCTGCGTTTCTTTGCGCCGCCAAAGCCCAGCGCTTCAGTATTCATCATGCCCGCCGAACCAACATTGCTGGTCAAGATGATGATGGTGTGGCGAAAGCTGATCACTCGCCCTTGGGCGTCAGTCAATTGACCATCTTCCAGTAGCTGCAGTAGCAGATGCATCACATCTGGATGCGCTTTTTCAATCTCATCAAACAGCACCACACTGTACGGCTGCCGACGGACCTTGTCGGTCAATTTGCCGCCCTCCTCATACCCAACATAGCCCGCTGGAGCACCGACCAACCGACTCGTCGTGTGCTTTTCGGAGAATTCACTCATGTCAATTTTGATGAGGCTCTGCTCGCCACCGAACACTTCCCGCGCCAACACACGAGCCAGCTCAGTTTTACCAACACCTGTCGGCCCCAAAAATATGAAAGATCCCATTGGCCCACTATGTCGATGTAGTCCAGCGCTGTTTCGTCGAATAGACCTCGCCAATTCAGCAATTGCTTCAGTTTGCCCCAGCACAAATTTACCTAATCTATTCTCCAGCTTGATCAAACTTTTAGCTTCGGTGTGTGCCAATTTTTTCACTGGCACACCAGTCATAGCGCTCACTGCCGACCTCAAATATGCTTCATCCAACCGCGGCAACATGTCCTCGCTCGCGCCCAAATCACTAGCGCGTTTTTCCAATTGCTTCATTTGCGTTTTGAAACGCGCCGCTCGTTCATAGTCTTCCGCTTCTACAGCCGCATCAATTTTGCCCGCCAGGCGCTTGATTTGCTGAGCTATTTTTTGGCGTCGACCTGGTTTGAGCGGCTGCTTTGAGCGCATCAATGCTGCCGCTTCGTCCAGCACGTCAATTGCCTTATCTGGCAAATATCGATCCATAACGTACCGCCGGCTCAAATCCACCGCCAGCTTCACAGCCTCCTCGTCGATACTCAGCTGATGATGCAGCGCCAAGCGACTACTCAACCCCGCCACCATCCGCACCGCTTCTTCCGCCTCAGGTTCTGCCACTACAACCGACTGGAACCGTCGACCCAAAGCAGCGTCTTTTTCGATATACTTGCGATATTCATCAAAGGTCGTCGCCCCAATCACCCGCACCTCACCACGCGCCAACGCTGGCTTCAAAGCATTGGCGGCGTCCATTGAGCCTTCGGCCGAACCGGCGCCCACCAGCAAATGCAGCTCATCGATAAACAAAATAACTTCTTGGTGCTCCTTGGCAACTGCTAGCACTTTTTGCAAACGTTCTTCAAACTGTCCGCGAAATTTCGTCCCCGCCACCATGGAAGCCAGATCCAACTGAATGATCCTTTTGCCTTCCAAAAATGCCGGTACGTCACCATCAACGATTCGCTGCGCCAAACCTTCAACAATTGCGGTTTTTCCCACGCCTGGCTCACCGATCAAGGCTGGGTTATTTTTGCTGCGCCGACCCAGCACCGTGATAACGCGTGACAGCTCCTTGTCTCGCCCAATCATCGGATCGACCAGTCCCTGCCGAGCTCGCTCCGTCAAATCATTGCCAAACTTCTCTAGTAGCTTGATAGACTTGCGTTCAGTCGTCGACACTGACTCAGTTTGTT
This sequence comes from uncultured Candidatus Saccharibacteria bacterium, assembly GCA_963526655.1. GTDB lineage: Bacteria > Patescibacteriota > Saccharimonadia > Saccharimonadales > Saccharimonadaceae > Nanosynbacter. Next base: position 10,915 of record CAUROB010000027.1, read on the forward strand.
GGTCGGCTTCCGACTGTTGCCTATCAAACACGCCCTCCAAGTCGCCACGGAGCGCCTCCAAATCAACGTTCATATCACGCAAAATCCTAGTAGCCCGTGCTTCGCGCTGCGTCAAAATGCTGTAGACCAAATGCTCGGTACCGATTCGCGACTGCCCAAACTCCAGCGCCAGCTCCCACGCCATGCGCACTGTCGCCAAAACATCAGCCCGTACTCCGTGGTCAACGACAGCAAACACCACCGCGCTTGGTGTTAATTCCAGCGCCGTCTCAACGCGGTCAAGCGTCACACCGCTCTCCGCCAAGATTTTAGCACCCAGCGAAGAATTCTGAGCCAATATCCCCAGGAGAATATGCTCAGTTCCCACATATGGGCTTCCTTGATTTTGGGCAATCACACCAGCTCGCTCAAAGCTAGCCCGCGCCGTATCTGTCAGGCGCGATTCCAGCTCAGAGAAGTCTCTTGGCTGTTCCATTATCGCCTCCTTTCATCGCTTATCGACGAATGTCTCAAGTACGTCGCCAATCTTATTCTGCTGCTTCCTCAATGGCATTAAACAGACTATCTTCTACATTCTTGCGCGGCTTGTTTTCAGCTGGTTTAACAGCCGCCTTTGCCTCGATGTCTAGTTCATAGCCAGTCAGCCGGCTTGCCAAGCGAACATTCTGCCCAGCCCGACCGATGGCCACTGACTGCTGATCTTCGCTAACGTAAACCGTTGCCCGCTTTTCGTCCTCATTAACCGTTACGCTCAGCACTTCTGCTGGGCTCATGGCGTTGGCGATAAAGCCAGCCGCGTCTTCCTCAAACGGAATGATATCAATTTTTTCCTGATCGCCAATTTCGTTCATCACCGCCTGAACACGCGTACCGTGACCACCGACAAAGGTACCGACTGGGTCAACACCTGGCAGCGCCGATGCTACCGCTAACTTGGTGCGGCGACCAGCCTCGCGGGCAATGGCTTTGATCTCCACGGCGCCCGTT
>CAUROB010000028.1:0-11558 GCA_963526655.1 uncultured Candidatus Saccharibacteria bacterium
CGAACTTCCACTGCTAGCACGCCATAATGTTTTTGGTCAGCAGCAGAATAATATTTGTTGTATTCGGCAGCGGCAGCTTCGGCACTGGTGGCGTGTGGAATAACACGGTGGTAACCCTCGGCCTGCACCATTTCTAAAAAGGAATTGTAGTGGCGGATAGCGATAATCTCCACACGTGCTTGATCTGGTTCACCGTCGTGTAGTATTCCTTCGGCATCGCGAACATCGCGGCGCAGGTGAATCTTATCGCCGACTCGGTACTCGGCAAACTTTCCGCGATTCAATCGACCTTCAACCGTCTTCCGCCCGGCGATAATATCGTCGAGTAATTTTGATTCTCGTCCTGAGTGCCAGATTTTCATAATTCCTACAATGTTGTATCTTTTTTATAGTTTTTCTTAACTTCTAGCCAGCAGTGGTGTTGTAGTAAATTATAGCACAGTCTATAAAAGTGTTTCTGCTAAGCATGCCTACCAAACTACAATAAAATCTTTAGGTTAGGCAAACCTTAAACGGCCATTGCCTGCGCCTCCGGCCAAATTCGCTGTACCAGCCGCTTGCCGCGCATGGTTAGTCGCACCCAAGCGTCCCCATACGCTTGGTCGATCACCATCAAACCTTTATGCCACAAGTCCTCCAACACATTCATCGCCGTTCGACGCGGTATGCCCATTTGCGCCGCCAATATAGCCGCCTCATCACCGCCATCTTCGTAGACTTGCTGCAACACCAGCGCCTCGTTGGTGGTTAAGTTGATTTCGTTTGCTTGCACCTTGTTCATGATCATCCTTTCTGTTAGTGATATCTTGATGATACGCTGCCAGTCTTTAAAAAAGCTGTAAACAATGATTATTTAGCAGGATTGTAGAACAATGTGTCTGACTTGCGAACCACGTGCGTTATAGTACTACTACGATTACCGTATTTACTCTGCAGATCAATGATAGTAACGTGCTGTTCTGTTGGTTCTGGGCCTGTTTTGAGCACTTGCACGGTGACAACATCATTGGTTGTCGTCACGCCATATAAGCGCCCGGCTGACAGACGAACATTGTCTGGCGAGGGGTCTTTAACTGACTGATTAAAATAGAACCGCCACTGCGCAACACTACCAGATTTTGGTGCCGGAATGTATTCGGCACGCCGCAACCGTGGACCTTGCCTGTCGACCAGGACAAACATAGTAGCAACAGCAATAATCGCGACCGCCATCACCCATTGCCACCGCTGAGTTCGTTTCACAAAACTAATAGACATATTGGTTTTTCTCCTTATCAATCGGTCTGACATAATCAGGCGACAGGACCGTACGCTCGGTAGTGTTGGTATTTGGATTGGCGATGAACACGCCACTAGTTTCTACCCACTGATCTGGAGCAAAAGTTTTGCGCCAACCTGGGCTGTACACCGGCACGCCAATTGGGCGAGCATCCAAAGCACAACATGTCACCACAAAACGCGAAACAAAGAAAACATTCTCATCCTTGCTGGCCGTGATAAATCCACTGACTTTGGCTGGTTTGTTTTGGTATTGTTTTGGGTCGCTGGATTGGGATAATAAGAGCGACCAATCTTTGATGGTGAAGTTGGTGTAGCTACCTCTTTCTTTGAGAATGGCCGACTCACGAGCATCGCTGGTCGCGTTTGCCCCACTGTTCATCACCCGCTGGCTCACCGTCAAGCTGGTCAACGCTGCCGGCTGTATCACCAGCAACATGACGACCGAGATGATGATTATCACCATGGTGCCATATGACCGATATCGTTTATGTGAGGTTTTGTGATTGTGCTTTGGCAGGGTGATGATCGTGGCGAGGGCGAGTAAAACACCAGTTGTTGCTAGTGCCAGAGAAAATAATTCATAGCGCGGATGAATATACCATTTGAGCTTTTCCTCGAAAGATAGCCATATAGTGGCAATGCTGGCAGCCAATATCAGCACAATACCACTCCATTCGTCTACCTTGTTAATCCATCTCGATACCTTAGAATACATAGTTTACCACCAATCCCAGTAGCGCTGTTAGTAGTACTACCAACAATGACACTTGCACCAGTACCGTTCGGCGATATGTTGTGCGCATCAAACTCAGCATTTTGATGTCAATCATCGGACCAAATGTCAGAAAGCTGACCAGTGAACCAGAGGTGAACGTACCGCGGAATGCCAATGCAAAGAATGCATCAACACTAGAGCAAATTGACACCACAAACGCCAACAATATCATGATCAACACTGACCAGGCCGGGCTGTTTCCTAACAACAAAATGGTTTCGCGTGGCACAACAACTTGGATGAGACCAGCAACCATGGCGCCAATGATTAGCGCTGGCATCATGGTGCGCGTTTCATGCTTGAAAAAATGTAGCGCCTCAACGAGCCTGTTTGAACTGTCACGTTTTTCTTTACAACTGGCGACGAACTCTGGACGCAGCATAGCGTCTTGTCGCGTGGAACTATATATCCAACCAATGAGATTGGCTATCAAAAAACCGCCCAGAATTCTGGCAATCAGTATAGTGGTATCGTCAGAAAATGCCTGTTGTGTGGTGATGATGGTCACAGGATTTAGTATTGGCGCCGCCAAAAGAAAAGTGAGAGATTCTGCTGGCGTTAAGCCTTTGGCAAGCAGCCCGCGCGCTAACGGCACGTTGCCGCATTCACAAACCGGCATAAACACCCCGAGCAGCGAGATGAGAGCACGGCGCAGGAATGGTTGTTTTGGCAGGTGCTGAAGTAGCCAGTCGTGAGGCAACCATACCCGAACAGCCATGGAAAAAAACATACCCAGCATCACAAACGGCAATGCTTCAATGATGACACTCAAGCTCAGAGTAATAAAATCTTGAAAATATTTAGGCAGTTCCATGGACAGATTTCGTCCAATAACTTTCACCACAAGAAGCACTGCAACTACCACTGCAGCCAATAGCCAACGTTTATTTGTACTTTGACGTTTTTTCACTCATCTATTATACGTCTGATTTACCATTTTTAACAATCAAGAAAGCATCAGTATGATGTAGAATTTCGTATGGTACCGAATCGTATTTCAAGGAACAAAGAAAAAACACCTCCGTAGAAGTGTCTTTTCTTGGCTCCGGCAGCTGGGCTCGAACCAGCGACCTATTGGTTAACAGCCAACCGCTCTACCACTGAGCTATGCCGGAATACCGTATTGCCATTGTACCGTATCATGACATTATTGTAAAGAACTGAATTATGGTTATATTAGGCACCTTTGACAATATCCAAGGCTTTTCTCAGGATGGCAGCTTCCTCATGAGCCGCCTCATCCGCCGCGGCCTCACGTTTTTTGGCTTCTTGCTCCAACTGCTGCCACCACGGTGTAGTTACGTCAGTGGTCGTATCGTGATTGATGCAAAGCTCCAGCGACCTGGCTTTACCCTCTCGCTTGATCAAAGCTCCTTGCGCCACCAAACTATCAATATGCTTAGCTACTGTTGAGACTGATTTATAGCCCAAAGCCTGCATTATCTCTCGAAACGTTGGGCTATATCCCTGTCCGCTGATGAATCCTTCGATAAAATCGAGTAGTTGTTTTTGCTTTTTTGTTAGTTTCATATATGTTCTATTCCTTGCTATACTTATAATACAACCAAATAGGAGGATAATAAAGATGAAGATTTTGTTGACTGGTGGTGCAGGCTATATCGGTTCTCATACTGCCATTGAGCTGATTCACAGCGGACACGAGGTGATTATTATGGATGATCTGTCGAACAGCTCAGCGGAAGTGATACGACGCATTGAGCACATCACCAAAACGACCGTTCCGTTTGTAGAGGCAGATGTGCGTGACAAAGCGGCGCTAGAAGCAGTATTCACGAGTCAACAGATTGACGCGGTGATTCATTTTGCAGGATTTAAAGCTGTTGGTGAGTCAGTCGCCAAGCCGCTGGAGTACTATGATAATAACCTCATCTCAAGCTTGGTTCTGTTGGAAACCATGCAACAGCATCATGTCAACAAAATTGTTTTCTCCAGTTCAGCCACTGTCTATGGCAATCCAGAGTCTCTGCCACTGACAGAAGCGTCTCCAACTGGTCGCGGTATCACCAATCCATATGGTCAGACCAAGTTTATGATTGAGCAGATTTTGCAAGACGCCGCAGTTGCTAACCCAGAGCTGGAAGTGTCTATTTTGCGCTATTTCAACCCAATCGGCGCGCACGCATCGGGAACCATTGGCGAAGATCCAAACGGTATCCCAAACAATCTGCTACCATACGTTGCGCAAGTGGCAGTTGGTAAATTGAATGAGGTTGGCGTATTTGGTGATGACTATGACACACCTGATGGCACCGGTGTGCGTGACTATATCCACGTAGTCGATTTGGCGCGTGGTCACGTGGCAGCACTAGAACACATGAAGTCAGGCGTGAATATATATAATCTCGGCACAGGACATGGTACCTCTGTTCTAGAAATCATCAAGGCGTTCTCTCAAGCCTCTGGTCATGACATTCCTTACGTCATCAAGCCTCGTCGCCCTGGTGATTTGGCGGCTTGCTATGCCAACTGTGACAAAGCCCAACGAGAGCTCAACTGGAAAGCTGAGTTGTCTGTTGAACAAGCCTGTCAAGACACATGGAACTGGCAAAGTAACAATCCAAACGGTTACCAGTCATAATAACCATCAGCGTCTAACCTACAACCAGCGGATTCCTACCGCTGGTTTTCTGTACCCAGAACGATGACGATGTCGGCGTTATATTTACTAATAGTCGGTGGGATGGTGGTCACAACATTAGTACCATAGGTCTGCTTCAACTTTTCGATAGTCTTTGGCTTTGTGCCGTTACTTAGGTCGTAGATGGTATGTTTGGCTTGGACGCCGCCTGGATAGTTACCCACCTGGACCACATTTAACTCTTGCTTAGTTAACTTTGTCTGTTCAGCGGCTGCTACACCCGCGATACCAGAACCATTCAATATCACCAGTCTCGCCTCTTCATTCATCTCAGCTGTTGGGCTAATGCGTTTTTTGACATAGTTTTTAATGGCCGTGTAGTTGTAGGTTCCAGCGGTCGGCACCACCACACTAGCACCCGCGATATTGGAAGTCGTCAGTAGCTGCACCTTATTTTTCTCGTCAACCAGTGGTATTGAGACAATCTTTTCCGCATTAAACTCCTTCAAAATTTCAATGATGGTCTGCATTTCTTTGGTTTCAAAGTTGGTATTAATGTTATTGCCTAGCGCATCGATAATCCCCATCATGACATTGAAATCTGCTTTGTTGGACGTTTTGGCTTTCTCGACGATGGCTTTGATAATTTTTTGCTGGTTACGCTCACGGTCAAAGTTACCACCACTCAGTCCAATTCCTCCAGCGCTACCACGAGCACGGCTAAACGCCAGGGCTTGCTCACCGTTCATATGAACCGTTTCGCCGTTGCGGTAGCGAATCTTTGTAGCCACGTCATACACCATCGATGAGCCGTCATAAGCCTCAACTTTCACATCAATTCCACCAAGTGCATTAACCACCTCGGTAAGAACGCGCCAGTTTGCGTGCACTTTGTAGTGAATTTCCATACCCAATACTTCTTGCGCAGTTTTAGCGATCTCTGCTTGTCCAGCCTGTTCACTAGCAGCTTGATCCTTGCCGCTGTCTTTGGCGTCTTGTTTACCACAACCATAACTCTCGTTGAGCTTTCCAGCGGTAGTTTTCAGCCAAGACTGACAGGTGTGTTTGACGTAAAGGTCTCGCGGCAGAGACACAGTGTAGGCGTCCTTATTGTCTTGGTGGTAGGACAATACCATGATTGAGTCAGCCAAGTCAGCGCCTTCCCAGCCGTCAGGCGACGTACCAAAGATTAAGACATTCGTGCGGCCATTGTCATCCTGTTTAAGCCGTGTTTTGGTGAATAATCCAAGAATGTCTCCGCCGACAACTCGCGACAGATTGTTATATAGTCGCCACGCCTGAAAGCCCAAAAATATCAGCAGCGGAATTAATATTATCAGTATAATGCGCTTAATGAGTCGTCGCTTTTTGAACTGCTCAAACGATAGCGGTTTTTTGTTCTTTTTCTCACGCTTTTTGTTAAGCTTTTCGAGTTTCTTTTCTGCTTTGAGGCGCTTCTGCTCTTTTTTATCCGGTTCTGGTCGGACTGGTCGAGGTGGCTGATGGTCAATTTCTCGCAGACCGGCCTGTATATCATTATCTTCAGAAAATGGCCGCTGCAATTGCTGTGGCTGCTGAAAATGCTGCGGAGCAACTGGCGTGCGTGGCTGCATACCATCAATAGCAACCGGTCTGCCCACTCGCCTCGGAGCGTCAGCACCGGGTTTATTCCCGACTCGCTCTGGTCGTCGACCAGCAGGAATGAAACCATCAACTGATATATTCGGCTTTTTCATCAACTCTATCTATTATAGCAAACATAAGCATCGCAACAAAATAAATATGAAGCGCGTTTGGTAGCCCTGAAAAGAACATCCACTGGAGGACAAACCCCAGTATAATTGGCCAGGCTAGCGCTTTTTTGGCATACGTTTTTCGGCATAAAGCCAGCAGTAGCGCTGTCAATAATACAACACCTACAATCCCCAATTCCACTGCCACAGACAAGAATTCATTTTGGACAATTTCAAATTCGCCGCTCGTCTTGCCAGATTGTTGAAAAATAGCACGCCCTGCGCCGCCTGCGCCAACCCCAAAGAGAAATTGCGTTGGGCTCTTCGTCCAAACCCCCAAAGCAAGTTGCGACATACCAGTTCGTTCCTCTGTCGATTTCGCAACATAGCCATCAAACACTGCTTTCGGCGGCGAGTCTGGCGTTGCCTGTTGTGAGCTGGCTGCTGAGGTATTCTCTTGAGGCGGTTGCTGGGGTGTCAGGTCTGGTAAACTAATCTTTCCTAATGATAGATGGTTGATCGATTTAGTGATTGATTGATAAAACCCGTCAGCCACCCGAGGATTAAGCTGCGTAAAGATTCCGTGCCACATCATGCCAAAAGCAAAGCTCCCCGCTAGCACCATGACGACCACAGCCGAGGACCGTAGCCAGTTGGTCGATGTACGCCAATTTACTAGTACTACCTGCACCAGCACTGCTGCCATCACTGCATACAGTGCGCCGCGGCTTAGTGTGAGATATAGCGCCACAAACATCAAACAGAGAGCAACTATGTCATATTTCGTGGCTTTGTTTTGTAGTAGTCGGTAGGAGACTAGTAAAATTGGCGCAATCAACAGGCTCCCAAAAAACTGTGGTTCAATAGCAAAACCACTGGGGCGCACAAACCCAAATCCTCGCGCTACACACCCATTGCATAACCCCCAATCAAACCAAGCGCCGTACGCCACCTGGATAATTGCTAGCAAACTCATCACCACCGCGGTCATAACAGTAACGCTCATCAGCGGACCAACCATTTTCTTGAGCGACGGCAAGCTATATATCACCAGAAAATCGAGAAATAACACACTCCAGAGGCCACTTACAAGGATTGACCTCAGAGGGTTAACTGACCATATGATACTGAGGAGATTCCAACCCACAAATACAGCTAGTAGCCAGACGGCTTTTTGTCGCCAAAGAAATTGCCGACGGCTCCAGATTTGTGGCAGTCCTACCAACGCCAAAATTACTGCATAAATGACGGTGATTGATAGTTCCAAATTCGTACCGCTTTGCCGACCAAAAGATATGGTGGGAAAATACGAAAACCACAACGCCACGGGAGCCAATAGCACTAGCTTCTCCGTGACGCTAGCCTCTACTAGCCACGACGGCAAACTTTGTCTTAGTTTATTTACTAGTCGCATCATCAACTATCCGCTGCAGCTCCTGTTTAAACCTCGCATCTGAAAAAACCTTCGCCGATGCTGAGACCTGCTGTTTATGAAACGTCATATTTTCAAATCGCTGCATTGCCGCTACCAAACTTTCAACTGTCTGCTCGTCAAAGAACGTGCCATTTTTCCCTTCGTGAATATAATCCAGCGCCCCACCTTGTTTCAAAGCGATCACCGGCACACCAGCGCTCAACGCTTCAATTGGCGCGATACCAAACGGCTCAATGCTTGGGAAAATAAATCCTTTTGCCTGGGACACCAAGGCATTCAACTCCTCAGGGTTATCAATGCGCGGAATAAAGGTGATGAGCGGACTGTCTCCCGCCAGCTGCTGCAAAATACCATGTTCTGCGCCGTCACCCACCAGCACCAGCCGCTTACCTGACAACAGACACGCCTGAATAGCGATATCCAGGCGCTTCCAGTTGACCTGCCGAGAGGTGGTGATGAAAAATTCTTCTTTGGAATTAGCGGCCGAGTCGACAGTAAATTTATCGACTTCCACGGGTGGAAATAACACCTGAGCCGACCGATTATAGTACTTCTTAGTTTCGGCAGCTGAATACGACGAGTTAGCTACCAGTACTGTTGGTCGCTGGGCAAATTTCCAATCAATCTTGCGCAGCGGCCCAACCAATAGCTTAAAAAAGAACCGTACGATGAAGTTCAGTTTACCAAAGCCAGGGTTTTTGACATAATCATCATACATCCCCCAAAAATACTGCGTCGGCGGGCCCTGCAAATAGCAAATTCCTGTCTGATGTGGATAAAGTTTGATACCCTTACTTTCTGCCGTACAAACGGTGATGATGATGTCATAGTGACGCAACCGACGATGTAACCGGTTGAAATAGAGCGCCCTGGGTACCGCCAAAATCTTCCTGAGGCGAGCAGGAAAGATATTCACCCAACCAACATGAACTTGGCAATCATTAAACCAATTTATCTGCTTGCGAGAGTATTGAGAGGTGAAAATAGGTGCGTCAGGGAATAGTTCATGGATGGATTTGACTACTTTTTCCGCTCCGCCATAGGTTGTCAGCCAGTCACAGACAATAGCGACGCGCGGCGCTTCCCGACCCTCAGAAGCCATCACCGAGCTCCTCGCTGAAACAGTACCATCCCAAACGTCTTTACTAAAATACGAATATCCAACCACAACGACCAATTCTGTACATAGTACACATCAAGCTGACGTCGCTCCTCAAAGCTAATATCACGCCTCCCAGACACCTGTGCTAGACCAGTCAAGCCGGATTTCACTGCCAAGATGGTGTCTTTGCGTTTGTACTGATTGATTTCCTGAGGAATCAAGGCTCGTGGACCAACCAGTGAAATATCACCTTTGACGACATTCAGTAGTTGTGGTAATTCGTCCAGCGAGGTTGCTCGAAGGAATCGCCCCAACCGAGTGATGCGTGGATCATTGTCTAGTTGATCGCCATTATCACGGTATTGCTTGATCAGCTCCGGACGACCCATCATCGTAAAGGCTTCTTCAGGAGTGGTGCCGTTGTATTTGGACTTCTGTGAGCGGAACTTATAAATCCTAAATTCGCGGTTAAATCGTGTTAGCCTGGTCTGACGGAAGAACACGGCTTCACGCGGCGCACTCAGTTTCATGATGATCGCCACCAACAGCATGATCGGTGAGAGTAGCAGCAGCGCCACACTACCGACCACAATATCCATCAAGCGCTTCCACACCCGACCAACCCCAAACAACTGGGTTGCCTGAATTTCTATGATTGGTAGTCCAGCGATAATCTCCACGCTATTCATCCTGGATACCATTCGGTCTTGCTGCGGCACGAACATATAGGTCAGATGGTTTGACAACGCGTAGTGATAGACTTCTTGAGACCGCGTGATGTCCGTTTGCATGATGATGGCGGGACGAACTGCTTCGACGGCAGTTTTAAAGTTTTTGAAGGTTTCCACTCCCTTACCACCATAACCCGCCACAACGCCGACGACATCATAGCCATAATTGATATGTTTGCCAAAATACTCTGCCAGCTCAACAGTTTTTTCGTTATCACCAACGATCAACACTTTTTGCCGACCAAAGCCACGTAGAATTAACACGCTATTGATCAATTTCACAATCTCACGACCCAAAATCATCAAGATAAAGTTGATGACCACAAAGTACACCGCAATGATTCGCACTGGAAACACATCTTCGCCAGTGAAAAATTCATAAGAAATCAGCGCCATCACGCTGATCACAGAGGTCAATAGCACGCGCATATATTCTTTGGGGCGCGACAAAAATATTTCTCGGTTGTATAGCCCAGACAATGCATTGACTATTAGCCACAACGGCAACAAAGCCACAATCAGTACGACAAAGTTACGAATTTGCGGCACAAAATAATACACACGGGTGTCCAGATGGGTTCGGTAATAATAAGCCAGCGCAAATGACAACACCACCATCGCAACATCAGCCAACAAGAGTAACGCTTTTGAGGTAAACAGGAAATCGCGTTTCATAGTGCTATTTTACCCCTTAATCACTAAAATCCCAAGGCTTTCTTGATGCGATTCACCTGCCTCAACGGAAGGCCGTGGTATAACAGTGATTTGATGTAGGCGTTTGAAACGGTTTTGGTCTTTTGAATACGGCGGCGCTTAGCCAGTGCTTTTGGCCACAGGCCTATGCTTTGTATAAACCCTTTGACTGCAAATTTAAAGCCACCTTTTGGTATTTGGTACACCATGAACATAAAATATATGAGGGTAAATTTGAACCACATCGGTATGATCATGGGAAATGGCACATTTTTCCAAAATACCTGCGGCAAGTTTTTGAATACTTGGTTGATGGTAAAACCAGGGATTTTGGAGCTTGTTGCTGAGTGTTTATGGAAAACTACAGCAGTTTTTTCATACCACACCTTCCAGCCGACCAGCTGCATACGCCATGAAATATCAACGTCTTCATTGTACGCGAAAAAATCCTCGTCAAAGAAGCCAATCTGCTGAAAAACTTTCGTCCGATACAGCGTTGCGCCACCTGTTGCGCCAAAGAGCAAGCCACTGTCAGGAGCTTGCTCTTTTGGCAAATGCTCCGCCCGTAGCGCTGGGATACCCCAGGTAGAATATTCGTCACCCGCGTCGTCGATGAACTTACCAGTAGTATCTAACATCAAGCTAGTGACTGCACCAACCTCTGGTTTTTGCTCAAGAGCGCCCGCCAAATTTTTCAACCAGTCTGGTTCTGGAGCCGCATCATTGTTCAACAAAGCCACCGCATCAAATCCCTGTTCAATAGCCCAACGAATTCCAATATTAACCCCGCCAGTAAAGCCAGTATTGTTTGGCTCTTGATGAAAATGGAGATTCTTCATCTTGATTTTCGATAATTCTTTAACCGAATCATCACCCGACCCATTGTCTATCAAATATATCTCAAAGTCTGTATATGTCTGCTTTTTCATAGCAGCCAAACATTTCTTCGTGTCCTGCCAGCCTTTATAATTCAAAATAACCACTGCGGCTCTCATATCATCTCCTGTTTTAGCCTGATGCAATCCATTATACATGGTATAGTATATATATGACCAGAATGCTAGTTACGGGAGGTGCGGGATTCATTGGCTCGAATTTTGTACATTATACCGTCAAACACAAGCCAGAATACGACATCACTGTTATCGACAAGCTCACCTACGCGGGTAATACCGCCAATTTACAGCCAGTAGCTGACCAGATCAATTT
>CAUROB010000029.1:0-11426 GCA_963526655.1 uncultured Candidatus Saccharibacteria bacterium
CTGTTGGTTGTACCGAGGTCAATTCCGATAATTTTACCCATATGATTCCCCTTTCTATTATGATCACATCTGGTTTTTGCTTATATCCATTTTAGCACTCTTTATTCACGAGTGCCAACTATTTCAGTATAAATAATTAGCACTCGCGTGTCAAGAGTGCTAATTATTTATTTAGTGTCTTTATTACATCTTTTTGCGAATGAACCAAACTCCGGCACCACCAGCTGTTACCGCTACTACTGTTGCAGCGATGACGCTAGCACCGGTATCTGCCAAGTAGCCGCCCTTGTTGGTCGCCTGAGCGTTCTTGCCAGTACCGTTGGTTGTCGCACCGCCGGGGTTAGTAGGTCCGGCAGGATTACCAGTACCACCACCAACGCCAGGGTTAGTTTGCTGTTGGCGCTCGTAGACACCGACTGGGTCTACGATGGTACCATTTGCAGCCTTATCTTCATCACCAAAGCCACCGTCAGTCAGATCATACGTCACCGTCGTGTGCTTACCGTCAGCAGTCGTGCCAAATATAACGCGATTAGTAATATCTTCTTTGATGGCGCCATTACTTATCTTAACCACGGCTAATTGACTATGATCAGCGTAGTACTTACTCAGGGTCAGCGTCACGCGCGTTGTGTAGCCGACCTTAGCAGTCTGTCCACTACAGTTGATCGTAAAGCCAACGATGTCACGCAAGACACGACCGTCATAATCATTCGGAGCAGCTGCCACTGCGGCTGAAGCAATGTTGTAACACTGGGTGCCAGCTGTAGCGACAGTCACCGTACCACCACCTGGTTGCGCAACAGTTACTGAAGTGGTTGGTGTGGTTGGTGTTGGCGCTGGCTTGACAACGACAGCGTTCAATTTTGCCTGCAGTGCTGCTTTTTTAGCAGGATCTTGCACTTTACTTACTAAGACCTTAGCAGCATCAACGGCACTTTGTGTTTTGTCGGTTTCTGCCTTGGTAACTGCAGCTTGGGCAGCATCCTGAGTCTCTTGCTCTTTTTGCTTGGCACTGGCTACGGCACTGTTGAGGTTGGCGATTGCAGATTGCAGATCTGACGCAGATGGGTTCGCCTGATTCAAGACAGCCTTAGCAGCGGTGAGAACTGAAGCAACTGTCGGATCAGATTTGATGTATGATGGTGCAGCTTCTGCGGCAGTGATGGCTGCTTGCAGGCTTGCTTTATCAATTTTCAGTGCATCAAGTTTACCCTGCAAAGCCGTGCACGCATTGTCTAGCTCAGACGCTGAGGCGTTCGCGTTATTTATAACTGCTTCAGCTACCGTGACCTGTGCCTGAAGAGTGGCAATAGTGCTACTGCTCATGCCGGCAACAGTGGCTGGATCTTTAGCTTTAGCGATCAATGCAGTGAGGGCTGAGCGAGCACCGGAAATAGCGTTGGTTACCGCATCGAGCCTTGCCTGGAAGGCGGCCTTCTTGCCTGCGTCACCTACTGCATCAACTTTGGTTTTAGCGGCAGCAACATCAGATGGACGCTTGGTCGATTCAGCATTTGCTACTGCTGCTTCAGCCGCGATAACTTTCTGCTCCTCTTCACTTGGGCCAACCGGTGCATTGTTAGCAGTCGTATAGACGGCACCACCGTATGGTGCTGCGGCGATTTTTGAGCCGTCGGCAGAGCTGGCAATTGCTGCCCAGTTTGGCACACCAGCAGATGTCTGAGCTACCCAGGTTACACCACCGTCGTTTGAGCTGTAAATGTATCCACCGCCACCAGCAGTTGCTGAAAGTTTTTGACCATCGTCAGAAATAGTAACCGCAGTCCAGTTGTGAAGTCCATCGGCCGCTCGCTCGGTCCAGGTTGCACCAGCGTCAGTGGAGATGTAAATCCTGCCACCAGTTGCCGTTGCTACTAATTTATTGCCATCAGCGGAGCTGGCAACTGCTGACCACTTACGGACACCAGAGTTTGCTCGCTCGGTCCAGGTTGCACCAGCGTCAGTGGAGGTATAGATAGTTCCGTTCTCGACTACCGCAACCAATTTATTACCGTCGGCTGAGCTGGCGATTGAATTCCATTTGCGCGCTCCAGACCCTGTGAGGGCAGTCCAGGTTGCACCAGCATTATTTGAAGCATAGATAGCGTGATCCTTAGCAATAGCGAAGAGTTTATTACCGTCAGCAGAGCTAGCAATTGCGGTCCAGTTGTATGATCCAGGCACCCCGCGAGCAGTCCAGGTTGCACCAGCATCGGCGGAGGTAAAGACATAACCACCCCAATCATATACAGCTGCTAACTTCTTACCGTCAGCGGAGCTAGCAACTGCTACCCAGTTACGATCTCCTGCACCAGGCTGCTCAGTCCAGGTTGCACCAGCATCAGTGGAGGTAAGAACCTTACCACCCCATGCTGCTGCAGCTAGTTTATTACCATCACTCGAACTGGCAATTGCAGTCCAATTTCGAGAACCAGAAGCATCACGCTTTGACCATGTAGCACCCGTCTTTGGTACAGGTGTCTCAGCCGGCTGTGTGCCTGCACCCTTTTGGAATACACGAACGTAGTCGATCAACATGGTTTGCTTCGGGAAGCTATCTGAAGGAGAGATTGGTTTCTGATCCGCATCTGCCTCCACGTAGTCGTTTATGATAAAGCGCCATCCCTCATCAAACGTCTTTTTAATCAATGATGCGTCAGCTAATTTTGTCAGAGGAGCAGCTGGCGTACGCTCAATCTCCTTGCTGTCAGTAGGGCTGGCGTGATAATGATACGCGGTGATTGGTTTGTCATCCACAAAATACTTAACCGTCTCACCATCATACTCGACCGCCCATGTGTGCCATTCATAGGCCAATGTACCTGGCTTGGAGCCTGCTCGGTGTTCATCGCTGTGGATAATCCTCCTGGTTCGCCAACCATTTTTCCAATTGCCAGAAACGCCATGATGGTAACAGGTAGCATGAGTACTTGACCAGGTATATGCTGGTGTGTAGGAGTACCATTCAATGATGTCTAGCTCGCCGTATGGGTCATTGGCGTTAGGATTATCATTACAATTCTTTAATGAGACACCATTAACCATCCACAATGATGGTCGTGTACCATTTTTTCCATTCCAATTGAATTTGGCACGAATCTCGGCGCGGAAAGGTTTTGTACCATCCACCACCTTCGTCTTATTCGTCACCCGACCGCTAAGATATCGTGTCATCTTACCACTTGGACATGGCGTTTCGCTAGCATTAGAGTCATTCAATGGTTCATCAAGATTTGCAACACAGTGGCGCTGCGTTTTGATCTCTAGATAATCATTGTTGACAACCTTGACGTTGCTCGGATTGTAGGCTAGGTGATTATTGCCATAATTATCTTTATTTTGTTTGAATACGTCCCAGCTATCAGGCACTGAGGTGCCTTTAAACTCCTCACTCCACACAACGCCCCATTGACTTGCATTGGTGTTACCGTTGTACAGTAAAGCTAACAATAAGATACCACCAGCTGATACTAGTGCCACGAATAATCGTTTCGCCATCCCCTTTTTCTCCCTGTGTTTATGTTAAAAACTCTTGCCAAAAATTATAGCGCTAATACTTTCTGATTGCAAGTGTTGTTGTAAATAAAACTATTGATGTCTGGGGGTGAGATGCAGTAAATTATTGCCGCGTGACTTTGACCATTGCGTCGCGAATCACCGTACCATCCAGTGTATAGCCGGCACGTAACTCCTCGGCGACAACTTCTTTATCGCCGTCTACTTCTTCATCAAATTGCACTGCCTGATGCAGTTCAGGGTTAAACGATGTTCCTGGCTTGGCATCAATTTTCTCCAGACCAATTTCTTTGAGTTGCTTGTCGAGCTGTTTGCCCAAACCAGCCACGCCTTTTGCCCAGGCGTTATCTGCTAGTTCTTCCGGTACATTAGCAATCGCTCGCTCAATTGTGTCAATCACTGGTAATAATTTCATCACCGACTTAGCCTGACCCATGCTGTGCGCTGACTGTTTTTCCGCCTCGACACGCTTGCGATAGTTCTCAAAATCCGCCCGCGTCCGCTGTAAGTCCAGGGTCAACTCATCAATAGTATGTTGCAAATCATCAATCTTCTTGTGTTTCGTCATATTCCTCCTCTATCCTTACACTTCCTCTAACATCGCACCCGTTCGCCTCACCAGCTCCATCGTTCGACGGTAATTCTGCCGAGTTGGACCGATCACACCGATGTAACTGCGATCACTAAACGATGAACGAAACTTACTGATGATCAGGGTCGCGCCGCTGGCTTTACCGATTGGGTTCTCGCTACCAATGAACACGTTGAGCGGTTCATTGGGCGCAGCTTCAACCAGCCAGGGCTCAATATTGTCAATCAGTCTGGCGATGGCCTGAACGTGATTGCCTTCAATAAACTCTGGTTGAGAAAATAGCTGCGTCATACCATTCATGTACAGATGATCACCAAACGAGGCAAAACCAAAATTGCCCGTCAGCTCAACCAGGCTGTCAACAGCGCTGCGGATGGCTCTGTCAGATTTATCAACGTGCGAATTAACATGTGCCTCGATCGCCCTCGCACTGCGATCGATACCACTTGGCAGTTCAGTCATTTGCGCAGCGGTGATGCCATTAACATAAAACCGATAGCCTTTGTCAGTCGGAATGCGACCAGCACTGGTGTGTGGTGCCTCGATAAATCCCATCTCCTCGAGCTTGGCCATTTCGCTGCGGATAGTGGCGCTGGACACACCAAACAATTTGGCAAGCGTCACACTACCAACTGGCGCCGCAATTTCAGCGTACTGTTCGATGATGGCGGCCAAGATAGCCTGCTGGCGTTCAGTCATGGATACATTATAGCGTACATCTGGCACTCATACAAGTAGAGTGCTAAGTTGTCTTCTGCTTGGCACGGCGTGCAGTCGTGCGAGTGTGAGTGAACTGCCTGGCCGCGTCAGACGATAGCATCAGGATGATCGTGATATTAATGCCGATGAACGCCAGGGTGCCAACGCTTGTCCATGTGATTTTACCGATGGTCAAGGTGAATGACGTTGCCAACACTGACAGGCTCGACAATATCATCAAGAGTAATCGGTCTTTGTTCGAGCCGCGGAACGTACCTCGTGACAGCACAGCTGTTACTAAGATCCAACCCGCGCTCAAACTCAGCACTCCTCGAATCGTCCACTCCGCTCCTGTGGCGGCCACAGAAGTGTCCAAGCCCTCAACGATAAAGTCCTGGGTTGTCTGATGCAACAATTCGTCAAACAACAGAAAATCAAACAAGGCGCCCATCAGGACAATCGCTATAGCCAAGGCCGTAAACAAAATAGCAAACGATATTTGCGGCGGTCGGCGATTCCATAATTGTTGCAACACCGTATCGTGCTCTTCTGTAGGAATCACATATTCATGCGCAGTTGCATCCAAAATAACCCCTGCTCTTTCGGCAATTGTCTGCTGATTTGCCACAACTGCCGCCAGTTCCAAGACCGGCAAGTCACCATCCGTCTGAATACTGTCGCCCCCGCCATTGCGCGAGTGATAACCCGTCGAAAAGTCTTTCAAATTTGTCACTGCCACCTGCGGTGTGTGCTCAGTGACGGTCTTCACAATATAGTCACGCTCGATGTCAGTATTTTCATCAATTTTATGAGTAACTTGCAGAGTAAACAATGACAATCCAACACTTTTGTCGTAGGTCCCTGCTGCCAGCCAATCAACCTGATGACCGCCAGGCAATAACCAACCCTGAGGGCAGCGCCAAAACCGCACATGATGGCGCTTACCAGGACTACCGTCGACCTCCTGCTGATAGGCAAAGTCTTGACGGCGACCAAACAGGAATAACGATGATACAGGAGCTGAGGCGTAGCTCCTGCCAGTCAGCGTAAAAAAGATAATTTTCCAAGCTGACCGAACGGTGATTTCATCAGCAATCGTCCAGCCAGCATCAATCATTGCTTGATGCAACTGTGCTTCTGAGCCCCTGAGCGCCACGTTGACTGGGTCACCCAATAGGCCGTCAGCAGTCCGCGTACGACCAATGAAATAATTTGGCACATACAAACTACTTAAAATACGGTGTAGCCGAGGCAAGGCTAAGTATGCCATGATAACCCAAAACAGCGCAAAAAACGCTACCAGCCACCAGCCACCAGAATACCAGCCCTCACGCCAAACCAACCAACCGAACCAAAATGAGGCCAAACCGGCCAACAAGAAAAACGCTTGGTCGATCAGCGCAGACAATGACCACGGCGAACGACGCAATGCCGAAGCTCGTTTTTGAATATGGTCAGAAACCTGATGACGATAACTCATACGATATTATTATATTGTCGAATATTTTCTAAAAGCCTCCTTGCGGCCAAACGGGCTTCATCATCTTGCCGATTAAACAAGTCGCCACGTTCGATGATGTCATGACATACACGAACCGCTCTATCAAGGTCATCATTAATAATAACATGATAATACGGTACAGAAAGTGCTTGTGTCATTTCTTTGACAGAACTAGCCAACCGTTTCGGCCACTCAGCGTGAAATGCTTCCTCAGTAGTATACCGACTTTTCAGACGAGTAAGCCAGGTTTCGTAGTCGGGAGGTATGATGAAAATTGAGATACTTTGCGGAGCTAAAATTTCATATTCAGCAGCGCCTTGGACATCAATATCAGCGATGACTGTCTTGTTTTGTTCATGGGCCGTCTGAATCTCAGCTGCTGAGGTGCCATAAACTGTGCCGTGAACAAATTTAGCCTCGATAAATTCTTGATTTCTCAACATTTGTGCAGCCATGGTCGAGTCGATGAAATGGTAATCGACACCGTCAACTTCTGGGCGGTTATTGTTGATGCGCGGCGCACGTGTTGTGTGCGAAACGATGCTACTAAAATCCGGAAACTGCAATAATCGCTTTTTGATGGTGTCTTTACCGGCGCCAGAGATGCCAGACAGTAGGGCAATCTTGGCTTTCTTGATCAGCTCGACGGTTGGCTCAGTTGGTTGATAATCAGCAATCAACCGCTCCAATTCGTCCATGCGTTTAGCTGTTCCTACGTTTGACGATCCAAAGGATACCTGCACCAATACCGACAGCTGCGAGTGAAGCGAGTGGCCAGACATTGTCACCAGTGTCAGCCAAGTAACCTTTGCCAGTTGGCTTTGTTGGCTGGGCAACTGGCGCGCCAGGATTGGTTGGCTGAGCAGGAGTTGGTGTTGGGGTTGGCGTCGGGGTTGGTGTTGGTGGTGTTGGTGGAGTTGGTGGAGTGACTGGCGCTTCCTTAACGGTCGCGGTACTGATGAAGCCATTGTTCATAGCTGCGGCAATGCGAGCACCGTCGCTAGACATCGCGATGGAAGACCAAGCGCCAGTTGCGGCTGTGGTCTGCTCTTCCCAAGTTACACCAGAATCACTTGAAACGTATATCACACCGCCAGTAACAGTTGCGGCCAATTTGGTGCCGTCGGCAGAGCTGGTGATTGAAGTCCAAGCGCGGTTGCCAGAAGCGACTTGTTCTTGCCAGGTCACACCTGAGTCGCTTGAGGTGTATACTGCACCGCCATTGACAGTCGCGGCGAGCTTAGTACCATCGCTTGAGCCGGTGATTGATGTCCAAGCACGGTTGCCTGAACCAGCCTGTTCTGTCCACGTTACACCTGAGTCATTTGACGTAAACACTGCACCACCGTTAACCGTTGCAGTCAATTTGGTGCCGTCAGCAGAGCCGGTGATTGATGTCCAAGCACGGTTGCCTGAACCAGGTTGCGCGGTCCACGTTGCGCCTGAGTTACTGGAAGTAAATACTGCGCCGTTTTTAGCTGTTGCAGCCAGTTTAGTACCGTCAGCAGAGCTGGTGATTGAGGTCCAATCAAAAGAACCACCGGTTATACCATTACTTCTCCAGGTTTGACCTCTATCCTCTGAGGTTAAAATATAACCACCCCAGTGGTACACGCCAGCCAGTTTAGTACCGTCAGCAGAGCTGGTGATCGCAATCCAAGCACGAGAGCCAGAATCAACTTGCTCTGTCCAGGTTTTACCTGCATCATCTGAAATATAAGCTGAGCCGCCAGTCATAGTTGCAACGAGCTTGGTACCGTCGGCAGAGCTGGCAATTGAGGTCCAGGCACGGCTACCAGAGCCAGTCTGTTCTGTCCAGGTAACTACCTGTTTTGCGTTAGCTGACTGACTAAACACCGCAACCACCGCAGCGATTACTACCAAGCATCCCGCTTTAGCAGCGCGGGCTATCGTTCTTTTTCTATTACCCCAGAGCGACCCCATATAAATAATCTCCTTTTTATTGTTTTATGACAATGTCTAATATAATCGCTGCCAGTATATCACGATGTCGCTTATGTTAGCAAGCATATTTGCCAAGTATTGACGACTTTATAATAGTTCACGCAAAATGGCTTGCCAATCAGGAAATTCATCTGAGCCAAACCGGATCAATCGTCCTGAAAAGTCGCCCGCACCATTTGCCGTCCGATCGTCGATCAAGATATCACCCTGGCTTAGATGCTTGACCGACGAAAAAACAACCTTGCGAAAGAAAATATTTTCCCGACCATCGCCACCAAAATACTTCTTTACCCACGCCAATTTATCAGCCAACGCCGTCGGATTTTCCCATGGTGATGACGACAGAATATATAGATCATATTTTTCTTTCAAAGCATCAACTGCCTCAAGAGCCCCCGGCATCGGATCCATCAACGCAAAAACACCCGGAATATTGTCATACTCACCCGCAAACTTCTCGAGCATCTCAGGCGAAACCCTCGTCAAAGCCGACGTAAAGTCGACCAGTACGCCATCCATGTCGATGTAAATAATCGGTTTCTTCATCATTAATCCCTCTTTAGCATCACTGTAAACGCTTCTGACGGAATGTCAACCTTGCCGAAGCGTTTCATACGCTTTTTACCGCGAGCCTGCTTGGCGAGGAGTTTCTTTTTGCGACTGACGTCGCCACCATATAGGTAGCCGGTAACGTCTTTACGGTAAGCGCCGATGTTCTCGCGGGCAATGAATCTACCACCAATCGCTGCCTGCAACGCCACCTCAAAGCTCTGGCGCGGCACCACGTCTTTGAGTTTTTTGACGATTTCCCGGCCCAAGCCTGGCGCCTCAGAGCGGTGACACATCACACTGAGAGCATCAACCATCTCACCCGCCACATAAAAATCCACCCGCACCAAATCCTCCGGCTGATAGCCCGCCAGCTCATAGTTAAACGAACCGTAGCCGCTGGTGGCCGACTTCAGTTGATCATAAAAATCCGTCAGCAGATTTGCCAGCGGCGCCGTAAAGGAAATCAGTGCCCGCTCATCGATGTAGCTAAGGTTTTTTTGCCGGCCGCGCTTGGCGACAATCAGCTGAATCACCGCACCAATATAATCTTGTGGCACTACAATTTCACCGTCAATCCACGGCTCGCGAACCTCAGTAATTTGTGCTGGGTCAGGTAGTTCGCTGGCCGACTTAATATCCAACTCCTCGCCATTGGTGAGGCTGACTTGATAATCAGTACTCGGATTGGTGACGATGAGATCCAGATTATACTCGCGCTCCAGCCGCTCGCGAATGATATCCATGTGAAGCAAGCCGAGGAAGC
The DNA here is from genome assembly GCA_963526655.1 of uncultured Candidatus Saccharibacteria bacterium. Taxonomy (GTDB): domain Bacteria; phylum Patescibacteriota; class Saccharimonadia; order Saccharimonadales; family Saccharimonadaceae; genus Nanosynbacter. The sequence continues at coordinate 9,592 of CAUROB010000029.1, forward strand.
CAATCCGCACGCCATAGCCCAACACCGGTGAATTCTCCGGCTCAAACTGCAGCGCCGAATCACTCAGACTCAACTTTTCGATGGCCTCTTTCAAATCATTATAATCTTCGTTGGACACCGGAAAGAAGCCCGCGTAGACGAAGGGCTTGACTTCTTTGTAGCCAGGGAGGGGTTGGACGGTGATTTTTTCAGTCATTTCGTTATATTATAGCATTTTACAGAGATGGCGTCGACTTACCGCGTCAGTTTATATTCATTACGGAGTATACGACGTATGCATATCAACCCGTCTCGAAGGCGAGGCCAATGGGTAGATATAAGGCAGCTCTCTGTTTGGCACAATGTCATAATATCGACGGTGCTGGTCACCATTAAATTCAGGCTCATTACCCTCAATGAAGTGTAGCGCTGGATGGTTCCTCAAAGTGGTATTACGCTGCACCAATAATCCAGCATGCGACCAAGTCTCTGATGTGACGTCCGGTTGGAGTCCATACTTAGCAAGCAACAAAGCAATGATAGGCTTACGAATTACTGAGGTTTTCCCTGGCTCAAGACCAAGCGCAGGAGTTGCCTCTTCAAAGAAATATCCCAACATGGACGTGCCAGCCCGATATTCAGACGGAGCATCACGAAACAGCATACCGGCAAAGCACGCCTTTTCGCCAATCTTCACATAGCTAAGCCGTGCCATGGGCTTCTCCACATTTTTCCCAAACATAACCCTCTCTACTCCAGACGGCGCAGTTCGCACGTGGGCCGGAACGCGGTCTCCATTGGCAAAAGTAATTGGCGGTAAATTATTCATAGCTCATTATAACATCTTAATTCAATTATGTCTATCCAGCCTCGATTTCGTGGAACATAACTATGCTATTTAGCATACCGCCCAATACGCTCAGCCCGCAGAGTCAGCACCTCAGTCAAGCCTTGCAGGTATGCTGTATACTGCTCAACAGTCTGAGGCAACGGTGACGATTGGAAATTATCAAAATCTGTCAGTATGTTAATTTGGTATTTGTCATTAACAAAATCTTGCAACAAGAAAAAATCAATATAGCCCTGAAAATCACCAAACCACTCAAAAAAGTCACCATAACGATCAAAAACATCAGCCAGCGGACTGTCTTCACCTTGATACCAGCGGGCAATACATTCTAACGTCAGGTCAAACCGATCACCAATTTTGCGGTGCCAACCTCTCGCACGATTGATGGTTTGTGTCCCGCCACGTAATTCGCTGGGGAAGATAATCTCCGAACCGATCGTCCAACCAACATCCTCTATTATCATCAAAACATCTTGCGACATCTTCTCAACAAGTAATTTATTACGCTTCCAAGATCTAAAAGTAGCCGCCATATTATCGCTCGAAACAGGAATCTGACGCCGACCGTCACTGGCTATTAAGTACGACCCCTCATCTAGCATAGTCAGTTGACGACCGTCAGGCAGTGGTTTAGTCCACAACTCAGCATGATAGCGTTTTAACGTCAGGCTGTGCTTATCTGGATCTTTACCATTAGCGTCTTGCCGACAGTCAAACCAAGGATCAATCATCGCTAGCCTATATACTTCTTCAACGTCACCGTATCACCCACCCGTGCTTCACGCGTAGTTTTGAGGTTGGTAACGATGTAGCCAATCTCACCAGTATCAAGCGATGGGTCGGGGATCATGCTGGGGCTGAGATGACCGACCTCTAGCGCCAAGCCGTTCGCGCCAGTTGCCATCATGTGGATTGATTCGCCTTTTTTGATCTGGCCGTCAACCACCCTGACGTACAAAATCACCCCGCGATAATCATCATAATAACTATCGAAAATCAGCGCCCG
>CAUROB010000030.1:0-11286 GCA_963526655.1 uncultured Candidatus Saccharibacteria bacterium
CACCCACAAGATGGCCGAAGCCAACCGTGCCTTTGCGCACTTTGCTCGCGGCTAATTATCTGAGCATGCAAGACATCGTCCGCTCCAGGTAATCTGGGGCGGATTTGCATTTTATGTCTAATTATGATATTATCAAAAGATGAGTGAACAACAATTCTCACCCGACCGAAAGAATAATTGCTATATTGACTTTACTGGTGCCGCCCAGCGAATGCAGGAGGATATAGCAGCTTTTGAGGAGACCCACAGAGGTCAGAGTGGATTAGGTTATGTTCTTGATGATATCGCACAACCACATAGCGCGCAGGAAATGGTGAGCAGGGTAGCTAAAGGGCTAGGGGTCATCATAAATCCACGGGATCTATCCACTGGTAATCCTTTCCATGATCCGGTAAAGGTCATGATTGAGACCGCCAAAGGTACAGTTATCGGCCTGGGGCTTTGCAAAGAGCAGCTTCGCGATACCGGCATATCTCCCAAGGACTTAGTACCGAGTGATTTGAAGAGTCAAATGCATAAGCCGGGCGATATGAATGAACTACACAAGCTGGCGGAGCGGTATCTTGAACTCTCCGGTCATGGGCTGGCGTTGATGGACCCAGCTACGCAAGAAATAGTAGAATCCTGGATTGATGAAGCAACCCCGCAAATTGATCGACAAATCTTTACTAAAACAGGTCTAGGCATCTTTCTACGCAATGCTAATTTCAAATTGCAAGAGTGTGACGCGTACAAGATGAGGCACGAGGCTAATGCTGGTGGAGTGGACTGGGACGACTTGCTGGGCTATTGCCAAGAAAGTCTTGAGAACTAACCCATAAAATCGAGCTATTATTTTCTGTGACTATCTGGTATAATTGGCAACAAGAGTAGTTTTTTGGTGCCAAAAAATTGACCAAAGATCTCGACAAATTAACGTAATATAAAGGAAAATTATGGCAGAGACGAATGTTCCGCTGAAAAATTTTAGAAATATTGGTATTATCGCCCATATTGACGCCGGTAAAACGACGACAACTGAGGGTATTTTGTACCGCACTGGTTTGACCCACAAAATCGGTACCGTTAAGGGTGATGATGGCGGTGCCACCACTGACTGGATGGCGCAGGAAAAAGAGCGTGGTATCACCATCACCTCGGCAGCGGTGACTTGTTTCTGGAAGGGTCACAAGATCAACATCATCGACACCCCAGGGCACATCGACTTTACCGCCGAGGTGGAGCGTTCACTCCGCGTCCTCGACGGTGCAGTGACGGTGTTTGATGGTAAGATGGGCGTTGAGGCACAGTCTGAGACCGTGTGGCGCCAGGCTGACAAATATGGTGTGCCGCGTATCTGCTTCATCAACAAGATTAACCAAACTGGTGGTGACTTCTGGAAATCTCTGGAATCAATTCACAACCGTTTGAGCAAGCAAGCGTTCCCAATTCACATCCCGATTGGTTTTGAAAAGACCATCAATGGTGTGGTTGACCTCATCGACATGAAGGCGTACACCTATACTGACTTTGCTGACCATGAGTTGGTGCAGGGTGAAATCCCAGCAGACATGTTAGAAAAATGTCAAAACGCCCGCAGTTTGTTGGTGGAAAATGCCGTTGAAGCTGATGACGAATTGATGATGAAATTCCTCGACCAGGGTGAAGAGGCGATTACTATCGACGAGCTGAAGTCTGCCTTGCGTAAGCGCGTGCTGGCTGGTGACTTCTTCTTGGTGACTGGTGGTGACGGCCGCGGTGTCATCGTCGAGAAGGTGCTTGACCTGATGGTTGACTATTTACCAAGTCCGTTGGACGTTGACGAAATTTGGGGTAAAAATCCAAAGACTGGCGACGAAGTGAGCCGCAAACCAGACGACAAAGAACCGATGAGTGCTTTGGCCTTCAAGATTGCGACCGACCCATTTGTTGGTAAATTGATCTTTATCCGCGTTTACTCAGGTGTTTTGAACTCTGGTAGCTACGTCCTGAATACCACGACTGGCGACAAAGAGCGCATTGGTCGTATCGTCCGAATGCACGCTGACAAGCGCGAGGAAATCGACAAGATCGCTGCTGGTGACATCGCTGCGGTGGTTGGTCTGAAAAATACTGGTACCGGTAACACCTTGACTGACCCAGCGCACCCAATCGCCTTGGAAAGCATCGAATTCCCAGAGCCGCCAGTATCCATCGCCGTTGAGCCAAAATCAAAGGCTGACCAAGAGAAAATGGCATTGGCCTTGCAACGATTGGCTGAGGAAGATCCAACCTTCCGCATCCACACTGACGAAGAGACTGGTCAGACCATCATGTCCGGCATGGGTGAGCTGCACCTGGATATCTTGATTGACCGTATGAAGCGTGAGTTCAAGGTTGAAGCGAACATCGGTGAGCCACAGGTGGCCTTCCGCGAATCAATTAAGGGCAAGGCTGAAGTCCAGGGTAAGCACGCCAAGCAGTCTGGTGGTCGTGGTCAGTATGGTGACGTCTGGGTACGCTTTGAACCAAATGAGGCTGGTAAAGGCTTTGAGTTTGTTGACGAAATTAAGGGTGGTGTGGTGCCACAAGAGTACCGCCCAGCTGTCATGAAGGGTATTCGTGAAACCTTGGAAGGCGGTGTTATCGCTGGCTATCCAGTGGTTGACGTCAAAGCAACCCTGTATGATGGCTCATACCACGATGTCGACTCCTCAGAACTGGCCTTTTCATTGGCAGGTTCATTGGCAGCCCGCGAAGGTATCAAGCAAGCAACGCCAATCTTACTTGAGCCAGTCATGAAAGTTGAAGTAACCACCCCAGAAGAGTTCATGGGTGATATCATCGGCGACCTGAACTCACGCCGTGGTCGCATTGATACCATGGAGGATTTGATGGGCGGCGCCAAATTGGTCAAGGCCTTCGTGCCACTGGCAAACATGTTTGGCTACACCTCAGACATCCGTTCGATGTCACAGGGTCGCGCTGCGTCAACCATGGAGTTGGCTCAGTACGAGGAAGTTCCACCAAACGTTGCCCAAGAGATCATCGAAAAGCGCAACAAATAATCACCAAAAGCCCCGGTCAACAGCCGGGGTTTTTCATATGATATAATGTATTCATGAAATCATTCATTCTGTCAACCCAGAAGCTTGCGCCCGCCAGGCTGACTGTTTGGATGACACTCGTTTTTCTGGCGGGGATCGCTCTGTCGGCATGTTTAACCTCAGAGCCGCAATGGGTAAACTGGAGCTTCAGCGCTCTGGGCGAGCGCGGTGAGCTGTCTTCATTTGTATTCAACATTTCCATTGCCATGATGGCAATCATCATGTGGTGCTTGGCGGAGTCGATGTCTGACATTTTGGAGCAGGCTGAGGCGGTAACTACTGCCAGGTTGAGTTTGGTAGCACTGCGAACCATAGCTTTTTGCGGCATGGCTATAGCCATATTCCCTAATGATACTCAACACGGGCTGCACTATATCTTTTCACGCCTGTCCATCATCGTCTTTGCATTCTACGCATTTATGCTACCATTTACCACCAGCTTGTTCACACGCCAGCAAAAAAGCATCATGCTAGGGCTGTCAGTAGCTGCCGTCATGGCGTGCGTTCAAGGATTTGTGCACCGAGAATTTTCATTCGTGGTCTATGAGGCCGCTGCTGGTGGGCTTGGGGCACTATGGTTCTATCTGACCAGTAGATTCACCCAACAAGCTGTCCAAACGTCAGCTACTACTCTGCAGTCGTCGGTATCCCAACAAAAAGCTTCCTGATTTGACTGCGAATGGGACGACCAACGGCATTACCAAATGACGCACCTACAGCAACAGCAAATCCAATCATGACAGCTCGTGCCAAACTGGCCAAAGCGACAACGTAGCCTGGGTCTGATGGCGCCTGACTGATGGTACCCATCAAGCCATTGTACAACGACAAACCTGGCACCAGCGGCACGATACCCGCGCCGATGATAGCCAAAGACGGGATGCGCCACAGTCGGGACATGAAGGTTGCCACCAAACCGATGGCTGCAGCTGCTGCACCGCTCGCCAGTAATACATCCCAGCCGGCGTCAGTCAACAGCTGAAATAGCCCCCAACCGCTAGCTCCCACAAGACCGGCCAGGATGGTGCCAAAGAACGGCGCGTGATTGCCAATGACGAATGCTGAAGCGATGACTGCCGCACCGATGTACTGCGTATAATTATCCACCAATGTCAAACGGTCTGGGGTGGTTGGAAAACTAATACCCAATCTGGTGGCAATATGAAGGCCAATAGCTACGCCAACCACGATACCACTGGTTGCCATCAGCACTCGCAACAGTCGGGCGTTTGCCGTGACGTAATATTCATCGATTGCATCCTGAAACGCACCAACGATCATCATGCCTGCCACCAATAGGACGATTCCACCGATCACGATCAGTGTCGGATTGAATGCCAAATTAAACTTGGTATTGACACAGACAACAGCAGTGGCGATGAGTGTGATACAGAGCGACATGATGATTTGCGTGAAAAATACCGACACGCCGACACGCCACAACAGCCGCATGGCAACCGTGCTGAGTGTGCCGACCGCCATAGCCAGGAGTGCCATCTGTAAACTGCCGCCATACATCACCACCACACCAGCACTCAACGCGCCGCCTGATAGGGCGACGAGAGATCGGGGATGACGTTTTTCAGGATTGATAATCTTTTCTAGCCGTTCCTCGGCCTCACTCAAGTGAATGTGCTGGTAGCGGATCTCTCGGGACAACGTCTGCAGCGCTTGGATGGTCTGATAATTGACATCCACCAGAGTGATCGCTCGAATCAAGGTCAGTGGTTCGCGGTTGATGCCGCGGTCTTGCGACACAGTGATGAGCGTTGAGCTGATGTCCATGTGAACTGGCTGTTTGCAGTAAGTTCTGGTGATACCAAGCATCATGTGTACCACATCTCGAGCCGACACGCCCATACTGAGGAGCTTTTCGGAGATAGTCAGAACCAGCCGCAAGGCACGCATGTTCGGTGTCAAACTTTCGTCAATTTTTTCGATCACTTGCGCAGGAATTGGCAAGGGAAGGCGAGCAATTTTGCCGAGTGACTGTAGTAAGATTTCTGGTACTTTTTTATTGATCTTATTCATCAATAATTAGTGTATCAAACTTTATCAAAATTTTGCCAAGAAAAACCCCGCAACATGTGCGGGGACGCGGTGTTTCCGCGATTTGACAGATTTTTAGTATGCGCCTCTGCTGGCGCGGAGCCTCTCATGTTCTTCTGGAGAACAATCCTCCTCCTCTTCGTCAGAAGCGATGGGAGGAACTGAAAGTGAAGACGGCCAGAAGGCCGCCACAGCGAGGGCGGCGACTATCACGCCGACCTCTAAGAGAGCCATGCCGGGTTTGTATAACGCACTGGGTGCATACAAGTTTAGCTGCACTAGCAGTCCAGCTAGTGCCGGCAGCATCATCGTCAGCACGATGATGCTGAGGCATGTTTTCTTGATGGTGGGCATTGTACCCACCCCCCTTCTGAAGACTTTGAGGTGCGGCCTTTCCGCGCCTCAAGCCGCCAAGCATCTGGCTTGGCGGCGAAGCGCAGTCAGCAACCTCATGAGAGGTGCTGAACAGGCTAACTCATAATATAGCACATATTTATAAAAAAGTCAATGACATGAAAATAGCCCACCGAACTGGCTCAAGCTGAATCGGGTTTGGTCAACCCGAGAATGCTATGAGGCACTCAATCAGGTTGAGCCGATTCGGCGAACTATTTTCGGTGGGCAAGTTACTTGCCCAAGTTCCCTAGCTCAGACTAGAGCTGAAGCCAGGGGGCTTTGGACGCGCCTGGCTCACTCAGGCGTGCCCAGCTTGGTACAAAGACCCAGGCCTCTATTAGGATAGAGGCCAGGACGCCACTTGGGATATCATTTCCCAAGGGATGTTGTATATTGTAGTGAAGGGCGATCCATAGACCGCCTCCCAGGATAGCAAAGAACACCAGGTGTTCCTTGGCGCACAAGAACACTTTGCGCTTACGCTGTGAGCGCAGAGTAGCAAGTACCAGCACTGTCAATAAAAAATTGACAGTGGGCACTACGATCGCTGTTCCAAAAAATCCAGCTAAAAAGTACATCTTTTTCACCTCCTCTCAAAGACTCGGAAAAAGATGGACTGATGGGCAAGTACTCTTTTCAAACGCCTCATGGCGAATGAAAAGCTACTTGTATGATACCATACTAAAGCAAAAAAGTCAAGTATACCGCTTATGTTCAAACAAACCGTCAAACCCTAGTCAATTCTACACAGGACCAGTCCACTACGTGCTGGTAGATATACCCGTACATTGTCGCCATGCGGCCCTGGTGTAGTGAAATACCGCTGGTCTTGCTGGACTCGTCCGTGACCGCCAAATTGTTGGTCGTCGCTACTGAGGGCTACTCGGTATGACCCAGCCGCCGCTGGCAGTACGTAGTCCGTTTGTGACTGGCTGGGTGAGAAGTTGATGATGAACAGCAGGTCACCGCGCATGAAACTAACCACGTGGTCATCTTGGCGAATGGTGAGATAGTGAACGCCAGGGTCATCAACGGTTTGGATGAGCTTCATCAGGCTAGCGTCAAACTCGCCCAGCCATTGGTATTTGAGAAAACCATTGTCGCGTAAACTCCATTGGCGTCGCGCGTGCTTGAACGACCAATGATTACCCTGACGCGGAAAGTCGATCCACTCAGGGTGTCCAAATTCATTACCCATGAAACTAAGATAACCGCCGCCGTGCAGCCCAGCTGTTAGTAGGCGGATAAGTTTATGTAAGGCTATGCCGCGTTCCACGGTCAGGTCGGGGTCGACTTTATCCATGTGCCAGTACATGGCCTTGTCGATCAGCCGAAAAATCAGCGTCTTGTCGCCAACCAAGGCCTGGTCGTGGCTCTCGGCGTAAGTGATGACTTTTTCCTCTGGGCGGTGCGAACTCAGCGTATGTGCCAGCTCGCCCAAATCCCAATCTTCATCGCGCTTTTCTTTCAGCGTTTTGATCCAGAGATCAGGCGCACCCATTGCCAATCGATAATTAAAACCCAAACCGCCATGCTCGGCCGGTGCCGCCAGCCCGGGCAGCCCGCTCATTTCCTCGGCAATGGTTGTGGCATCGGAGCGAATAGCGTGAATGACGTCATTTGCCAGCCTGAGATAGACCAGGGTGTCCTTATCAACATCGTCAGCAAAATAATCATCATAACTGGTGAAGCTTTTGCCCAAACCGTGGTCGTGATATAGCATACTCGTCACACCGTCAAACCGGAACCCATCAATATGGTACTCATCCAACCACCAGCGGCAATTACTAGCTAAAAAGTGCAACACTTCCGGCTTGCCATAATCAAACAGCCGCGAATCCCAGGCTGGATGGTCGTGAGCTTTGAAATATTGCGTCGGATTACCCGCGAAATTGCCCAAGCCCTCGACCTCGTTTTTGGCGGCATGAGCATGGACGATGTCGATGATAACCCGCAGCCCCAGTCCGTGTGCCGCGTCAACTAACCGCTTAAAATCATCGGGCGTGCCAAACCGCGATGACACGGCGAAAAAATTAGTAACATGATAGCCGAAACTGCCGTAGTACGGGTGTTCGGCGATAGCCATCAGTTGGATGGTGTTGTAGCCAGCTCGCTTGATGCGCGGTAGGACGCCCGCGGTAAATTCATTGAAACTGGCGACTTTTTCCTCTTCGCTGCTCATGCCAATATGCGCTTCGTAAATCAACGGCACGTGCGGCGCAGGTGGAACGTCATGCTGCCACTGATATGGCTCATCAGGCTGCCAGACCACGGCCGAAAAATCCACCGAATCATTGTCTTGGACGACGTAGGTGGCGTATGATGGCAAGCGCCAGCCGTCGCCATTTGGCCAATAGACGCGTAGCTTATAGTTCTGGCCATGATGTAGCGCATGGTTTGGTAAATCAACGCTCCATGTACCATGTGCGCCAGGCTGTAGGGCAAATTCCTCGCGCTCCTGCCAATCGGAAAAATCGCCAACCATTACTATGCGCGTAGCATTCGGCGCCCATTCGCGAAACGTCCAGCCTGTCGCTGTCTGATGTAAACCAAAATAATGAAACCCTAGCGCAAACTCTGCCGGCGATTTTCCATCCAAAACCCTCTCAAGCGTCGACGAAACATACGCCTCGCGGGCATTGATGACACCTTCATGCGGCGCCAACCATGGGTCAAGCTCAACCAGCGTTTTCTTGCTCATGGTTATAGTATACCGCATGGAGCGATGATTATGCTTGAAGTTTAGGCTATAGAGGTATACGATACAACTATATGAAATCACCACAAGTAGAGACCGGTGTCAATTTCTTGGGTCGATTGTCCCCGGAGAATTGGCAGGAGATTGCCATGGCTAACATGCAACTTGGCAGCGAGAAAGAGGCTGGAGCGCTAGGTGATGTTGAGCGAGTAATGCGTACGGACGAAATTGAAGGTGAGCGGGTGAGGGTCATCGGTTACGCCCAAACTGAAGACGGTTCGCACGGTCTACAGGCTGTTGAGGGTGTGGCGGACGTGGTGACGTCGCTGGAGATTGACCTTGATGAGTCAGTGCCATTTGCTACGTACACCAAGGAGATGGCGGCTTTATGTGTGCGTACGGTGCAGAATGATACGGCGATGGATTATTATTTCCCAATCGACCGACAAGCAATTGCGGTAGCAGAGATCTTGCCCGACATCAGCGGTGTACCACGTTACATCCGCAAACTGCGCCATTATGTCGATAAGACTGAAGAAGTCGTAGAGGTCAATGATATTCAAGATGCCGCGTCCAAAAGGGAGTTGATAGGTGATTTGAACACGATGCTGAGTGAAATGATTTATGGTACTGGCGTGCAGGTGGAATGTAAAGCGTACATTCGGCGAGTTGGTGCGAATGAATATGGTGTTGATGTTGACGCAGATAAGCAAGTCCTCTTTGGTGATCTACCAATCTTTACTTGGCGCGGCAATCGCCCAGTCCTGGAGATGTTTGACAAAGAGGATCAGTCAATACTGTTTCGAGTTGACGTGAAAGACGTGGTGGACATCATGCCAACTGATGAGGAAGGTATTGAGGATGGCGCGGATTTGTTTGAGACGGTTTTTACTGAGGAATTTCAGCAGTTAGCGTGGGAACTGGCGACTGATCTTTCACACACTGATAAGGCTGACTTTCCGGACACGCTACGTGAACATGTCCAAACACTGAACGATGCGTTGCCGTACGTCGGTGAGCTTGATGCTGTCAGCTTGTCGGGCTTTGTGTTGGTAGAGAATGACGCGGATGGTAGTTTGAAACCTGAATTTATCGACAGCGATAGAGTGTCCGTCGGTGGGACGAAGTTTGTTGAATACGATGGATCAGTTCACGCGGTGGTAAAAGCGGCGGTATCTGATCAGTTGGACGGTCAATCACGAAATGTCTATGTGATACCTAGTCGTGACAAATTATTACGGTTTGAAAACTTGGACAATGGCGCGGAAGATCTAGAATTTGCCGTTGATGAGTTGCATAATATTGCTGAGGACGCTGGAGGTGTGTTCGAGGAGGCATTCTATCAGTTTTCTCTAGAAGAGCAGCTTGAGATACTAAAACAATATGACGATGAGGCACACAGTGTACTGGGGCTAATCGACAATCCGCATGAGTTTGATGGCGAATGTACGGTCATGGCGTATCGTTGTTTACCAAGTGATTTATTGAACGTTGTTTCGTGGAGCGACGTTCCGTTGCAAGAAGTCGGCGATGATAAGGGTGCTGAGCCGTTTACCTTACACGCGGATCGTCTAACGGTGTGGAACCTAGAACTAAATGAACCGCCAAGTCTAGATGGAAACATCCAAAAAGTTACGGACTTACCGCTGAGTTTTGGTGAGCCAGTGCTGATGATAGGCGACCGTGAAAATGATATGTTCTATCTGGTGCGCGCTCGCGACATCATCGGCTTGTCACGACGCACTGAACAGGACGTTTCGTGACGCTATTTACGCTAATCCTATTCACCTAAACCTTCCGAACGGTACATTTTATAAAATCAGAGACGATTTCCTTGCGAAATATTATAAAACCCGCTATAATTAAGCGCATACGCCGTGGAGCCTTTAATTGGTCATACCCGCGTGAAATAATAATTAAATAAGGAGAACTTCTACAAATGGCAGATGCATTTGACCGAAGCAAACCGCACGTTAACGTGGGTACAATGGGCCACGTTGACCACGGTAAGACGACGCTGACCGCTGCGATTACTGCAGTGTTGGCAAAGCGCCTTCCAAGCGCAGTTAACAAACCAATCGCGTACGATCAGATCGACAACGCACCAGAAGAAAAAGCCCGCGGTATCACCATCGCGTCTTCACACCAAGAATACGAATCACCAAAGCGCCACTACGCGCACGTTGACATGCCAGGTCACGCCGACTACGTCAAGAACATGATCACCGGTGCTGCTCAGGTTGACGGTGCAGTGTTGGTTATCGCTGCAACTGACGGTCCAATGCCTCAGACTCGTGAGCACGTGCTGCTGGCAAAGCAGGTTGGTGTGCCTAAGTTGGTTGTCTTCTTGAACAAGATGGACATGGCTGACGAAGAGATGGTCGAGCTGATCGAAGAAGAAGTTCGTGAGCTTCTGGAAGCTAACGGCTTTGACAAAGACGCTCCAATCATCAAGGGCTCAGCTTTGAAGGCTCTTGAAGGCGATGAGAAGTACGAAGACGCCATCATGGAACTGGTTGACGCTATGGACAGCTACATCCCAGAGCCAGTTCGTGATATGGACAAGCCATTTATCATGCCAATTGAGGACGTTTTCTCAATCAAGGGTCGTGGTACTGTGGCAACTGGTCGTATCGAGCAGGGTGTTGTTAAATTGAACGACGAAGTTGAAATCGTTGGTTTGAAGCCAACCCAAAAATCAGTTGTGACTGGTATCGAGGCCTTCAAGAAATCTCTTGACCAGGGTCAAGCAGGTGACAACGCTGGTATTTTGCTACGCGGTATCGAGCGCAGCGACATCGAGCGTGGTCAGGTTTTGTGTAAGCCAGGCACCATCACTCCACACACCGAGTTTGAAGCTGAAGTTTACATCTTGAAGAAGGAAGAAGGCGGTCGCCACACTCCATTCTCCAAGGGTTACAAGCCACAGTTCTACTTCCGCACCACTGACGTGACCGGTGAAGTTGAATTGCCAGCTGACAAAGAAATGGTCATGCCAGGCGACACCGTAACCTTCAAGGTTAAGTTGCTCGCCCCAATCGCTATGGAGCAAGGTTTGAACTTTGCTATCCGCGAAGG
>CAUROB010000031.1:0-9939 GCA_963526655.1 uncultured Candidatus Saccharibacteria bacterium
GGGGACTCATCACCTACCGCGAAAGCTGCCTGCTGGCTGACCCGAAATTAACGCCGGAGTCGTCCAAGCGTTTCATCGCCACCGTCATCGCTCACGAACTCAGCCATCAATGGTTTGGCAATTTGGTGACCATGCAGTGGTGGAACGATTTGTGGCTGAACGAAAGTTTCGCTAACATGATGGAATACGTGGCGGTCGACGCACTACATCCCGAGTGGCGGATGTGGGAGGATTTTGCAACGAGCGAAGTCACTGCGGCACTGCGGCGCGACAGCTTGGACGGCGTGCAGCCAGTGCAGGCCGATGTCAATCACCCAGACGAGATTAGTACGCTGTTTGATCCAGCAATCGTCTATGCCAAGGGCGGACGGCTACTGGTGATGGTACGGCGGCTGATCGGCGAGGAAGCGTTTCGAGCTGGTTTAAAGTCATATTTTGAAAAATTCGCCTACCAAAACACTGTTGGCGATGATTTGTGGCGGGAATTAGAAACAGCCAGCGGCCAGCCAGTTGTTGATTTGATGAACACTTGGATTTCCCAGCCAGGCTTGCCAATCGTGCGAGTCGAGCAGGACAATTCGACTGAGCAATCTACTGTCACGTTAAACCAAGAACGCTTTTTCATTGGCGATCATAAGCCATCCGACGCCTTGTGGCCGATTCCATTGTTCACCAACCAACCACTTGATGACGAAATTTTAACTGAACGTGAGAAAACATTCACCATTGAAAAACCGCTACAGCTGAACTGCGGACTGAACGGGCATTTCGTGACCAAATACGATACCGCTGCTCGTGAGCAACTACTAGCCAACATTCACGAACTGCCGACGTTAGACAAAATCTGCCTACTCCAAGACGCCACGCTACTAGCTCGGGCTGGATGTGAAAATTCAGCTTCACTCCTACCACTGGCGCTGTCGCTGAAACATGAAACCAATGAAAAGGTTTTTGACATGGCAGCCGGTGCACTGGCGGAGCTACGCAAATTTGTTGACGATGATGACGATGGCAAAGCCCGCTTGAGGCAAATTTCTGGTGAGTTTGCCCGTGCTACGTTTGACGAACTGGGCTGGGACGAAACGCCTGGTGAATCTGACGACGACCGCGAGCGGCGCGTCACTGCTCTGGGCTTGATGATCTATAGCGAGGACCAGGCAGTGCTGGTAGAGGCCAAGCGACGCTTCGACAGCCAGCCTCTTGACAAATTACCAACAGAAATCCGTTCACTGATCATCAGTGCCAATGTACGGCACTTTGAGACACAAGAGATGATCAACAGCCTGTTCCAGACTTACCAGCAGACGCCATCAAACGATCTACAGGCTGACATTACCCTGGGACTTACTGCCACCAAAAACCCTAAAACTGCGCAACAAATCCTTACAAATATCAAGCGCCCTGACGTCATTCGTCCACAAGATGCCAGCCGTTGGTTTGTCTATCTCATCCGCACCCACGAAAGCCGCCAGCTCACTTGGGATTGGCTGAAGGACAATTGGACGTGGGTTGAAACAACCTTTGCTGGCGACAAAAGCTACGATGATTTCATCCGCTACGCTGCCATCGGGCTGACAACGAGCGACGAACTGGTTGACTTTCGCCACTTCTTCGAGCCGATGCTGAGTATCCCAGCCCTGACCAGAACGATTGAACTAGGTATCACGGAAATCGCAGCACGAGTTGAGCTGATTGAGCGAGACAAGGCGGGCGTGCTCGCTGCTTTGCAAACAACGCTGTGATATATTACGCCACATGTTTGACAAAATATCTTGACATTTTATTCTATTAGTGGTATATAATATATTAGCTTTTCGCTCGAGTTTCCACAAAAAAGGGCGTGAAGTTGCCCTTTTTGCTTGAGTGATGGTCCTGAGGAGGGATCATGAAGCGTTTCATTGTACAGTATGTCGTCCTGATCGCCGCTACTGTGGCGGCATGTATCATAGCGAGGGCAGGATATATTACCCTAGCTCTGCTGGCCATGGCGGTATACGCCACCGTACTAATCTGGTGCTCGTACAGAGACCAGACTGAGAGGAACCTTTTTGACTCTTTAACATACCACCATGTCAAAGAGTTAATAGAGGACAACCAGCGCCTCGCGGAGGCACTGATCGCTCTCAAGAAAACCTCCCCCTTTCTCGAGACGAGGGGAGGGAAGGTCTACGCAATAGACCTCCCGGATCAGAAGCGTCTAATCCTCTATCGGCATATTGCCGAAGAGGACGAGCGAGAGGGCTAACCGCCCGCCAGAAAATAGCTCGCTGAACAACAGAGTTCAGCTTGAGCTCGTTCGGCGGGCTATTTTCTTTGGTTTTATTTTACTCCAACACCACCTGCTCTCGCACTGTCGGCGGATTACCCTCGACAGCCACCGCCAATAATCGCATGTCGCATCCTTCATATTGCGGATGCTTTGCCATGAATAATTCAGCTGCAAAGCGCATTTGCCGCTGTTTTTTGGCGGTAATCGCCCCCAGCCCGCCACCAAAATCATCATTTTTGCGGTATTTTACCTCAGTAAACCACAGCACATCATCTTTCACACTGACAATATCAATTTCGCAGTACCGCGTCCGCCAGTTGCGAGCGATAATCTCATGTCCATCCGCTGTCAGCCAGTCCGCGGCGGCCTGTTCACCCACGTTGCCAATGTCGCGAGTAGTGGACGTTTCAGCCGAACGCTCACGAGACGTCTCCAGCGGAGATGCGAGTGAAGAGTGTACTCTGGCGGAGGGCGGTAGCGAACCCACCTCCACATACTTCTGTAGCGGCGCAAAACTCAACCGATGTAGTGGCGTCACACCCAACCGCTCAATTGCCACACGATGCTTGGCCACGCCATAGCCAGCATTTGACGCGAAGCCGTACCCTGGATAGACCACGTCTTGCTCGGTCATGTACTGATCGCGCGCTACTTTGGCGATAATCGATGCTGCCGACACACTGGGGATCAAACCGTCAGCTTTCGCCATCACCGTCACGTATCGCTCCAGCGCCGTATCCGCCAGAAAATTGACCGTCCCGTCAATGATAATTTCATCAAATGCCAAATTTTTCTCCTTGCACTGCGACTGAATTTGCTTGACCGCTCGCCGCGTTGCCAGCCGCAGCGCTTGGCTCATACCAACATCGTCAAGTTCACCGGCACTCACCCAGCCCAGCGCCCAGGCAGCCGCCTGCTCACGAATTACCTCGTCCAAAGCCTCGCGGCGTTTTTTGGTTAATTTTTTACTATCATTTAGCCCCTCAATCTCAGCACCACCCAAAATCACTGCGCCAACCACCAGCGGTCCCGCCCATGGCCCACGCCCAACTTCATCAATGCCGAGAATCATACCCATCATTATAACAAAAGGTTGCGTCCTACACAGAGTACTAGGTCCTCAAATTAGATAAATATCGACTCACATCAGTAACATGGAAGTAGACAGTCTAACTTATTGCATTATTATATAATTTATGGTATAGTAAAAGAGTACTAAACACACCGAACTAGGAAGGAGGTGTTTAGTTGTGGTGGCATGGGCCATGGCTGCTTTAATAGCACTCACGTGCTTATTGGCCATTGTGGACACTCTGCTGGCCGGTGTGATCTTGTTATTAGATCTACTGGCCGGCGGTCCAATCTACCCAGGCTCTCGTTAAAGAGAGCCTGTCACAGCCCGCCGAGACGGCTCACAGACTATCAACTGTTCTGTTTGAGCCTCTCGACGGGCTATTTTCTTTTTATGAACCGCCAGCCCATCCAGCCCAGCCACACCGTCGCCGCACCCAATGTGTTCGCCAAGATATCCCAGCTGGTATCATCCAGCGTGATACGCGCTAGCCCTGTCTTCACCATATACAGTTCCGCCAGTTCGTTGATGCAGCCCAGCGCCGACACCAACGCAAACACCGAAAACGCCATCACTAGCCAGTGCGACCGCCAGCGCATCGCCAATACCAGGTACACCCATAACAACCCGGTAAATACTCCGCCGCCCACAAAATGCGTAGTAAAACTGGTGTCTCGCCCCTCGATGAGCGGCGACGGCAGATACCACGAGATGAAAAATAACACGCACGCACAATATAACAACCAGCGGTATTTTGTTTCGTTGGTAAAGCCATGGCAGCGTAGCATGTACGGCACGACAGCCGCTAACACTACCGGAGCAAACACAGAGATATAATGAAATATTGACATACTGGCATTATACCATGAGAAAACCGCCCCCTAGAGAGGGCGGTCTGTTTGCCTCAAAACCAATTACGCTTCTTCATGGCGAGCTTCTACTTCAGCAGCCTTGGCGTCAAGTTCTGCCTGAGCAGCGTCTTTTTCAGCTTGCTTGGCAGCGGCAGCCTGTGCGGCCTCCTCTTTCAAGCGTTCAGCTTCCGCTTCAGCCTTGGCGTCATGCACGTTATTGACAGCCACGCGGTCAAAGTTTTTGGCAGTCAGGCGAGCTGATTTACCAGAACGCTTACGTAGGAAACTAAGGAACTTGCGGCGAACCTTGGCACGGCGGACGATTTCCACCTTTTCAATCAGTGGGCTGTGCAGCAAGAATGATTTTTCCACGCCGACACCTGAGGCGATTTTGCGAACGGTGATGCGTGAGGTGTGCGAGCCTTTGTTGTCGGTGCGAATAACCACACCTTCAAACATCTGGATACGCTCTTTGTTACCTTCTTTAATCTTCTGGTAGACACGAACGGTGTCACCGCTGCGGGCGTCAACAACTGCCTGCTTTCTTTGTGCTTGATTGACTTTGTTGATTAACTCAAAACTCATGATATTTCCTATCTTCCAAACCTGTCACGGCTGGCCACGCAGCTGTACCCCTGCGGCTCCACACCTAACAAAGCTTGAATAATTTAACTCTGTACAACTTCAGTGTATTTTAGCATAGAATATGAAACTATACAAGGAGCCTGACGGTTATATGGACGTACGAATTACATGATCTATCGAGCTGATGGAGAAAACCTGCCATATGGAGTACAATAGTGATATGGATTACAACAAATTAGCACTTGAATTACACGAAAAATATAAGGGTAAAATTACTACCAGCTTGCGCGACCAAGAGGAGTTGGACCGCGATAAATTGAGCTCGTATTATAGCCCGGGCGTTGGTGCGGTCAGTCAAGCAATCGCCGAAAACCCAGCAAACTTGCCAAAATATACTTGGACGAATAATTTGGTCGGCGTGATTTCTGACGGCTCGGCCATCTTGGGCTTGGGCGATTTGGGGCCAAAAGCCGCTATGCCAGTCATGGAAGGCAAGGCACTGCTGTTCAAACATTTTGCCGATGTTGACGCTGTGCCAGTTGTGCTGGATGTTCACGAACCAGAGGAAATTATCGCTACAATTAAGGCAATTGCGCCGAGTTTTGGTGCCATCAATCTGGAGGACATCGCTGCGCCAAAGTGTTTTGAGATTGAAGAGCGCCTCAAGGCTGAGCTGGATATCCCCGTGTTTCACGACGACCAACACGGCACAGCGGTCGTGGTGTTGGCGGGTCTAATCAACGCCGCGAAACTAACCGGGCGAAGCCTAGCTGACTGTAAATTTGTAGTTATTGGCGCGGGCGCAGCTGGCACGGCCATCATTAAATTATTGCATCTATACGGCGCAAGGAATATTGTTGCAGTAGACAGCCGCGGCATTGTCGGCGCGTCTCGCACGGATTTGAATGCGGAAAAAACTGCGCTACTAGAGTACATCGACGCTTCACAAGCTGGCTCAATTGAAGACGCCATCACTGATGCGGACGTGTTTATTGGCGTGTCGCGCGCTGGGCTACTCACGCCGGAATTGGTGCAGAAAATGGCCGAGCATCCAATCATCTTTGCCCTGGCCAACCCAGTGCCAGAAATCATGCCGGACGTCGCTCGACAAGCCGGTGCCGCTGTTGTCGCCACTGGTCGCAGTGATTTTCCAAACCAAGTGAATAATTCCTTGGCTTTTCCGGGTATCTTCCGCGGAGCGCTCGATCACGGCGTGAAAAAAATCACTGACCAGCACAAACTGGCCGCTGCTGAAGCATTGGCTGGGCTGGTCGAGAACCCAACTGCTGATGAGATCATTCCTTCACCATTTGATGAGCGAGTGCCGTCAACCGTCGCTGCAGTGATACAGTAATAAGTCTTTCACTAAAATATATGAGCCGCGCCTAAATGACGCGGTTCACTTCTTCTATGGTGGTTTCGCCGCGAAGCGCCGCCAGTACGCCAGCCTGCAGCAGCGTAATAGTCCCCTGCTTTTTAGCAACTTCTTCAATAGCTTCGGCGTGGATATCAACAATGTCTCCACGCAAAAACTTCTGAATTTCTTCAGTCACAATCAGCTGTTCCATCACGGGGATACGACCCTTATAACCAAATGGCGCTTCTGGCGTTGACACTGGTCGCCACAACTTAAATGTGTCCAAATCTGGGCAATCAACCGTGTCAGGAATCCCTTTTAGCGTCTCTTTCACCCAACGGCGAGTCGCCTCATCTGGCTCATACTCCTCTTTGCTCTCGTCATGCAGCCGCCTGACCAATCGCTGAGCGATCAGTAGCCGCACCGCCGAACTAAAGATGGGGTTTTGCCCAATCATGTCAATCATACGACTAAACGCTGCCGCCGTTGAATTGGCGTGGAATGAACTCAAGACCAAGTGTCCGGTGATTGACGCCTGGATGGCAGTGCGGGCAGTTTCGTTATCACGAATCTCACCAACCATCACCACATCCGGGTCCATACGCAGCACACTACGAAGACCGTCGGCAAATTCCTGACCAACTGTCGTATCGATGGGGATTTGTGTGACACCAGGAATGGTGTTTTCCACTGGATCTTCCAGGGTGATAATTTTACGATCGGTAGTGTTCAAAGCATTCAAGATACTGTAAAGCGTGGTTGACTTACCAGAACCCGTCGGACCAACCATCAAAACCATACCGCGTGGGTGTGAAATAACTTCATCGATTTGCGCGCGCTCAGCCGGAGTAATACTTAATAGGTCCAGATTTAACATGGCGGTATCAAAGTTAAACAAACGCATCACCACGTCTTGGCCATACACTGTTGGGACTGCCTCAACACGCAAGTTTAGGAGGTGTGAAGCGCCGTCACGATAGATCTCCTGCTGCATGTGACCAGACTGCGGTTCGGTCGCAGCCGTAGAAATATTCGCACGGGAAGCTAAGGTAGCCATGATAACACGGTAGCGGTCACGACTGAGCTCAGCCACTGGATGCAATGCACCATCAACACGCATGCGGATGCGGATTGACTCACGCTGATTTTCAATGTGAATGTCGGATGCGCCTAATCTGTCAGCTTGATCAACGATGTAGTTAAAGACATCATTTGAGCTCACGGTCGCCAAGGTCTGACTCACCTGCTGCAGCGTTTCACTGTCACCCTCTTTGGCAATTTCGATATCATCATAGACGATGCTCTTTGGCGGATCAAACCGCAACATAAATGAACGAAAAGCAGCGCCTGATATCAAGAAAAAGTGCGCAACTTTACCAACGTCGCGATATTCCTTCGTCATTTTAGCAATCAACGACTGAGGCGTCTGTGAGGTTACACCAAAGCGGTAAGACAAATCAGTGTCGTTGTGCGCCAAAGGAATGATGCGACCTTTGTACATTTCCTCAATCGTCAAAATGTCTCGTTCCAGCGGCAAGTCAGCCTCAAAACTGCGGGTATCTAAATATTGCAAGCCTAAAATTGACGCTCGTTTCCTGGTAGCATCTTCGTCTTGCTGGCGACGACGTACTTGAATAGAATCTTCATCCATCACCAACATTATAGCAAAGTGCTTATGATTTAGCGAATGATATAATGAGTTCATGCGACCAGAAATTACGCTCATTTTGCACAATATCCGTTCGACGCACAATGTCGGCGCCATCTTTCGCACAGCAGAAGGCCTGGGAGTAAAGCGAATTGTCATCAGTGGCTATACCCCGTTTCCAGATTTGGCCATCATCAATCAACCAGACCCGCGACTGCCGCATCTTGTTGAGAAAATAACCAAGCAAATTCACAAAACAGCATTGGGCGCTGAGCAAATGATTCCCTTTAGGCGCTACGAGACGCTGGAGGAGTGGCTGGAAGAGAATGAGCATACGGATAGCCTACCAGTCATCGCACTGGAACAAGCACCAGACAGCATTTCACTGCCAGATTTTACTGCGCCAGAAGCGTTCGCGTTGCTGCTGGGCGAAGAAGTTGATGGCATATCGGCCGAGCATTTAGCGCGCTGCGCCGCAACAGTCGAGATCCCAATGTTTGGTAATAAAGAATCATTCAATGTCAGCGTCGCCTGCGGCATGGCACTATATCAGATGATGTGTCGCTGATGATTATGTCAATTTGATACATTCTTCGCCTAGCAACGCTTTTAGCTCTTCAAGTAGCTGAGCTGCTGGATCGACTTTGAACGGCAAGCGAATGGCGGACTTGTGGTCATTCTCGCCAAGCACCAACACAACATCGGTGATCCCTGGCGATGTTGAGCAGATCTTTTTGAGGGAAATCAGTTTATCGTGGTCGCTCGGGTCTTTTACTTGCAGAAACAAGCGCGCAGGTGGCGTCTCGGGAGCTGCCGGCCGGGTAGCTGGTTTGGATGGATTTGACGATTTGGCGGTAGCCGGAGCAGCAGCCTTGGTTTTTTGAGCACGGAAGTTTGCCCGCTTTTCTTTTTTATACTGGGCGCTTACTTTTGGTACATCCATTTTACGACCGGTCGATTCATAGCTAGTGATATCGTTGTCGGTAATAACCTCAATTTCATCAGCAATCATCTTACTTTCTGACCCCAAATTACCGTCACGGTCGCGGGCTGAATTTTTACCAGTCACCCGAATAACAGCGTCTTGGACGAGCTTGGCACCAACTTGCTCATACAAATTTGGGAAAACGATCACTTCACCTTCGCCAAATTTGTCCTCGAGGCCCACAAACGCCATTTTGCTACCAGATTTGGTGATGATAGTGCGAACGTTCGTGATGATGCCACCAATTGTCATGAGTCGGCCATCATATTCTGGTACCAACTGAGTCAATGGCTGCGTTTGCTCAAGCAAGTACGTAGCGTAAGCGTCCAAAGGATGTGCCGAAATATACAGGCCCATTAGTTCGCGTTCCCACGTCAAATATTCCTTTTCGTTTTTGTTTGGCGACGGCATCAATTGCATGGTCGGCTGAGCCACAGCTGCATCATCGCCTAACATGCCAAACAGATCAGTCTGCCCGCTAGCCGCTTCTTTTTGGATTTTTTGAGCAAAGGCAGTGATGGTGTCTAGGTTAAATAATAAATCATGGCGATCACCAAAACTGTCAAATGCGCCACATTTAATGAGCGATTCCCAAGCTTTGCGGTTAAACTTACTGGTGGACACGCGTTTGGCAAAATCTTCGATGCTGGTGAATTTGCCATTCTCACGGGCGCGCAACAATTCCTCGACCGCGCCGACACCAACGCCCTTGACTGCTGCCATGCCAAAACGGATCTTCTTTTCGTCAGGCACCACCGCGAACTCGACGAATGACTCATTGACATCTGGGTTGAGCACTTCGATACCCATGTGTTTACACTCGGTCATCTCGATAGCTAGGCGCTCGGTATCGTCTTGGTCGCTAGTCATCAGCGCCGCCATGAAGGCGTCAGGATAATGCGCCTTGAGGTACGCCGTCCAATAGGCGATCAAGCCATAACACGCCGCGTGCGACTTATTGAAACAGTAGTTAGCGAATTCTTCCAGTGCATCCCAGAACTGCTCAGCAATTTCCTTGGTCGCACCACCAACCTTAACTGCGCCCTCGACAAACTCTGGTTTGACCTTTTTCATCAGGTCGATTTTCTTTTTACCCACCGCTTTACGCAGGGTGTCAGCCTGGCCGCCGGTAAAGCCACACCACTCTTTGGAAATCTGCATAAATTGCTCTT
>CAUROB010000032.1:0-9812 GCA_963526655.1 uncultured Candidatus Saccharibacteria bacterium
CGACGGCGTCACCGATGGTGTCGGGGTCGGCGTGGGCTCCGGGGTTGGAGTCGGTGTCGGCGTTGCGCTCGGTGATGGTGTCGGCTCCGGCGGCTTCAGGAGGTAGCTTGCGCCACCTCCCGCCTCCGGCCGCCGCACCGTGGCGGAGGCGTCCCAGGAGCGATCCTGGGACGTAACCGTGACGTTGTCCGTCCATGGACCCGGGTCGCCCGGGTCCATGGACAGGTTCAACTCAAAGCGAGCCTTCTCGCCCGCATCGAGTTTAACCTTGACGGTCACGGTGGTGGAGGCGCACTCCACCACGGTAACCGGGGCGTAGCGGGTGTACTGGGGCTGACCCCAGACGCCCGCTCTCGAGTACACACCAGCCTGACCGGCTGGTGTGGGGCAGTTAAATGCCTGACCCGGCGACGTGAGAACGTCGCGGACCAGGAACTCTTGGTCGTTCTGAGTGGCGGTGGGTAGAGCCACCGCCACCGTTACCCGGGAGGGGTCGTCCTGATGGACGTACCCCCACTTTGACGCCCAAGTTTCGGGTTGCGAGCAACCTGGGCATTCAGCAACCTTTATAGGAGTCCGACGGATCTGTCCGCCGAAGTCCCATAGGAGATCCCGGGTCTCGCCCGGGACGAGGACGTCCTCCAAGGAACTCCGCCACCAGGCGTGTCCCTCGAAGGCGTAGTGATCGCTCACTTCAACGGCATCGGTCAGCGTGACGCTGACCTTACCGTCGGTGTAGACGGCGTGGGCAATGACCTCGCCGCCGTCTGTGGTCAAGTCGACTGGGGAGCCGTTGCTCCCCAGCTCCTTGGGCGGGGTGAAGGTGATTGAGTCACCTTCACAGTGCCCCTCCTCAAGGGAGAGGCCAAAACCAAACTCAACGCGCTCATACGCGCTGAATTCGAAAGAACCGTCGACAGCGCGGATGTACTCCGCGCTGATTTCTTCCGGCCCAATGGGCCGGGGAGTGCACGACGACGTTGCCGCCGTCATGTCGTCGGGTTTCTCGGGGGCAGCAGCTGCCACCCCTGACAAACCGAATAGCAGAGCTAGCAGCGTAAATAGCGCTGCTAGCCCACGTCTTTTGAACGGCATGGGAAATCTCCTATGATAGGGAGTTGGAATGGATACAGATGTTAAAGTACTTCTTTGGTTCGCGGCCAGCTGGGCTGGCAAGCGAATCATGAAGACTCTAGCACATCAGCATCCAACGGGCTTTAGTATTCTAGCATAAAATATAGAAAAATGCAATACCCTCACGGCTATCTCGGCGACGTCACCCCCAGTAAAAATCCCGCCATGATCGGCGGGATTTGATGGGTTAAACTGCGAGATTAACTATGTCTAGAGGTTGTTTTCAACTTTGATACCAGGACCCATGGTGGTGGTCACGGCAACACTTTTGACGTAGGCGCCTTTGAGGCTGCTTGGTTTTTGGGCGTTCAGGCTGCTCAAAAATGCGCGGGCGTTGTCTTGCAATTTGTCCGCACCAAACGACACCTTACCGACGCTCAAGTGAACGATGGCTTGTTTATCGACGCGGTATTCAACCTTACCAGCTTTGGCTTCGGTGACGGCAGTCGCCACGTCTGTTGCTACGGTGCCAGACTTTGGATTTGGCATCAAGCCACGAGGACCGAGCAAGCGAGCGTATTTACCAAGCTTTGGCATGTACTGTGGCGTTGCTACCAAGATGTCAAAGTTCAATTCTTCTTTGTCCAGCTGCTTCAAAAATTCTTCATCACCGATGATGTCGGCACCAGCCTTTTTGGCAGCAGCGTGTTCTTCTTCTGGTGCAAATACTGCGACGCGTACCTCTTTACCAGTACCGTGAGGTAGTGACACGGTTGAGCGAATGTTTTGGTCTGCCTGGCGTGGGTCAACACCGAGCCGAACGTGCAGCTCCACTGATGCGTCAAATTTGACTGGGCTGGTCTCGGTCGCCAGCTTCAAGGCTTCTTCTAGGGTGTAGACTTTGTCTTTCTCAATCTTTTTGGCAGCTTCTTGGTATTTTTTGCCGCGGCGCTCTAGGCGTGGTCGGGTGACTGGCTTTGGACCTTTTTTGATGTGTGCTTCAGCGTCTTCGTCTTGCGGAGTGGTGTCGCCTGCTTCTTTGCGAGCTTCCTTCTCTGCTTTAGCTTCAGCTTCGTCCAAAGCTTTTTGGCTGCGCTTGCCTGCTTTGGCGACGTGCGCTTCACGGACTTCGTGTTTTTCAGCGCCGGCAATGGCAGCCTCAATCTCAGCGATAGTATTCTTTTCGCTGACTTCTAGGTTTAGTTCTGCTGCTTTTTCTAGCAATTCGGCTTTTTTGGCCATGAGTGATATCCTTTCTGTGGTACAATCGGTGCTCGGTTCCTCCGAATTCACCTCCCAACATTGATTGTTATTGTGAATGGTATTATATCAGTTTTGGTGACTGTTTTCAATGAGGCTCGTGTGTCGAACGCCGAAAGGCCGTGACGAAGGTGTTGCTTGGTACCACAAACACGTCTGCTTGTGGGCTGTCGTCTGCTGAGATGAGCCGTAGTCCAAATCGCCACTGTCCGGATATCTCCTCACAGTGCAGTTCTGGCTTGGCATTGATAGTATGGTCATCAAACATCTCCTGCCATTCACCGTTGTTGTCAGTGTAGAATGTTCCGTCAACATAAAACTCGCCTGGCTCAAGCATATGTTCCGCTAAAAAATTCTCATCAGCCATGAGTTGTGCGCATAGCTCTGAGGCCTCAGCTTGCATTAGTTTAGTGACGCGTTCAGCTGGAATATTGCGTTGGCTCAAGTCAGTGGCTCTGTCCGCAAGTAGATACTCGGTTGCTTCGATTGACTGACTGCGCCATTTGTCCTGAAAAGTCGCCAGGTAATCAAATGGTTGGCTTTCATCTCTCTGTTCGTGATAAATGAGGTCAATATCTGCTAGCTGATCAAACGGTACGATGGTCTTTGTTGCACCGTGAGTCATTTCGATATGAAGTTTGGGTAGCAGCTTGGCTTCCCCGTCTTCTAAAACGACCGGCACAAATACAGCGAGCTTGTCAGCGATGATTGGCTCGGTTTGTTTAAAAATATTCACAATGGCTTGACAATGCTCTGAGTCGGCAAGCAGCTCATCAAACTCTCTGGTAGCTCTTTCGGTGAGTCGTTGTATGATGAGTTGCTGTTGTTCGGGGTCAAGCTTGTTGAATGATTTCCTCGACAAAACTCGGTTGACTAGTCCACCGGTATCATAAACTAGTTCGGCGTAGTCTGACGGCTCTTCTGGCTCTTGCTGACGAATCTCCATGATGTGAGATACATCCAAGCGGTCGCCGTTATCGAGCGCCAAGCGTACCGTGCGTTCGCCCAGCTCTGAACTGACCTCAAACCGTGCGACTGCTTCTGAGAACTGTTCAATACCTAAGGTAGGCTCGCCGTCACTGTTGTTGTGGGAGGTTATGGCGGTGATGTCGACCGGCTTGCTCAGTAAGTCAGGGGTGAATAGTTGATGGTTCAGGGTTGTCTGTAATGCCTCGTCTGGTACATCCAAGGTAGTGTAAGCTATGTCCATCAGACCGTCCAAATCAATTGGTCGCTTTTGGGGACTGGTAAATGGTGCTTCGCTCATGTACATATATTATACCAGTGAATTGCAGAAAAATCAATAGTAGTGAGCTCATTCCATGGAATAGTTGCGTGTTTGGCAACAATGTGATAATATGTGTAATTACTATGGAACGCGAGAAGAGCAATTTCACACCTGGTGGGCATGATGAAGCAAACGTAGATGTGACCTTTGATGACATTATGACTGGTGCAGGTCTAACTGGCGAAGATATGGCTACGGTCCCTAGGAAGTGTCGAGATTGTCCAGTACTAAAGCACAATCTTGGGGGAATAGCTTGTATGCGCCAAGAAGTACAAGAAGGCCTGAGTATAGATACTGAACAAGTAAAACAGCGTTTACTGATGATGAGAGAGGCGGGCCATGAGGCCTTGGTGTCATTGACAGATGACCAGATAGGTCAAATGGCTACTAGTGCTACAGCCCATAAACAAAGAGAGGTCATGGAGATATTAGACAGCTTTGACAGGCAGTCAGCTAAATTACAAGCTGGCGTAGACCGTCTTACCAGTCACTGCGCAGGGCCTCTTAAGATGCGCGGTTCACGGGATGGTAAGACGGTGACAGTAACTAGCTGTATGTCGGGTATAATAACCCATTCAGGTGAGACAGGATTTGCTGACGTACACTACAGTTAGTGGTCTATCGCGTGGTCTGATACAATAGATCATATGGACTTTATTACAATTACACACATCAGAGCACGTCAAATTTTAGATTCTCGAGGCAATCCAACGGTTGAAGCAGATGTCATATTGAGTGACGGCTGTTTTGGTCGGGCTGCCGTTCCCTCTGGGGCTAGCACCGGGTCTCATGAGGCAGTAGAGCTACGAGACGATGAGTTACCATTTGGTGGCAAGGGTGTTCTAAAAGCAGTTGAAAATGTCAACACGGAAATCGCTGACGCACTGCGCGGTATGAGCCCGTTTGACCAAGAAGCTATCGACCAAAAGATGATCACCTTGGATGAAACGCCAAACAAGGGTCGTTTGGGGGCAAATGCCATCTTGGCGGTCAGTTTGGCAACTGCCAAAGCAGCAGCAGCGTCACGCGGTGTGGCACTGTTCACCTACATCAACACGTTGGCTGGTAACCCGCAGATGAGCTTCCCAATGCCGATGGTTAATGTCATGAACGGCGGTCAGCACGCGTTGGGTGCGACAGACATCCAGGAGTATATGATCATCCCCGTTGGTGCATCAACCATGCAAGACGCAGTGACCATGAGCGCCGAGGTGTTCCATGTGTTGGCAAAAGTTCTCAAACAAGAGGGTTACCCAACGACTGTGGGTGATGAAGGTGGCTATGCACCTCGCGTTCGTTACGGTAATTCTGAGCCAATCACCTTGCTCAGCCGTGCCATCGAACAGGCTGGGTACTTGCTGGAGCGTGACTTTGCCTTTGCGCTTGACGTGGCTGCCAGTGAGTTTTATCAGAGCCAGACTGAACAGTACAATTTGTCCACGGAAAACCGCGTACTGGACACTGACCAGATGATCAAGATGTATAAAGAATTACGTGCACAGTACCCAATCGTCTCCATCGAAGATGGACTGAACGAAGAAGCCTGGCGCGGTTGGCAGAAGTTGACGCTGGAGTTGGGTGGTACCACGCAGTTGGTTGGCGACGACTTGTTAGTAACCAATGTCGAGCGTCTGGAACAGGCTATTGAGCAAAAAGCTGGCAATGCCATCCTCATCAAGCCGAACCAAATTGGTACACTGACCGAAACCATCGCCGCAGTTAAGATGGCCAAAGAAGCTGGTTGGAACACGGTGATGAGCCACCGTTCTGGCGAGACGGAAGATACCACCATTGCGCATTTGGCTGTTGGCTTGGGAACTGGACAAATCAAGACTGGTTCAATGTCCCGTTCAGAGCGCATCGCTAAGTACAATGAGCTGATGCGTATCTCAGAGCTGCGCCCTGACATCGAGCTGGCGCGACCATTTGTTCAGATGTAGGTTGTGTTAAGCGCGAATAGTGACGATGTCGTCGGCTTGTAGCTTGATGATGCGTGACGCGACTGAGGACGTCACTTTCCCACCGTCGACATAGACACTCACTATATCACCGAAGTAATTGATGGCTTCGGTGATATTTTTGGCTGGTGGCATACCAGCTGGGTTGGCGCTGGGCGCAAATAAGGGGCCGGTTTGGTGGATGAGACGTGCCAAATTTCCAGTGACCAGTCGAAAAGCTAGCGTGCCGTTTTGGTGGGCGGTGTGTGGAAAATCGTTGCTGGCTGGGACAATGATGCTGGTCGGTCGCTCAGCATTCAGCTGCAGGTAGTGCTGACGTTGAGCGGCAGTTAAACCTGGGATGTCTGATATGTTGGCGACCAGGATGATGCAGGATTCGTTAGCTGGACGATGTTTAGCGCGATACAGGCGCTCCATGGCGCAGTGGTTAGTCGCGGCAGCAACGATGCCGTAGATGGTGTCGGTTCTGAGGACGACCAATTTGGCACTAGTGAGTGCCTCTGACACACGGGGGTCGGATACGGTATTTGTGATGAGCATTGAATTGTTTCGTTAGATTAACCACCAATATTGTCGATGATAGTTTGCAAAAAGCCTCTAGGAGTTGGTGGTGTTTGGTTTGGACCTTGGGTTGATGATGTTTTTTCAGTTAAAGGTACCGAAGTGGGCTCGGTGTTGATGTGAATAGAATTGGCAGCGGTATCGGCCGCTTCCTTCAGTATGATCGCTGGCGGAATGAACAAAGCAGAGGTAATGGCTACTGCACCGACAACGGATTTGATAGTGTCTTTGAGTCCCCTTTCGTTCTCTGTTGATAGCTTTGCAAATTCTGCCAGATCCATACCCATGTTATATCATATTTGGTTATAATGTACAATTACTCCCGCCTGAGCGAGAGTAATTTGTAGTTGACGCGAGAAACTGATTAGTCAGTAACTTCAACGCCCATACTGCGAGCAGTACCGGCGATGATTTTGACGGCACCGTCTGTGTCGATGGCGTTGAGCTGGTCTTTTTTGACTTCAGCGATTTCTTCCAGTTGAGCGCGGGTGATTTTACCAACTTTGTCGGTGTGTGGCTTGCCGCTACCCTTTTGGATACCGGCTTTTTCGCGGATCATGTCGTCCACTGGCTGACCCAATGATTTCCATGCGAAAGTGCGGTCTTCAAACACTTGAATGTGCACAATGACGTCTTTACCCATCAAATCTTTGGTGGCGTCGTTAAATGGATTGATGAAATCCATCATGTTTAGTCCCCACTGACCCAAGGTTGAACCAACTGGAGGTCCAGCAGTCGCGCGACCAGCTGGAATACGTAGTTTTAGATTTCCAATGACTTTCTTTGCCATGATGATAAACCCTTTCAAAATTAGTTGAAGCGTATTGAAAGTGTGCGTAACATAGGTATTATACAAAAAAGTATGGTATAATTCAAGCATGAACGTGCGAGGCCCGCTCCCGATTAAGCGCATCATCAACGCGTTTGGTGCGGTGGGCTACACATTGCTCCTATTTGTTTACGCAATCATCTCCCTGTCCGCCGTAGTTTGGCTGATTCGTCGCGGTAAGTTTTTTGGGCTATCAATCAATTTGCGCACCGCAGAACCGTTGATGCAGACAGTGCCGACAGAGCCAGAGCCGTTGACGGCTCAGCTGTTGAGTGCTGCGTTGGGGATTGCTACGGCGTTGGTGCTGCTCATCACCCTCACCGCTCTCACTTATTGGCTAGGGCGCGGCGGTTCGCGGATGTTGAAGCGGTCAGTGCGGTTTTGTCAGTGTCCCGTCACCTTGGTGACGTTGCTGGTGGGTAAAGTGTTGGCTTGTGGTGTGGCGACGGTGCCGGTTTTGTTGGCTGGTATTTTGCAGATGGGTAATCTCTGGGTAGTGGTCATTTTATTGGTGTTTATCACTGTGGCGTTAATCATCTTTCTGCTGCAGCACTATCTGGCACACACCAGTGAAGTCGTGCAAGCCAAAGATGTTTGGTAGTTTGATGTGCGATGCATTATTTTTTGCGTGAGAAAAAGCGCGTGACTGCGTTGCCGATAATGATGCCGCTTGCCACGCCGCCAGCGATAGTAAAGGCTTTAACCACCTCTTTGCCAATTTCTGAGAACATCAACATGCGAGCTATTTTGGGGTCTTTGATTTCAAGGCTGGTTGGGATTTCAGGTGGAGGAGTGTCGTCCTCTGGTGTCTGTGCCTCTTTTGATACGGTAGGTATGCTGTCGTATGTGGAATTTATCATATTGGCCTGGTGTTGCCCCAGGGATATTGCAAAATTGGCAGCAAAATAAGCAGGCATACGTGAGAGGTCTTCTTCACATTCTTCTACGGACTCCTCGTATAGTTGGTTTACATATAGTTTAGCTTGCGCTGGTATATCTGCCTGCTTTTCTGGAATACTGTCTGGAGCGATGGCATGTGCTGCAGCCATAACTGCCTGTCTATCGCTTTCCATCAGATCGGCAAACCAAGCGAGCAAAGATTCCTTTTGCTTTGGTGTTGTCGGTAAGTCTTGTAAATAATGGGTGGCGAGTTCTCGTAATGCTGGGAGATACTGCATATTTAATAAGGTGCTGGACTTATTTAGAACACGCTGTTGCTCATCAATAGTCTGATTGGCAGATAGTCTTTCGAAGGTTGTGATTAAACTATTTATGGCAGCTAGATGTTTACGGGAGGCATCTGCTAACTCATTGCCATCAGGCTCACCTAGTGCTTCTAGCCATTCTTCTGAGGCTTTGGTAGCCTCCTGGGTGGTGTTGTCACTGGGCTGTATGATCCCCTCGTTTTCCTCGGAGTTATCATCATTGGGTCGCGGCATTTCTAGTGTGCTCATGGTAAAACCTCTCCACCCTTTTGATAATAATTGATAAATTGGACTGTCTGGTCTACGTGTTAGACTTTTTTCACCTGCAAAGCGTCAAGTTCAACTGGAGTGTCACGTCCAAACATGCTGACCATGACACGGATTTTGCCTTTAATTGGGTCAATTTCGGCGATCGCACCGTCAAAGCCTTTGAACGGACCATCGGTTATGGAAACAACTTCACCCTCTGAGAAATCAATCTGGTGCTTTGGCTCTTCGACGCCCATGCGCTTTTTGATTTTGGCAATTTCTTTGTCAGAAACTGGTGTTGGCGTGGTGTCTGCACCGACAAATCCAGTCACACCAGGCGTGTTGCGGATGATGTACCACGTCTCATCAGTCAAATTCATCTCCACCAAAACATAGCCTTGGAAGATTTTGGCTTCAACGACTTTGCGTTTACCGTTTTTGATTTGGATTTGTTTTTCTTTAGGAACCATGACGTCAAAGATTTTGTCTGCCATGTCAACACCGTTGATGCGCTGACGAATGGATTCTGCTACTTTCTCTTCGTAGCCAGAATAGGTGTGAATAGCGTACCACTGACGGGTTGAGTCGTAACGATTATTTGCCATAAAAAACTCCTTTTACCTTTATTTCAAAATTTGCTCAAAGACCCAGTTAAATCCAGCGTCAAGTAATAAAATCAATGTGGTAAGCAGCAACGTAAAGCCAATCACGGTGCCAGTCATTATCCAGGTGTTGGTGCGGGTCGGCCAGCGAACCATTTTTAGCTCAGCCCATGCTCCCTTGAAATAACCAACAAATGAGTCGCGCATGCCTGAATCTGCTTCAGTCTTTTGAATAGCGCGTGCTGGTTTGGTGGTTGGTTTCTTTTTGACGGTTTTTTTAGGGGAATCATCCGTTGCCTTGATGCGACGTACGGTGGTTTTCCCTGTCTGCTTACCCTTTTCTGCCATGTGTTTCTCCCAAATTAAAAAGTCTGTTTTTCACAGACTGTCAAGTATAGCTTAGCACAAAAAATGCATGCATTGCAAGTTTGAGCGGTATTATTGCTTTTTTGCTGGTTTTGCCGGTGGTAGACTGAAGCTAAAAGTTGATCCGTGATTGAGGCGACTTTCGAGTTTGATGGCACAGCCGAGTTTGCGGGCTAGTTTGGCCGCCACGTACAACCCTAGTCCAGTACCGCTGGTTTCACGCGTGCGGTAATCTTCGGCGCGGAAGAAACGGTCAAAGATTTTTTTCTGATCACTGCGCCCGATGCCGATGCCGGTGTCCTTGACGCCAAAGTATACTTTGCCAGCGCTGCGCTTCATGATGAGGGTGACGGAGCCTTTTTGGGTGTATTTGAGGGCGTTGGTGATGAAATTTTGCAATAATTCTTCAAGGTATAGTCG
>CAUROB010000033.1:0-9663 GCA_963526655.1 uncultured Candidatus Saccharibacteria bacterium
GCGCAGAGCTGCGGGAACTATATGGCATTATTGCGACGTTACCAGCCGAGGAGCGCGGGGCGTTTGGTAAGAAAGTTAATGAACTGAAGCAGGAGTTGGAGCGGGCGATTACGGCTCGTGAAGATGAACTATCAAAAGTTGATTTGCCGCCAATTGACGTCACGGCGCCTATGGACGTCAATGCTCCCCGGCCTGAATTACTGCCGAGTGAGTGGGGTACGATTCACCCGCTGAGCGCCGAGATTGAGCGTATTTCTGACATTTTCAATCGCATGGGTTTCGTGACGGAAGAGTCGCGTGAGATTGACGATCAATTTCATATGTTTGAGAGCTTGAACTTTCCAAAGGGTCACCCGGCGCGTGATGATTACGATACCTTCATGACCGAAGAGACTGACGCTAACGGCGACCGTTTGATTGCGCCGGCGCACACCTCGACCATGCAAAACCGCGTACTGAAAAAATATCATGGCAATTTGGAAAAAGGCGAGGCGATTGCCGCCATCGTGCCCGACCGGGTGTTTCGCAACGAAGATTTGGACGCGCGGCACGAGCACACGTTCTATCAAGTTGAGGGCGTGTATGTCGCCAAGGGGGTTAACGTCGGCAATCTGATTGCCACCTTGCAGGAGTTTTTGCAGGAATATTACGGCAAGAAACTTGACGTGCGCGTCAACCCATTTTATTTCCCGTTCACCGAACCAAGCTTTGAATTTGCATTGAGCTGCCCGTTCTGTGAGGGCAAAAATCCGGATTGCAAGGTTTGTTCGGGCGAAGGCTGGATCGAACTCTTGGGTTGTGGCATGATTCACCCGAACGTACTGAAAGCTGCCGACATCGATCCGAATGAATACACCGGCTTTGCCTTTGGCTGCGGCATTGACCGGCTGGTAATGATGAAATACGGCATCGAGGACGTGCGGCATTTTGAGAGCGGTAAGCTGGATTTTTTGGAGCAGTTTTAATGGAAATATCACGGGTTATTGTTGACGAGAAAGATGCGGTTATTGGCGCAAAGCTGAAATCGGAACTTTCTCATGGGCATGATATTTATCGCGTGTCGGCTGCTTGGGTTGTCAATGCTACGGGTCAGTTTCTACTAGCAAGGCGTAGCCCGGCTGACTCAAATGAGGCTGGAAAATGGGGTCCAAGCGTAGCGGGAACGGTTGAACAGGGCGAGAGCTATGACGATAATATTCGCAAAGAGCTTAGTGAGGAGATTGGGCTGCAGGATATTGAGCCGCAGGCGGGTCCTAAGATATTTGTTGATGGTCAGCGCCGTTATTTTGCCCAGTGGTATTACGTACCCTGTGATAAAGCTGTAGAGGATTTTAGGTTACAATCTGAAGAGGTTGCTGCCGTGCAGTGGATTGGTCTCGACGAATTAAAAGAGGAGCTGGCGGATCACCCAAACGACTACATTGCTGGTTTTCATCAGAGCCTTGAGGTGGCAAATATGTTGTATAAGACGCACTATAAATCATAAGGTTGACCCAAGAGGAGTATAATATATGGATTCAGTATACGAATCGCAAAACAAAAGCCCGTTTAAGTTAGTGATGATTCGCCTTACTGCAATGTTTGTGCTGGCAGCGACGACCTATGCTGTACTAAAATTGACGGGCATTAGCAATGATTTTCCGCCGCTTGATGCGCTGTACTTTCCGTTTGTTAATATTATTTGTGGTGTTGTTATTTGGCGGGAGTTTCGTCGCCACAAGGTATCGGTGTGGCAGTATCTTGGGTTTGAAAAAGGTCGCATAGGTAAGGATATCGGTTGGGGATTTCTTTGGCTGTTTGTAACCTACATACCGATGGTGATTGTGTTGATGGTTAGTACGTATTTGATGTTTGGCGCGGAAATGTTTCAGAATTTTGAGCATATTTTTGCCAAATCAAGCCCAGGATTGCCAAAAGAAATCTTGATGACAACCAGTCTATTTGGCGCGGTTTTGTTTTTGATTAATGCGCCGATTGAGGAGATTGTTTACCGCGGTTGGTTGCAAAATGGTTTGGCCAAGCGGTGGGGAATTGCGGTGGCGATTACCGTGCAAGGTTTGTTGTTTGGGCTGCAACACATGATGTTCGCCAGCGACTGGCGTGGAATGGTAATTTATGGCTTAATGTTTATGGCGTGGGGTATGACTGCCGGTATAATTGTGCATAGACAGCAGCGCCTAGCGCCGATGGCGGTGGCACACTGGATAGTGAATATCGCGCTTGGTGTTGGGCCGATGATGGCGCTGGCTCTCTTGGCAGCGTAATTTAAACATTTGTACACAATGTGCCACCGATGGTAAAATATAAACAAGGCAGGTAAAGGAGGAGTATGAATCACACAATTTTTGACGCACTTATTATTGGTTTTGGCAAAGCTGGCAAGACATTGGCGGTAGCGCTGGCAAATGCGGGCAAAAAGGTAGCGCTGGTGGAGCGGTCGCCAAAGATGTATGGCGGCACCTGTATTAATATTGCTTGTATTCCTACTAAGGTGCTAGTCAATGCAGCCGAACATCATCAAAGTTTTGATGAGGCGATGGCACATAAGACAACGGTAGTGACGCGGTTGAATGAGAAGAACTATCACATGCTCGCAGATCGTGAAACGGTGAGCGTCATTGAAGGTGAGGCATCGTTTGTAGATGATCGTACTGTGAAGGTTGTGGCGGGTGACGACGAGCTAGTAGTGAGTGCACCGCAGATATTTATTAACACCGGTGCTGAATCAATCATCCCAGATATTCCAGGTGTTGATAAGCCGTTTGTATATACCAGTACTGAATTGCTGGATAGAATGACGCAGCCAAAACAGCTAGCTATCATTGGTGGCGGTTATATTGGGCTAGAATTCGCCTCAACTTATGCCAAACTTGGTACAAAAGTAACAGTGTTTGAGCGGGGTGATTCCTTGCTTACGCGTGAAGATCCAACAATTGCTCAGGCTGCTACTGAAGCGCTGCAGGCGCAGGGTATCGAGATTGTGTTTAGCGTGGATGTGACAGCGATTGAGGGTGAGTCTACTGCGACGATTCGCACAGTAAATCATGATGATTACGCTGGTTATGATGCGGTATTGATGGCTACGGGCCGTCGCCCAGCGACGATGAGCTTGAATTTACCAGCTGCTGGTGTAGCGACGGATGAGCGCGGGGCAATTGTGGTTGATGAAACACTTCGCACTAGTCGGTCGCATATTTGGGCAATGGGCGATGTAACGGGCGGGCCACAATTTACCTATGCGTCGCTGGATGATTTTCGGATTGTGAGAAGCCAGTTGCTGGGTGATGGTCTGTACACTCGCGCCAAACAAAAAACCTTGCCGTACGCGGTCTTTATGCAAACGCCGCTAGGTCGGGTGGGTATGACAGAGGCTGAGGCGCGTGCGACGGGGCGCGAAATTATCGTAAAAGAGCTACCTGCTATGGCGATTCCACGCCTGCATGTTGATAATGCTACAACAGGCTTGTTGCGTGCGGTAATTGATGTAAACACTGAACAAATTTTGGGCGCTAGTTTATTGTGTCGTAACTCACCAGAAGTCATTAATATCATCAAAACTGTAATGGATAATAACCTGCCATATACTGTACTGCGTGACCAAATATTCACTCATCCAACGGTGAGTGAGGCATTGAACGATTTATTTGCGTAAAGGAGGAGTATGAATCACACAATTTTTGACGACATTGTATCAGGCAATATGAAATCTTGGAAAGTTTGGGAGGACGAGAAGTTTTTGGCATTTTTGACGCCGTTTCCAAACACGCCAGGCTTTACTGTGGTGATACCAAAACAAAATCCAGGTGATTATGTCTTTTCTCTGGACGATGAATTGTATTCTGAGATGATGCTGGCGGTGAAAAAGGTTGCCAATATTTTGGAGCAGGCCTTTGATACACCGCGAGTGGCGTTGATTTTTGAGGGGACGGGCGTGGCGCATGTGCATGCTAAGTTGGTGCCGCTGCATGGCGATTTGGCGAAGGGAATTGGTTCGGCAGTGTCACATGAGCAGGCATTTTACGCGGAATATCTGGGTTGGCTGACCACTGCTGATGGTCCAAAAATGGACGACGCCCAGCTGGACGAGATTCAGGCGCGGATTTTGGCAGCGCAAGAAATAAAATAATTGGAATGAGGAGGTGCCCATGGCAGTACGTGGTAAAGCGCTGGTGATAACAATAGCTGGTGTCGTGGCGGTGCTGATTGCAGCGTCTGTTGCCTGGGTGTTCCTGTGTCCAAGTCGTAGTGCTGATTTGCAAAAAGCTCACATTCAGCGGCGTGATTATGACCAGTCGGTGAAGGACATTCAAAAGGTCATTGCTGATGATGCGGCTCATGGTGAAGTGCGTCCAGAATCTCGCCCAATCATCAAAACTCACGGCAAGAAAACCGCGCGGGCGGTGATGATTCTTCATGGTGTCAGCGGCGAGCCGTCGGCGATGGCAGAATTGGCGGATTGGTTCTATCAGGCGGGATATAATGTGTACGTGCCACGAGCACCACATCACGGCCTGAAGGACGGCAAGCAACACGGCAAAGTTCGCGCCAGTGAGTTAGTTAAGTTTATGAGTGATAGCGCTGGGCTGGTCAGCGGGTTGGGCGATGAGCTAGGCGTGATTGGTCATTCGGGCGGTGGCACGTTGGCAACGTGGCTGGCACAATATGGCGATGGATTGTTTTCGCGGGTGCTGCTACTTTCGCCGTACTATGAGCCGGATGCTTCTCAGGTGCCAAAGTGGCAAGTGGCACTGCTGCGCAATGTCTACGGCAATCATCTGCTGCCAGACCAGTTCTTTGACGGTGCTTTGTCATACCGGGCATTGGCAAATTATGTCATCATCAAGCAGAATTATCGCAGCGATTTGAAAGCTCAAGGGTTAAAGCACGTTGGTTTGATCATCGGTAGTGAGGACCGTTTGATTGACGGTGCCATGGCAAGTGACATTGCAGAAAAGATGACTAAAAACAGTGGCGCCACGTTTACAAACGAAACGACACCAGCGCACATGGGCGTTGGACATGAATTGATATGGCCAGGGGACAAGGCCGTGAAGCAACACAAAAAAGAATTGTACGACATGTACGTACGGGTGTACGAGCGGTGAACATCCTCCTTGTTGAAGACGAGCCGGCGGTGCGCACTGGCACCGAACAATTCCTCCGCCAGCGTGGCTTTACGGTAGTGACGGCGACCAGTGGCGAGGAAGCGCTGGAAAAATTTGCTGGGGCAGATGTGATTATTCTCGACATTATGCTGCCAGGGATGAGCGGCATCGAGACGTTGCATCAAATTCGCCAGACCAGCGACGTGCCAGTACTCATGCTGACGGCGCTGCATGATGAGCCGACGCAAGTTGCCAGCTTTGATGAGCTGGCGGATGATTATATGAGTAAGCCGTTCTCGCTGGTAATTTTAGAGAAGCGGATCAAGGCGCTACTTCGCCGCCAGCAGTCTGTCAAAAAAACCTTGTGGCAGCGCGATCTAGCCTCGGTAGATTTTATGGCATATCAAGGGTTTTATGATGGCACTGACGCGCATCTCAAACCCAAGGAAGTGCAGCTACTCAAGCTACTGGTGGATAATCCAAACATGGTCTGGAGTCGGCAGGCTATCATCGACAAGTTGTGGCGCGACGATGAGGTACCGTTTGACCGGGTGATTGACGTCTATATCAAAAACTTGCGCAAGAAATTGCACCTGGACTGCATCATCACAGTGAAGGGAGTGGGCTATCGCTATGAAGCGGCTTAAATTATTTCCCAAAACGTTCTTGGTGTCAATTGGCCTATTCGCAGCGCTGATCATCCTGGTGCATGCGCTGATTTATACCTTGATGCCGCAATTTTATCTGCAACAAAAAGAGCGCGAGGCGGCGGATAATCTCACGGCGCTGACGACCAAGCTGCACGGCAAATCTACCGATGACATACGCCGCCTCAGCCAAGAATTTACTCAGGTGAAAAATGTTAATATCACGCTGACGATTGATGGGCGTGATCAGTATTTTCAAGGTTTTCAGTCGATCAACATCGTGACGGATAGCGGTAAATCGGTTGATACTAGCGTGGTAAAAATTGCTGACGGGCAAACGGTCGATCCGCGCTCGGTGATTTTGCAGCAGGGTAGTGTGACTGATAAGCAGGGGCGAGCGATTGCAGTCAAGCTGCTGGCCGACGTGGCGCCCGTTACTCAGGCCAAACTCGCTACCTTGCAGGTATTGCCATATACCATGCTCGGCTCGCTGTTGGTGGCGCTCGTATTTTCGTACATCTATAGCCGTTTTGTGACGCGACCGATTCGCCAGATGGCAGCGGTGACGACGACCATGCAGCGGCTGGAAAAGGGTGCACATTACCCGGTGAATAGTAGTGATGAAATCGGCGTGCTGGGGCGAAATATTAATGAGCTCTATCAAAATCTGTGGCAAACGATTCGCTCGCTGGAGCATGAAAATAAACGGATCACCCAGTTAGAAAAGGAGAAAATTGCATTTCTTCGCGCGGCCTCACATGAGTTAAAAACGCCATTGGCAGCCCTCCGAATCATGCTTGAGAACATGCAACTAAACATCGGTGAATATAAAAATCGCGATCAGTACCTGGCGGAATCGGTGGCGCAGGTTGATCGCTTGGCGGCAATGGTGAATGATGTCTTACGTTCTGGCAGTATCGCTGAACAGGCTCTGCGCCAAGAAAAGCGACTGAGGATCGATAAGCTAATCACTGAAGTGGTTGATGATTATACACTACTGGCAAAAACGCGTAGCATGACTTTCACGGTTGACGCGCAGCCCGCGACCATTCGTGCCAACCGCGACATGATGCGCCACGTCATCTCGAACCTGGCGTCAAACGCAGTGCGCCACGGTGACGCCGGGAGCGTGATAAAAATTACTTGCAACCAGGATGAGCTGGCTATCGAAAACGCTTGCAAACCGCTCACCAAACAGCAACTTCAGCACATCTTTGATCCGTTTTATCGGAGCAATGGCGCGAAGCAACATGCCGACAGCAGTGGTATCGGCCTCTACATCGTGAAAATGCTACTCGACGCCAAGGGTCTGGACTATGATTTCACACTGCATGGGCGGGGCATGCGGTTTGTGGTGAGGTTTAATTAATGGCGACAATGGATTGGCGGTTATAATGAGGTATAGATTATCGGGGTTTGCTTTATGTTAGTAGTTTGGAAAAGAAAATATGGCTTGCCCCACGAATCTTATTAAAGAAAACAAGAAAGTGAAGTAAGATATAAAATGAGGGGATAAAATGGAAAAAATAAAATGTGATTTAGTTAATTGCTACGGGATTCAAAAGTTGGAAAGTGAATTTACTTTCTCTGACACTAGTGTAATTGCCATTTATGCGAAAAATGGCTTAATGAAAACATCATTTGCTAAGACTTTCAAAAAGATACAAGATAAAAAGCAAAAAGAAATTAGAGATGAGATTTTTGATATCCCAGGAGAAGCAAAAATAACCATCGATGGAAAAGATATTTCAGAAGAAGATGTTTTCGTGATAAAAAGCTTTGAGGCCTCTTATCAGTCAGGTAATCTTGCCGATCTATTGGTAGATGAATCTATAAAGGAAAAGATATCAGATGTTATCAAGCTAAAAAGCGACTTATTGAAAGATTTAGAAAAAGCTTCTGGTCTTAAAATTAAAAAAGTTATACAAGGTGTGAATGTACGTGAGCTAGAGCCAAAGATCGTAAAAGATTTTGATCTGGATGGCAGTATCTTACTGGGGTTGGAACTTATACAGGGACGTATAGGAATTGATTTTTCGGAAATTAAATATTCGGATATTTTTGATAATACTACACTGGGATATATTAAGAAAAAAGGGTTTCAAGAAAATATTGAAGAATTCTGTAAAACTAGTAATGAGATTTATGAACGACATGGTTTTTTAAAGAAGGGTATTTTTAGTCTGTCTGAACTTAAAAATGTCGAGAAATCACTGAAAGATAATGGATTTTTCGTAAACGATAATCTTGTAAAACTTTTTGGCGAGGAAGAAATACGTACAACTGAAGATTTTAGTGATGTAGTAAAGGGAATTGAACAAGAGATTAAGCAAAGCAAGGCCTTTACTGATATAGAGAAAGATTTGAAAACAGCTAAAGGTGGTGTACTAAGAAGAGTTATAGAGAATAACCCTGATGTAGTACAGCATCTAAAGGAGTCTAAGCTTAAAGATCTACGCAGGCAATTATGGCTATCTTATATTAAAGATAGTACTACGTTCAGTAACCTTAAAGATAAATGGAATAATCTTCGGCATGAAATTGGCGGTATAGATCCAGAAAACACACGCTGGGGAGAAGCGCTAAGAATTTTTGAAGAACGATTTACGGTGCCGTATAAAATGCAAATTGCTAACGGAGCAAGCGCAGTTATGGGTGAGGATGTTCCACAGGTAGAGTTTGTATTTACCAGAAATGGTCGTCAGCAAACTGTCAGCAGGGGAGAGCTTGAAAGCAAGGATACTCTAAGCCAAGGAGAGAAAAGATCTTTATATCTGCTAAATATTATTTTTGATATTGAGAAAATGAAGAAAGATTTGGCGGGAACAGATAAAGAGGTTTTACTAATAGTTGATGATATTGCTGATTCGTTTGACTATAAGAACAAGTATGCTATCGTTGAGTACTTGTACGAAATGGCAAATTGCAAAAATTTTAAGCTCATCATCTTGTCGCATAATTTTGATTTCTATAGAACGATTACTAGTCGACTTGGCTTACCTAGATACGCTCATTTGCACGCAGAGCTGAACAATGGCGAGGTTATATTGAGAGAAGAATATTATCAGAATAATCCAATTGACCACTGGAAAGATAATATGACACTCACTCACGTGGTTGCTCTTATACCCGCAGTGCGCAATCTAATTGAATATACTAAAGGGAAAGACGATGCAGATTACGGTGAGTTAACTAAATTGTTACATAATAAAGAAGAAACATCTGACATAACATTTCAGTCACTTAAAGACATCTACGAGAGACACTTAGGTAGGAGTGATTTTATAAATATCAATACAGACACTCCAATAGTCGACGCAATTTACACAGAAGCTGAAACAATAACCATCGAAAAATCCTTACTTGAATATAAAATCATTCTGGCTATTGCAATTAGACATAGAGCGGAAGAATATATGAAGCGTAAGTTAAAAGAATATAGCGGTCAAATATCTTGGGGTCGTGAAGGGTCAGAAAGCGGCTCTTCACAAGAATTTCTTGATCAATTGGAGGCTCAGAAAAATCAAACGAGGAGCCTCTCTGATGCATTTAAACAGACTAAGTGCAGTAACGATACTGTGAAAGTGATTGATGAGGTAAATATTATGACCCCAGAAAATATACACCTTAATGCTTTTATGTATGAACCTCTTGTTGATATGGATATCAATGAATTGATTAATTTATATCGGAGAGTTAAAAAAATCTCTTCATAGCCTCTATATTAAGATGATGATAACCGTTTTCTAGAGTTAGTAGAATTACCCAGAGTTAGACAGATCTCCATTTCACATTCCCTTCACACACTCCTGCTACACTGACATAGAACCAAGAAAGGAGATCTATGTCATTTTTGCAACGTGCCTGGTTGTATATCACCAGGAAAAAACTCAAAACGCTGATTTTGCTGG
>CAUROB010000034.1:0-9502 GCA_963526655.1 uncultured Candidatus Saccharibacteria bacterium
GAGCAGAGGCCTGAAGAGCCTTGTGTCCCCAGTTCAAGTCTGGGAGGAGCCACCAAATATTGCATTTTATTCACGGCTTTGTTACAATAAATCGTGAACAACATGCGGGTATAGCTCAGTTGTTAGAGCGCTTCCTTGCCATGGAAGAGGCCAGGAGTTAGAGTCTCCTTACCCGCACCAATTTTGAATGTCGAGCTTTTTAGCTCGATTTTTAAATAATTCTATAGTAAATTAGTTCGTAGTGTGGCCATTTATTTGGTAAATATTATCTATTAGCTTTTACAAATTTTATTCTGACTGTAAGACTCTAGCGCTTGGTCCATACGCTTTAATTGTACCCATGGGTCATTGTTAAACATTACGCATCGTATATCACCTGAAGTATCTGCGCCCAATGCCAACCATACTTCAGCTCGAGCCCTATACTTATTCATAGTAGCTATTATTTGCAATCTAGAAATAACGTCTTGCCCTGAGCGACCACTCATATAAGTTACACCTCCCCAGGGTTGTCCATTATTTGTAACCTGTAATGAGAAATCATGTAATTTAAT
The DNA here is from genome assembly GCA_963526655.1 of uncultured Candidatus Saccharibacteria bacterium. Classification (GTDB taxonomy): domain Bacteria; phylum Patescibacteriota; class Saccharimonadia; order Saccharimonadales; family Saccharimonadaceae; genus Nanosynbacter. Next base: position 555 of record CAUROB010000034.1, read on the forward strand.
ACTATCTTTCTTGACTTGAGAATTAACCATATTTATATATTTCATTATATTGTCTACAACATCCCGAGGTATCGTCATGAGAAAGAAAACAATATCAGTTACTAAAGGATCGTTTAGCTGTTTGATGGTGTTGACAAGTTTCTTGAAGTCCTTGTTCTGCCAAGGATTAAATAAAGCATCTTTCTTTTTAGGCTTTGGCGTACCCATTTTCCTGTGATAGTAGTCTGCATCGATAAGTTGACCAAAAGATTGGTTTAATACAAGCATGTCAGAGTTTCTAGGCATAAATAGTCCGTATCGCAGATGATATGCAAGGTGGATGATCTCATTTGATGATATTATACCTTCATGATTTTCAAGACGTTGTTTAATATAAAAAGCAAACTCATAGGGGTCTTTGAAATATTCAGCCATTAAGTCAAGATCAAACAGGCTTAGCTGTATTGGTGGTAATTGATCAACATCCACCAAGAATACACGCATCTGATCCATTACCGCTGGATACGGCTCATTTGATACACATAATATATACGCGTGCTTTATGTTTTCCGGTGGCGTAATTTGCTTACCTGATTTATCAATTAACTTGTAAGACTCATTACCCAGAAGCACATCGCGGACTTTTATGCCTTGCTCATACGGCTTAATGACCGCCTGCTGAAAATCGGATTTAATAGCATCAACATCACCACTAAGTGCATCGGCTGTCATTTTTTTGCTTTTATTCTGTGCGATGATGACTGTATTGCCGATAATTCCCATAACATCAATATCGGTCAAGTCTTTCTTTCCTTTAGTAATCTTTACGGCTTTATATGTATTTGCCTCACCAAAAATAACTTTGAAATAATCATAGGTTATGTCTTCGGCCACCTCTCCAATATGTTTATTAACAGTATTGACATACTGCTCATCCTGACGCATCCAGTACAAAGGACTTTTATATATAGCCGACGCTAGTGCCATCGTGTTCGGGAAAAAGTAGATGTCGCTGCCTAGGTTAATAATCGGCTTGTAGGTGAATATATTTTCATCACCAGGCTCGTTGAAGGTCTCCGGCTGGTCACCAAACGAACAACTAAATAGTTCAAGAAACGCCCGAATATCTTCTTTTGTAATACTTTTTTCTGTAGTCTGTATGGTCTCAACAATAAGATCAAAAGGAAATGCCATTTCATCTATCGCACGTAATGACTTTGCTTGTTCACCAGTAAGCGTTGAGCGGGCAAAATGCACACCATTAAGCATACTCTTCAGGGCAAAGAATATACTTTTTGACTTTACAATATTAAACTTCGTATTGCTCTTAATCCAATCTTCGTCCCGAGCGTATAGCTTTTGTGCTATCTCAAATGGCTGTACGTCGTAAAAACCCGTATCACCATAAAAAGTGGTTTCTATAATCATTTCTTTACTACCAAAGATTTTTCGAAATTCTTTCTCTTTCTCTTCATCATTCATAGTTTTAATTTGTTCTGGCGTATGTTTTATCATAGCTTTGCTAAAATCATACATATAGGTACAATGAAGCTCATCTAGCAGTGATCTGGTACGCCTGACTGTCTTCTCGATTTGATATTTATTAATATTATCGAAACTAACAGCCTTATTTTTGAGCATTAGCCCCATAAGAAGAGCTACCTCGTTGATGTGTAGTCTCTCCCGCCAGTTCACATTGGCTGCATCATGTATATCTATAAAGAAATCTCGTGAAATAATTTCCGCAAAAGCAAATATATAGCCTTTCATTGCTACGAGCAACTTAATGTCGGATATGATTTTTTCTCGTGAACGTTTTCCTAATACCTTTTTACTATTTTTCATAAGCTTATTATACTCGTAAGAGCTGTCTGCACAATAATCTGAGGGCATTGCCGAGGCAATTTTAAGCATAAGATAGCCTTAGTGCGTATTCTACATTTCTGCTAAGTTCGAGTCTGGAAAAAATGTGCCATCTCGCTTATACTTAAAACATGACTAAAGCGTGGCGTGATGTTGGATCGTTGTATCAGATTTATCCGCGAAGTTTCCGAGACTTGAACGGTGACGGGGTCGGGGATTTGAATGGCATTACGCTCAAGATGGACTATCTCAGTGATCTCGGCGTTGATGCCATTTGGATTTCGCCATTTTTCACGTCGCCCATGACTGACTTTGGCTATGACGTGGCGGATTATCAAAATGTCGATCCGGTGTTTGGCGGTCTGGATGATTTTCGTATGTTGTTGGATGAAGCGCATGCGCGCGATATCAAAGTGATGATTGACCTGGTGCCGTGCCACACGTCTGACCAGCATCCGTGGTTCGTTGAGTCGCGTTCTGGCCGGGATAGTCCCAAGCGGGATTGGTATGTGTGGCGAGACGGTAGTGACGGGCATGAGCCGAACAACTGGGTTAGTTTAGCAGGCGGCAAGTCCTGGACGTTTGACGCGGATTCTGGTCAGTACTATTTGCACTCGTTCTTACCAACCCAGCCAGATCTCAACTGGGACAATCCTGAAGTGCGCTTGGCCATCAAAGACGTGGTGCGATTTTGGTTTGACATGGGCGTTGACGGTATGCGCGTGGATGCCATTTGGGGAATTTCCAAAGATCCAGAGCTGCGTGATGACTCGCCAAATCCTCATTTTCATGGCGATGCTAACAGCTACGGCGCCTACATTCACGACCACTGTAAACACGGGCCGCATTTTCAAGAATATCTGCATGAGTTGGCGAGTGTTTGTGATGAATATGATGACAAGCAGATGGTGTTTGAGTTCTATCCAGATGAGCGCCTTGGTGACATTTGGCAACAATATCATGACGTCATCCACGTTCATCCAAAAGCTACAGCTTTTTTCATGGAACATCGGCAAAATGACTGGCACGGTGAGCACACTGGCTGGAATATCATGAATTATTTGGAAGCAGCAGGGGAGAATATACCATTCTTTTGCCTGGGCAATCACGACCAGCCGCGTGTGACGTCTCGCATAGGACTGCCGCGATCCCGTGCATTACAGTTTCTCAACCTGCTGTGTCCAGGCGTTAGCGTGATGTACTATGGCGATGAAATCGGCATGGAAGATGTTGATTTGACGCAACATGATGCGCAAGATGGCTTTAATCGTTCGCTGCAGGATGATCGCAACCGTGCGCGTACGCCCATGCAATGGAATAGCTCGCGCTATGCTGGGTTTGCCAATGTGCTGCCGTGGTTGCCGGTGCATCCTAACCGCAAACAAGTCAATGTCGCTAAAGAGACCAAAGACCCAAGCTCGCTGTTGTGGTTATGTCGGAAATTATTGGAGCTGCGACATGAACTGCCAATTTTACGCCACGGCAGCATGGAAAAGCTTGACACCGGTAATGGCTTTGTCTTAGCATTTCGTCGCCAACTTGACGGTCAGCAAATGCAGGTATACATTAACTTTGCGGACTCGGCACAAACGGTGTGGTTGCCGGAGTCTGGCCGTGTCATCATTGGTACCAACCCAGATATTCGTGTAGACGGTGACGTATTGCAGCTGCCTGGTTATGGCGGTGTATTGATTGACATAAAGTAGCCCCGCCTGATGACGGGGCTCATGATTTGTTTGCCGTGTTTGTTATGGATTAACAAAGTTCATGCCTGAGTACGATACGTCGTATTGGTCGTAGTTTGGCAATGTTGCGTTTGGATATTTTGCTTTGTAGGCATCGCGGATCGAAGCGGCCTGAATGTCGGACGTCACCGTGTTGTTGATGGTGTCGACCGTCAAAATCCTAGTTGGGTTGTAGTCATTTGAGTGGAATGCACCCAAGAATGATGCAACCTTGTTGCCGTGTTTACCTGTATCAATGCGGCTAGCTGCTTGTCCGACATGTCCTGAGAAGGCCATACGGATGTTTGGATATGCCAAGATCAAATTGTCGTAGACATAGCGCGGGGTTTGTTTGCCGGTGCCGTATCCAGCGCCAGTACCGATTGAGCCATCGGCGTTTAGCAGTGAGTGACTCAGGACGATGACGTTGTGCTTTGGATGTGAGGCTACGACGTTCTTAGCCCAATTGACCGCCTCAGCGCGCGGCCAAAGCTCAAGTGTCAAGACAAGCCACTGTTTACCTTCAGCAGTGAAAGTTTTGTAGGCGTTGTCAACTTTGCCATTTTCAAACATTTGGTTGGCTGACAATTTCTGACGTGTAGCAGAGAAGTACCGGTTGAACACCGTGGTGTCTCGTGCCCATTCGTTAGTGTGTCGCCAGTCACAAGCGCCACCGCCGCCACAAACAGCCTTTGTGTCGTGGTTACCGATGGTGGTCAAGTAAGGAATGTTTGCCTGATCAATAGTCTTGAATGCGTTGGACGCGACGATGTATTGATCCGGCTTATCAATGCCTTCATGTCCACCAGAAGTGACCATGTCACCAGTGTGAGCCAAGAAGCGGATGTCGTATTTTTCTTTATTTTTCACGGTCCAGTTGGTGCGGGCAGCGAATTGATTGCCTGACCATTGGAAGACTTCCTGTTGCGTGTCAGGATAGACCGCGATAGAGAATTTACCATCTTTGACTGGGTCGACATTGCCGTTGCCATTACCATTGTTATGCTGGACTGGCTTGACGTAGAACCACTCTCGGCTCTCCTGAATGTAGCCAGCCTTTTGAAGATCTTGTCGATCTTTAGCGGTGACTTGGCGGAAATTGAAATGCTTGTACCGCATGCGGTAAACCATCTCTGCGCCATCTTTCAGCTCAGCTTGAGCGTAAAAGGCGATTCCTTTGCAGGTGAATCCGTACTTTTTACAAGCATTGTCAGTCTCATTTTTATTGACCGTCAAAAGACTCGTGTAGTTTCCGTCTTGTAGCGTTGCGTCAGCGCGATACACTGGCACCAAACCGCTACCTGCAGTTGTTGACACCATAAAAATAGGGCGCACTGTCGTGAAGCCATGTTTGGCTGCTTGTTGGATTTCTGTTTGGGATGTTGTGACAAAGCTGTGTGGCTTGCCAGGCCTGGACACTTCATACGCAGTTGCGTTGAGCGCTGGGCTGGCGGCTTTGGCGTTTGATGACGTTGCAATTGGCCACGCGATTGCCGCGACCGCAACGAGTGCAAATACCAAACTTGCTGTAAAAGCACTCAGACGATGTTTGATCGTGATATGTTTCACTTACCCTCCTCGTTTAACTGATACCACTACCATTTTACTATACAGGACGGGAGAATGCGAATGCGGTATAATAAATGTATGAATCGACGACCCCTGGCCGAACAGATGCGGCCACAAAAATTGGATGAGGTGATCGGACAGAGCCATTTGCTGGGCGAGGGTGAGCTGCTCCATCAAATCGTGAGGCGCGCTGAGCCGGTCAGTTTGATTTTGTGGGGGCCACCGGGGACGGGCAAGACGACCTTGGCGCGGATTATCGCCCGCGAAGTTAATGCTGAATTTGTCGAGTTGTCGGCGGTGACTAGTGGCAAGAAAGATGTCGAACGGGTGATTGAACACGCCAGACAAAACTGGAATTTAGGGTTGAGGACAATCTTGTTTGTCGATGAGATCCACCGCTTTAATAAGGCGCAGCAAGATGCGTTTTTGCCGCATGTCGAGAGTGGGCTGATTACTTTGATTGGCGCGACCACCGAGAATCCGAGCTTTGAGGTGATCACGCCGCTGCTCAGCCGGACGCGGGTGCTGGTGCTGCAGCAACTGACCAAAGATGAAATTATATTGGTGCTGAAGCGAGCGCTGAAGACTTTGAAACAAACCAAGCGGGTGTCGCCCAAAGCGCTGGATTATCTGGCAGAATTAGCGGACGGTGACGCGCGGGTGGCCTTGGGTAATTTGGAATTGGCGCTGAGCTTTGGTGAAAAAGTCACGCCAGAGGTCGTCAAGGCAGCGGCTCAGCGGCGTTTGCCTGGCTATGATAAAAAAGGCGATGCGCATTATGACGTCATCTCAGCGTTTATCAAGTCGCTGCGTGGTAGCGATGCGGTGGCTGCGGCGTATTATTTGGCACGCATGATTGAGGCTGGTGAAGACCCGAAATTCATCGCGCGGCGGATGGTGGTTTTTGCGTCGGAAGACATTGGGTTGGCAGGCAACGGTGCGCTGAGTTTGGCGGTCGCTACCTTTGAGGCAGTCGAGCGCGTTGGCCTGCCTGAAGCCAAATACAATCTATTTCACTGCGCTATCGCCCTGGCTCGCAGCCAGAAGTCGCGCGAGATTACTGACTTGATGAATGACGCCTTTTCTCTGGCGCGAAAATACCCAAACTCGCCCGTGCCGCTTCACCTTCGTAACGCCTCAACCAGGCTAATGAAAGATTTAGGCTACGCCAAAGACTACAAATGGCAGGCTGGTTTTCAGCACGAAAAGGGATTTCTGCCAGAAGATATTCCGCGCCCGCCCAAGAATTAGCCTACTTTGGGCAGCGCTCATCAAACCGATCATACAGTGCCGCGTACACGCCATTGGTCCAGCCAAAGCCGTCTTGCAACGGATATTCGCCACCGCCGCCGATGCGTGATTCGCTGTCGACGTCATATTTCTCGATCATCTTGCCCTTGTCAGCAAAGACGCGCTCGGTGGAAGCCAGCCACCGTGTCCTGATTTCCTCCGCTAACTCATCCAGCCCATACCGCTTCAAGCCACAAACCGCCACCCACTGCAGTGGCGCCCAGCCATTTGGCGCGTCCCATTGCTGGCCATTGTCAACCAGCGTCATCCGCAACCCACCATCGCGCAAAAACTCGCGCTGTAACATTTCAGCCACGTGCTCGGCTTGTTTCTTGGTGGCGACGCCATTGTAGAGCGGGAAGACGCCAGCTAGCGTCGCATGTGGCATCTGTCGACCAGTGCGGAAATTATAGTCATAGAAAAATCCGGTCGCTTCGTTCCAGCAGTACGTCCTGATGGCTTCCGCGCGCTTCTCGGCAGCCTGAATGAACTTTTTACGTAGAGCTTTTTGCTTCAAGATGCCGTAACATTGAGCGATGGTCATTTCCAGGTCATACAGCAAACAGTTGAGGTCTACTGGCACAATGTCGGTCGTCTGAATGGTTTCAATGCAGCACGCCTCACCAAACCAGCGCGAACTGAAATCCCAGCCGCTTTCTGCACCAGCTCGCAGATCCAAGTAGATCTTTGCTTTGTTGGCATTTGGGCTTTTCTGAGCGGTCTCAATATCTTCGCGGCGGCTTTCTGGGCGTGGAGTATTCTTATTGTCAAAGTAGCGGTTCAAAATAGTGCCATTTGGCATTTTCACCACTCGTCCAGTGGCGATTTGATCAGCACTGTCAAGCTGCTTGTGTCCCTTCATCCAGAACTTGTACTCGGTCAACAGCAGCGGGAAATATTCCAGCAGTACCAAGCTTGAGCCGCCAACTTTTCGCGGCCGTGTTGCCAGCAACTTAACCATGGCAGAGAAAAAAGGTGGCTGACTGCGACTCAAGAAATATGTTCGATTGGCGGTCGGGATATAGCCAAACCGTTGGATCATGTAGGAATAATTTTTCATCATGCCGTTGATCAATCCCCATTGATTATCAACCGCCAGACCCAACATGATGAAGTACGTGTCCCAATAGAACTGCTCTGAAAAACGTCCGCCCGGCACAATGTAATCGTACGGCAGGGGAATAAGCGAGCCCGAAGCTTTGTGGGCCTGACGCCTCAGCTGTGGCCACAGCTGCGTAACGTGCTGACGTGCTGACTCAGCGGGCTGAGGTACGTGACCCGCGTGCGACGGATTAAAATCATGAAAATGCTGATTGACAAATTCTTGCAGATTGAAGTCTGGTTTTTTGGACGCTTCCAAATATTCTCGTTGGATTCTTCGCCAACGCTTTTTTGGCACCACATCCACGAATGTTTTGCCGTCTTGGTAAATTTGCTGTGCCTGGACCTCGTGAAATAGATGTCCAAATAATTCATCAGGATCTTTACGATTGATGGGTGTGATGCGCTGGCTAGTGCGCACCAAAGAGCGTTTAAATTGGTCAACATTTTTCTTTATCATACTTTTACTATAACTGGTTGCGATGGTATAATCTAGAGCAGATATTTTCATAAGGAGAATGTAAATCATTATGGCAACAGCATCACAGGAAAAAACAACAGAAAACTTAAAGGTTACAGAAGCTCATATTTCTGAGCAAACTACGCAAGAAAACACCAATCAACAATATTTCGCACAGCCACAGGCCGCACCTGTACAGTATGTAGTTATGGCAAACTCCCTCAAAGGTGTCAAAGGCTGGTTGGCATTTTTGACACTGATGCTAGGTTTTGGTGGTATACTGTACACGTTGGTATTCTTTGGCTCTTTGCTAAAATTGAGCAGCCCTGAGGGCGCCACGTCAGTCATCTTTGCGCCAATCATCGCTATCCTATCCATCACTACCGTCGTCCTTATAAGCTTACAGAAAAAAGTTAGCCGCTACCTAGCTATCGCCACATACATGATGTCTGCTAGCTACCTCACATTGCTACAAATCATCACTACCTCAACGGCCAGTGATTACAATGCAGAAAAAATTGTTAGTGCTGTTAGTGGAATATTCATCTACTTCATCATCGCCGGCTTATTTTCGCTATATTTCATGGTTTCAAAGCGTGTCAAAGAAACATTAGTGGACTAACTTCGGTTAACTCCATCCACGAAAATCGCCCTCAGCTTGGGGCGATTTTCAGATATAAGGAGTGGGTTTATCTCTTGGCGGCGCGCTTTCGCTCATTGGCGTCAAGGTAGCGTTTGCGTAGACGTAGGGACTTTGGTGTCACTTCCAGCAGTTCGTCATCCTCGATGAAGTCGATGCATTGCTCCAGGCTAAACTGCGTAAATGGTGTCAGCTGTACCGTGCCGTCGGACGACTTGGAGCGCATGTTGGTCAGGTGCTTAGCTTTACAAACGTTGATTTCAATGTCTTCTTGGCGGTTGTAGATGCCGATGATCATCCCGGCGTACACTTCCGTGCCCGG
>CAUROB010000035.1:0-9334 GCA_963526655.1 uncultured Candidatus Saccharibacteria bacterium
CTGAGGCGAAGCGGTTTATTGAACACTATTTTGCGGTGCGCCAGCCAATCCGCCAGTATCTGGATACAATTTTAGTTCAAGCGCGCGAACAGGGTTTTGTCGAGACCTATTTTGGCCGGCGGCGGCCCACGCCAGACGTCAAGTCGAGCAACTTTATGGTGCGTTCGGCGGCCGAGCGGGCAGCGATGAACATGCCAATTCAGGGAACGGAAGCGGATTTGATGAAACTGGCGATGATTCGGCTGGAGGATAAATTAGCTGGTTTGGCCGAACCGGTTCTGCAGGTTCACGACTCAATTTTGGTGGAATGTCAAGCGGAAGACGCCGAGCGAGTTGGTGGCATCATGCGTGCGGAAATGGAAGGCGTTTGTCCGGAACTGCCAATTCGATTGAAGGTTGATGTACAAATAGGCAAAAATTGGGAGGAAACATAAGATGACAGAGCAGTTATTTCAAATCGGCATAAAAGCCCTTATTCAAAATGATGAACGCCACATTTTGCTACTCAAAAGCCAAGACTATTGGGATATTCCAGGCGGTAGGATGGATCAGGGTGAGGATATAGCAGCTGCACTACTGCGTGAACTAAACGAAGAAATTGGCATTCATTACATTGCCAAACAAGAACTGTGGAATGTAGCAAAAGCGGTCAAACAGCTACCGTATAACGATATAATGACAAGTCTGATGTTGATTGTGTACCGTGTTCAGCTACCGGCAGATCAAATTCCTCGTTCATGTGAGCCTGGCGTTACACTTCATTGGGTAAGCCCTGAACAAGCGGCTGATTATCTGAAAAACAAATATCCTGAGGCCTTCCGTCAAGCGATAGCCCAGCTCTCGTAGGATACTAAGTAACTAGTGCAAAAATTCTAATATTATGGTATAATCACCCCATGAGATACGCAAGAACAAATTCTTTTTCCCGACTGATACCGATTTTACTGGTTATTATCATCATGGTAGTGGCGGTGGCAGCGGTTATCGCCATTGGTCAGTCTTTGCTGGGCGGTAATAATCCGGAGAATAAACCAAAATCTCAGGCAGATATTGCCAAAGAGTCATTGCTGTCGACTGACGCTAATCGAGCAGTGCGTTTGACGGTTCGCGGGCCGATTGTAGCTCAGGAAAAATTCCGTTCCTACCAGATTGAAATCACGCCAGATATTCGGCGCATGAGCACCTATGAGGGCTACTTGGAAAAGCAAATTGATGAGAAAAAGCTGGATAATAATAGCCGGGCATATGAAGAATTGGTGTACGCTCTGGAAAAAAGAAAGATGATGGAAGGACGCCAATTATCAGAAGAGCAAAATGATCTAAGGGGTATTTGTGCAAACGGTAAGGTGTATAAATTTGAGACGTTATATCACGGGAATCCAGTGAAGACGCTGTGGACGTCTGATTGTGGCGGCTCAAAAGGCTCAGCAACTGCTAACGCTAACGATATATTATTGATGTTCCTCAATCAAATTCCTGACGGGAAAAAGATTGCTGCGGGTGTTGGCTTACAGCAGGAAGATACATTCTTCCAATTCTAATACACATAATAAATAACGAGGGAGGTTATATTGGATGCCTGAGCTGCCAGAAGTTGAGACGGTTCGCCGCGGTTTAGCTGAACTATTACCCGGTCGAGTGGTAGCGCGCGTGACGGTGTTTAACTCGCCGAAGAGTTTTCCGAACGCGCCGGCTGATGTTGAACAATTTTTGTACGGCGCATGCGTGACGGCGGTGCGACGGCGAGCAAAAGTGCTGATGATTGACCTGGATACGCAGTATTCACTAGTGGTACATCTGAAGATGACGGGGCAGCTCATTTTTCGTGGAGTGCAGAGTTTTGCTGGTGGCCATCCGAACGATAGTTTAATTGGCGAGCTGCCGGACCGGTCGACGCGGGTGCAGGTTGATTTTGTGGACGGGTCACGACTGTTTTTCAATGATCAGCGCAAGTTTGGCTGGGTAAAATTACTGCCGACTGATGAAGTAAAAAACCTGCCATTCATGCAAAAAGTTGGCCCGGAGCCGCTTGATCCTCAGACGCGGGCTGAGGATTTCATCCAGCGGATTCGCCGCCGTCAAAACTCGATGGTCAAGCCAGCGTTTCTTGACCAGACAGTGATCGCCGGCGTTGGTAATATTTATGCTGACGAGGCGCTGTGGGCGGCACAGATTCATCCGCAAACACGGGTAAAAAATGTTAGCGATCAGCAGCTAAACACATTATTTAATGAGCTACGGCAAATCTTGCAACTCAGCATCGATCAAGGCGGCTCGACGGATAAAAATTACGTTGATGCCGAGGGTCGGAAGGGAAATTATCTGACATTTGCTCATGTGTTTCGCCGCGAAGGCCAGGCCTGCCACCGCCACCCTGACCAAGAAATTATTAAGCTAAAAGTCGGCGGTCGTGGTACGCATGTTTGTCCGGTGTGCCAGGTGGAGGCTAAATGATTCATCTTCTCCACGGTGACAATGAGTTTGAGAAACAGGCGGCGCTTGCGGCGCTGGTTGGTGATGCGGACGTCGTGCGGTATGATGGCGAGGAATTAACGCTGGCTGATATGCAGGAAATAACAATTGGACAAACCCTATTTAGTCAGTCTGCAGTTTACGTCATCTCGAAGTTGAGCGAAAATTTTGACATCTGGTCGCGATTGTCAGAGTTGCCGTTTGATGATGATAAAACCGTTATCTTGCTAGAAAGTAAACTTGATAAGCGAACAAAAACCTATAAATGGCTACAAAAAACCGCTAAAACCCAAGAATTTGTGCCACTCAGTGACCGCCAAAAGCCGCAGCTTATATCTTGGTGTGAAGTACAGGCTCGTGAGCGCGGCTATAGGCTGACGCGCACGCAAATAGGAACGTTGGTTGACCGGTTGGGGTTTGACCAGCTGCGGCTCAGTAATTTTTTGGACCAATTGGCGCTCACGGAAAAGATTACCGATGAGCTGATCAATGATTTGGTGCCGTTGGCGAGGTCAGAAAACGTATTTGATTTGTTCGTGGCTGCTTTGTCGAAAGATTATGAAACAGTGCACAATATCATCAGTTACCTGGAGTCAGAAAGTGGTGTAGACGGCGCCTATCAAACGATGGGACTATTGGCCTCGCAAGCAACTAACATGGCGGCATTGGTGCTGGCAGGCGGTGATAATAAAACGGTGGCAGCTGATTTATCGGTCAATCCATACATCTTGCAGCGCTTGTCCTCGTCAGCTCGGACCGTTGACATTGAACATCTCAGGCGGATCAACGACGCATTGTTTCAGGCAGACCTTCAGATGAAAACAACCGGGGTTAATCCGTGGCTACTGATAGAAACGGCGTTGGTAGATTTGTAGTTATATAACAACACCTCAGCATTATCACTGAGGTGTTGTTTGAAATCGACGAGTCTTATTTGTCAGCTTTTTTAGCAGCAGGCTTCTTGGCTGCCGGCTTCTTGGCAGGTGCCTTTTTGGTAGCTGGCTTGGTAGCTGGTGCTTTCTTTGCAGCAGGTTTCTTGGCTGCCGGCTTTTTGGCAGCTTCTAGTTTAACGCCAGCCTCTTTGGCTGCTTTGCTCAGAGCGCTTTTACGGCGAGCCACAGTATTTTTCTTCAAAAGGCCTTTTTTAACTGCAGTGTCTAGCTCAGAGTGGGCAGCTGCCAAGGTAGTAGCGGTTGGATTTGCGTGGAAAGCTTTGACTGCTGACTTGATATCTTTCTTGATGCCGATGTTCTTTTCACGGCGTTTAACTGCTTGTTTAGCGCGCTTGATGGCAGATTTGATGATTGGCATGGTACTCCTTTACCTCTATAAGTTTTTATCGCTAATCAAGGATGCATTATACAGAAAATCACATGAAAAGTAAAGGGGCGGGATGAAACGGGGTATAATCTTGACTAATCGCCTATGCTTATGCTATAATTCAGCCAAAGGCTATAGCAATAAAAAGAAACAGGAAAACAAACAATGAGCACCGCTTCCGCCAAGCAGCAGGTAATCCAAAAAATCAAAGAAAATACTAATATATTAGTTACGGTTAGTCGTGATCCAAGTGTTGATGAGTTATCAGCGGCATTGGGGCTAACGCTATTTTTGAATGAGCTTGGAAAGCATGCTACAGCGGTATTTTCTGGTAAAATTCCACCGGCAATAAATTTTCTGGAGCCTGATAAGACATTTGAGGACACGGCGGATAGTCTCAGAGACTTTATCATAGCGCTTGATAAGGAAAAGGCGGACCACTTGCGCTACAAAATTGTCGATGATGCTGTTGTGAAAATTTTCATCACACCGTACCGAACGACAATTACTGAGGCAGACTTGGAATTCTCACAGGGTGATTACAATATTGAGCTGGTGTTGGCTTTGAACGTTGAAGATAGTAATCATCTTGATGAAGCCTTGACGGCTCATGGCAAAATTTTGCACAGTGCTGACGTAGTGACGGTGACAGCTCGCGACATTAAGAGTAGTCTGGGTGCAATTGATTGGCACGAGCGCAACGCCAGTGGTGTCAGTGAGATGCTTTTGGAGTTGGTTGATGAACTGAAGACAGTCAAGGCAACATTGGATGAACAGATGGCAAATGCGTTTATGACGGGTATCGTTTCTGTGACTAATAGGTTCAGTAACAACCTGACATCACCTCGTGTTATGACAGCGGCGGCGGATTTGATGGCTGCAGGAGCTAATCAGCAGTTAATTGCAGCAAAGTTGGTGGAAGCTGAGGAATTGGAAGCTCCTGTTGATGAACATGATGAACCAGAAGATGCCAACACTCCAGATGAATCGCCAGATGCTGAAGAGGCAGAGGTGGACAATACAAAGCTATCAATTAGCCGTTCATCCCGCAAGCAGTCGCCAAACAAATCAGACAAAGAGCTACCAAAACCAGATGATGGCACCCTGGAGATCTCGCACCAAAAGAGGGGTGATTTAGACGAGGTTGCTCGACGAACTCAGGCTGAGGCTCAAGATGAGGCTGCACGTGCTGCAGAATCATACTTAGAGAAGCAATTAGCCAAATCCACACCAGAAGAGCCTGTAGAATCAGAAGAACCAGTAAAGTTGCCAGAACCAGAATATAGCTTACCAGCCATCAAGCCGCTGAGCGGTCCCCAGTCTCCAAAAGACGAGCTGCCAGAGCCGTCAGTGGGTGGTACGTTCAATGCTTCAACTGAACAGGCTGCAGAAGATAAGAAGCGAGAAGCTGAGAGTGGTCGTAACCGCACGATTTTGAATCATGGTCAACCTGGTACTAGTCAAGGGGGGTTTAGTGATTCACCGATAAATGCCACCGTTGCTCGCCATGATGATGAGCCAAAATCAGTCGACCCGTTTGCTGAAACGAACAACAATTTACAGAACAATAGGTCTATCTCTCCCCTGGGAGAAGCTTCAGCTATCGCTGGACATAATGGCGATGTCATGGCTGCTCTCAGTGAAGATACCTCAAAGGTATTGGGGACTAATCAGTCATTGGGTCAACCAACCCATCGGGCGGTTAGCGAAGCATTAGCAGCGGTGCCTAATGTTCCAGATCCATTGGCGGTAAACCCTGGCACCCCAACTTTGGCGGAAATTGAGTCTTCTGCCAAAAATATAGCAGGGTTGCCACCAATGCCTGACTTTAGCACATTGCCAGAACTGCCACCGGCTTTTCCGCCAGCTCCAGCAGTCAGCCCTACCGTCCCATCGGCGCCAGCGGCAACCCCGTCAGTTGTAAATACTACTAACTCTGAATTTAATCCAATACAGTTCCAAATTCCGGGACAAAACTAACATGATACCAAATGACGATATCGTGCTTATTGACAAACCAGCTGGTATGAGCAGTTTTGGCGTAGTCGCCAGAATCAGGAGAGTGCTCAATCAACAGCTAGGTAAGAAAGCAAAAGTTGGACACACTGGCACGTTAGATCCGTTTGCTACTGGTCTGATGATTTTAGTAACGGGTAAAAAATGTAAAGAAGCCGGGTCGTTTACCAAGCTAGACAAATGGTATCAGGCAGAAATCATTTTGGGGATGACTAGCACGACGGGAGATCCTGAAGGTGAGCTCACGCCAATGTCTGAGCATCAGCCGACAATTGAAGAGGTGAATCAGGCTGTACGGAAGTTCATTGGGGTGATTGAACAAACCCCGCCGGCTTTTAGCGCCATCAAAATCAATGGGCAGCGTGCCTATCACCTCGCGCGAAAAGGTCAGGAAGTTGCGATGCCCACACGGCAAATCACGGTGTATGACATCGAAATTACATCATATAACTATCCAAAACTATGCATCAATACGCATGTCTCTAGTGGCACATATATTCGTACGCTAGCAGAGGACATCGGGAAATATCTGGGGACGGGCGCTTACTGTCAATCGTTGCGGCGCACGAAAATTGCCGATTTTACCATTGACCAAGCAGCGAAACTGTCGGATTTTGGCATAGAGAATTAGAGTGGTATTATATGGATATGAAGCATAAGGGTTTTACATTGGTTGAAGTATTAATTGTTATAGCGGTGATTAGTATTTTGGCATCAATCTCAATCATCTCGTATCGGTCGGTGCGCGATAATGGATTGGACGCGAAGATTCGATCTGCAGTTAAAACTGCGGGCGATGCTGCTGCTTTGGCGGAGGCTAGAGGAAAGCGTATCACTGGATTTGGTCCGTTTAATGCGCCGGATGGTGTACAAACTTTGGTACCGGATTATTTGAAGGCTGACTATCGGCAAGGTGTTTCTAGTAAAAAAGCAGCAAATGAGGAAGCAATCTTTCGAATCTATGAGTGTCATGATGGTGGTAAGGGATTTGTGATATATGCCGCATTGAATAATCCATCTACTGAGGATGTAGCAACCTTCAATCGTATTCGTTCAAGCTGTCATCACAATAGCACACAAGTACCAGACAGTGGCTCAACGATATATAGCTACGCGCAGCTATTCTAATGCTGCTTGAAAATATTGGTCACTCCTGATATAATTAAACGGCTATGATCAGTAAAGAGAACAAGCAAAAAGCGATTGCTTTGACTCAGGTTGGTAAAAACGATGTCGGTAGCCCTCAGGTGCAGATTTCGATTTTGACAGCTCGTATCAAAGAAGTTACAGAGCACTTGAAAGTCAATAAACACGACTTCATGGCTCGTCGCGGCCTTGTCCAGATGGTAGGTAAGCGCAAGCGCCTGCTAAAATACTTGGAGCGAACTGACTTTGAGAGTTATAAGCAAGTGCTGGCTACATTGGGACTACGCAAATAAGCGAACCAAGTAGTTTATATATCCGCCTCAACTCATTGGGGCGGATTTTTGTATGGACTATTTAGGGACAGCGATGATGACCTCGCGTTTATCAAATGAACCGCCCAGAGAACATGAATACAGCGTCAAGCGTGGTTGATCGGTCCGTTCTTCTATCTCGATAGCATCGGGCTTAACCTTATATATATCATATATGCTGTACTCGTAGCGTTTACCATCATAATCAACTGTGATAGAGTCACCAACTTTGAGCTTGTTGATGTTGTAAAAAGGAGAATTGTTGATGGTGCGTTGTGGTGTTGGTCCAATCTGGAAGCGGTGAGCAGCAACGATGAAATTTCCACCCTCTTTAGGGTTGCCATTTTCTGGCTTACGCCACCAGGCAGTTAGCTCTAACACTTCTGCGCCACCGGTTTTGTATGGGATATTGACATTGATAGCCGGGATGTAGATGCGATTTTCTGGATGAAATTCATCAGTTGTCTTTTGTAAAACCTTAGTTGTCTCATTGTTCTTTGGGTCGATGAATTGTGTTGCAAAAAAGGGGCTAAAAATAGTAATAAGCAAATATCCGCCACCTACTAACAATGCCAATGCTATACCTAATATGAGATAATCTTTTGTCGTTTTAGTGCGTTTAATCTTCACGCTTATCATTATAGCAGTTCACCGGGTGGTGACTGAAGGGTGTGGTATAATGATAAGGTAACTAACCGCGAATGGTGATAGAGACGAGAGCTCATACAATACCAGCTTTCACCCCTGTTACTTTTCGCGATAAGAAAGGAGGCTCATAATGAGCATTATTAATCCAAGTGGCAAGGATATTTTTAGTGTTACCACTGAATGGTGTGGTCGACCACTGACGCTAGAGGTAAATAGAGTTGGTTTTCGCACTACCGCCAGTGTGGTAGCGCGTTACGGTGATACCGTTGTGTTGGGTACGGCGATGGTCGGATCGCGACCAGTGGAATTAGACTATTTCCCATTGTCAATTGATTATGAAGAAAAGTTTTATGCTGCCGGCAAGATTTCTGGTAGCCGATTTATCAAGCGAGAAGGTCGTCCATCTGATGAGGCGATACTCATCGGGCGGCTGATTGACCGGCCAATTCGTCCACTATTCCCGAAGGGATATCGTCAAGAGGTTCAAGTCGTATCAAGTGTCCTCAGTATGGACCCAAGTTTCCGTCCTGATATGGTGGCGATGGTGGCGGCTAGCGCGGCGCTGAGCCTGACAGGTACACCGTTTGATGGACCAGTAGCAGGATTGCGTATTGGCCGAGTTAACGGTGAATTTAAGGCCTTTTTGACCCCCGAGGAGCGCGCAGCCAGTGACTTGGATTTGGTTGTCGCTGGTATCGAGAACGGCATTACCATGGTGGAAGCGGGTGCTCATGAAGTGAGCGAACAAGTGATTATTGATGCAATGGCGTGGGCGCATCAGATGATGCAGCCAGCTATCCAGCTTCAGCGTGAGTTGGCAGAAAAAGTCGCACCAGCCGCACAGCAATACGAACTGGTTCTACCGGATGAAACCATCCAAGCAGAAGTTGATGCGTGGGTCGCCGGTAAATTTGGCGCAGCTATTCGCCGTGCCTACCCAGAGCGCAATGAATTGATCGCGGATATTCGTCAGGCGTTTCATGACGAATTTACCGAAAAACTTGGCGAGAGTTATGATGAACTGCGACCTCAATACGATGAGGCCTTTACATTGGCGCTCCACAAGGACGTACGCCGAGGTATCGTTGAGGACAAGGTGCGTCCAGATGGTCGTCAATTGACAGAAATCCGACCACTCAGTTCAGAAGTTGGTTTCTTGCCGCGAGCACACGGATCAAGCTTGTTTACCCGCGGTGTGACCCAGGGTATGAACATTGTTACCTTGGCGCCGCTGAGCTACGCGCAGCTGGTAGACACCATGGAACAGACTGATTACGAACGACGTTACATGCATCACTACAACGCTCCAGGCTACACGGTTGGTGAAGTGCGCCGTTTGGGTAGTCCGGGCCGTCGGGAAATTGGGCATGGCTACTTGGCGGAGCGGGCGTTAACGCCAGTATTGCCAAGTGAAGAAGAGT
>CAUROB010000036.1:0-9255 GCA_963526655.1 uncultured Candidatus Saccharibacteria bacterium
CGCCTGCTCTGACGTCCAAGTTGAATGCCAATTTCTTTTCTGTGGCTTGCGGTTCGTATTCGTGGCGGAGTTTTTCTGCCAGTTCAGTGACGTTGATGAGCTCTGATTCATCGGCAATACCACGCTCCGCACGAGACAGCGTGCTGAGGTCATTGACAATGCGCGCGAGGAACATGATTTGTTTGTGGGCTTCGGCAAGTGAGTCGTCCAATTTGTCGGTCATGCCGCGGTGCATCATGAGCTGAACGTTGGAGAGTGATGCCTCGGCGATAGTGATGGGAGTGCGTAATTCGTGGCTGATCACGCTGATAAATTCATCGCGCTCTTCTTCTAGGCTTTTAACTCGAGTGATGTCACGCAAAATGAGTACATAGCCGTCCGAAGTGAGTGTGTCGCTGCCGCCCTGTACCGGCGCGAAAGTAGCTGACAGCCGCACGCGGTCACCGCCCTCAAGGGGCATGATGATGTCGTCGCGGGTACGAATGGCTGGCGATTTTCGCAACTCTTTGAATACAGGAACTGGCTGTTTGTCGTTGGTTTCAAAATTTAATAACTCATCAATGTGTACGCCTTGGATGCTGGCGTTGGTGTCAAGTAGACTCAAAGCGGCGGCGTTGTAGAGGCCGATGATGCCGTGGGCATCCATACTGATGATGGCGTCGGTGAGGTTGTTCACTAGTGTCAATACGCGGTCGCGTTCCAGCCGTTCACGGGAGCGACTACGTCGTAGCTCTTGGCGTGACTGGTGTCGTCCACGATAGGCGATGACGACGACTGCTAGAAACATCAGCCATGATATGACAAGTAAAATGATGATGGCATAGATAAGATTCCCTCCCTGCATATGTACCAGTATACCATAAGCATTATACGTGTGGGGTGTATTTTTTCAGGGCGTCGCGGTGTCGTTTATAGTGCGGGTCGATGGCGGCGACCTCATGCCAAAATGCTTGCGAATGATTCATCTGGCGCGTGTGGCATAGTTCGTGGATGAGAACGTAGTCCAATAGTTCAAACGGTAGATTCATGAGGGCGATATTTAGGCTGATAGTACCGTTTGAGGAACAACTGCCCCAGCGACTGGACGAATGTGTGAGTCGGGTTTTGTCGTAGTGAAAGCCGTGTTGCTCTGCTAAGAATTTGAGGCGGCGCGGTAAATAGCTTTTAGCTTCTTTGCGCAGGGCTTTGACGACGTGGTCGCGAATGGATTGTTGAAACATGGGGTCGGTGAAATCTTGCTCGTCCGTTACACTGACGATGATGGTAGTTCCGACGGTTTTGACAGCGGGTGCTCCCTGCTCCACTAGTAGGTTGTGACTTTTGCCAATTTGTTGAGGTGTACCGTATGGAAAATCACCTTGCTGTTCGGTGATGAGTTGGTGGATGCTGCGGCGTGACTGTTTGACGAGGAGTTTGGCGGAAGCCAGTGGCGTGTGAAGCGGCATGGTGATGCGGATGCGACCGTTTGGGGCGATGCGCAAACTGACGCGACTGGCTAGTGCGCGCCTGGTGACAGTGATCTCGCCAAATTCAGGATCGGTGATGGTTGGCATCTCGCTCCTTGTTTATTGAACCCGTACTTGTCCGCCAATCGATCGGGGCTGAGTACGTATAGAAGCAGCTGGACGGGTGGCATCGCTGAGTTTTTTCAAAAGCGTCTTTGCCTGCGTATTGTAAGTGTGGCGGCCACTGATAACCATGTAGGGCTCGCTAGCGTGTGGTGGTGAGAAAGTCCGTAATTTTTGTTCGAACAGTGCTTCATCGCCGTTGTGTGAACGAAGCCATCTGGCTCTGGACATGGCAGGATCGGTCTGCACCCACACAAACAATGGCTTAAATCCAGCCTCACGAGCGACTTTGGCGATGTCGGAGCGCCAAGCACGCTTTTCGGTATTGCCGTCAAAGATGATTGTCTGTTTTGGCTTGAGTAGTTCTCGCAGTAAGTCAACTGCAGCTTTGTGAATCAGTGCGTCATCGCTCGACAATTCTCGCAGTGTATCACTGCTTAACATTGGCGCATTGAACATTTTGGCAAATTCAGTCGCAAACTGTGTTTTTCCCGCCCCCGGTGCGCCGACCATGATAATCAAGTGCGGCGAAGATAACTGCAATGGTTTCATGAAATCAGTATACCACACGCCTGGTGAGAAAAAAACAGAGGGAAAACCTCTGCTATTTTATGGCTCTACGGCTCTATGGCAGGGGAGACAGGACTCGAACCTGCGACACCCGGTTTTGGAGACCGGTGCTCTACCAACTGAGCTACTCCCCTGTGTCTTGGCGTTATTTTACATGATTTTTCCGTCCTCGGCAACTCATTTTGGGTGATTTGAGGAGGCTATCTGACAGGTCGCTGCGTGAAATACTCCTGAAAAACCGTGAAAAACTATTGAAAAAACATAAGCATCGTTTTATGATAAATAGTAGGTATGAAAATATTGATGCTTGGGTGGGAATTACCTCCGCATAATAGCGGAGGGTTAGGCGTCGCATGTTATCAGATGTCACGGGCACTAGCTGACTGTGGTGTGGATATTGATTTTGTTGTGCCCTACTCTGCCGAGCATCCGAATATTGATTTCATGAATGTGCACGCAGCGACGCATTTGGAGGCATCAAAAGATGGTTTTGGCGCCTATGATGATTTGGGCACTTCAGACAAGCAAGCGCATGATTGCGGACTAAGCGGTATGCGGGCGGTGCAGCGGCGATATAACTGCTTTGTGAAAGAATTTGTCAAACAGCATCCTCCGGATGCCATTCACGCTCACGACTGGTTGACCATGGAAGCTGGCATCATCGCCAAAGAGCAGTGTAATGCACCGTTGATCGTGCATGTGCACGCAACTGAATTTGACCGTTCTGGCGAGAATGAGGGCAACCCGTTGGTGCATGAGATTGAACAGCAAGGGCTGTTGATGGCTGACCGAATCATCGCCGTAAGCCACATTACCAAAGACATCATTGTGAAGAATTATCACATTCCACCAGAGAAAATCGAGGTTGTCTACAATGCCATCGACCTAGATGAACTGCCACCACACGAATACGACCAAGGTACCTATCAATACTTGGAAGACTTGAAGAAAGAAGGCTATATCATCGTTGGCGCATTGACCAGGCTGACAGTACAAAAAGGCTTAACCTATCTCATTCGGGCGGTGGCCGAGGCTATCAACCAGCACCAGAAAATCGCGCTACTGCTGAGCGGTAGTGGCGAGCAGCGCGACGAGCTGGTTGCTTTGGCGGCGCACCTGGGCATCAGCGACAAGGTGGTGTTCACGGGCTTTGTCCGTGGTCGGCAGTGGCGCGACGCCTATCATCTGATTGACGTATTTGTCATGAGTTCAGTGTCAGAACCGTTTGGTTTGACGGCGTTGGAGGCGGCACACCACGACACAGCTCTGCTCATCAGTCGCCAATCTGGTGTCGGCGAAGTGCTGCATAATATTTTACGATTTGATTATTGGGATACCAACAAATTGGCGCGACAGATTGTCATGTTGGCGCGCTCACCTGCTCTTTTGGAAATTCTCAAGGAAGATGTCAAAACAGAATACGCCCAACTGTCCTGGCATGACGCGGCTGAACACTGTCTGAAATTATACAAACAGGCTCAATCAAAAGGCGGTGGTGTATGAGTCGTCCAGTAGTCACCCTGTACCTGCACGCCCATCAGCCATGGCGCGTCCGCAGCTATGGTGCACTTGACACTGCCAACCGTCATGATTATTTCAGCGGTGACGGCGACCAAGACAATAAAGAGATCTTTCTCAAAGTGGCGAACAAATCGTACCGACCGATGAACGCGCTGCTGGAAAAGCTGCTATATGAACATCCAGGGTTTTACCTGTCACTGAGTTTGTCTGGCGTGTTTTTGGAGCAAGCTGAGCAATTCGCGCCAGATGTGATTGAGAGTTTTCAGCGACTAGTGAAAACAGGACGCGTGGAGCTACTGGCTAGCCCCTACCATCACAGCCTGGCCTTTTTCTACGATCAGTCCGAATTTGAGAAGCAGGTCGCTCTGCACGCTGAAAAAATCAAGCAGCTATTTGGCGTTTCGCCCAAAGTATTGGCGAACACTGAGTTGGCGTATAATGACGAGCTTGGAACTTGGGCGGAAGCACACGGGTATAGTGGTGTGCTGGCTGAAGGCTGGGACAAAGTGCTGGGTTGGCGCAGTCCAAATTATGTCTATCAACCAAAAGGTGTCACGCACACAAGGTTACTCCTAAAGAATTATCGCTTGAGTGACGACATCGCCTTTCGTTTTAGTAACAAAAAGTGGAGTGGCTGGCCACTGACGGCTGAAACCTACAGCTCATGGCTTACGGCGTCAGGCGGCCCATTAGTAAATTTATTCATGGATTATGAAACGTTTGGCGAACACCAGTGGAAAGAACACGGTATCTTCACCTTCTTTGAGCGGTTCGTTGAGAAGTGGCTGGCTGCCGGTGGTCAGTTTAACACGGTGTCGCAGGCCTTGTTGAACGCACCGGTTGGAGACGTGAGTATGCCAGAAACTATCACTTGGGCCGACAGCGAGAGAGATTTGACGGCGTGGAATGGCAATGCTTTGCAACAAGAAGCTCTGCGCTATCTGTATCAGCTGGCGCCGCGAGTACTGGCGTCTGGCGATTCTCAATTGATTAGCGACTGGCGTAATTTGCAAACCTCTGATCATTACTACTACATGTGCACCAAGTGGGCGTCTGACGGTGATGTTCATGCTTACTTTAGCCCGTACGATTCACCATACGAAGCTTCACTCTATGTGATGAATGTCTTGCGGGATATCTATTGGCGTTCGAGGCATGCTCACCCGAAAGCATAAAGAAAACCCACGTCGTATGCATGGGTTTTAATGATACGCGTGATAAGAAACTAGCTTTTACGAGCTTTAACTTCGTTACGACCAAGGTTTTTCTTGGTTTCGGTGTAGGTCGCGTGCTGACGAGCGATTGGGTCGTATTTACGCAGCGTCAACCTACCCTGGCCCTTAGTGGTGCGGTTTTGTGTATTGATTGTCGTGTAGTAAGTTCGGTGCTTGCTTTTGTTGCTCACCAAAGCGATCAACTTGCGTTTCGTATTCTTCTTTGCCATAGTTTCCCTTTAACAATTTGTACTTAAACTTCGATTATACAATATAACAGATTATGCAAATTAGTTCAAGCAATTATCAAATGTTCATTCATTGTGCTTCTGTAAAATATATGATACGGTAGTAATAGTAAGATATAACGCATCAGGTGGAGATGATGCAGTAAGGAGTGAGGGTATGGCTAGGCAGTCGTGGAAAACATATATAGCTCGCTTGAAGCAAGCAGCGACGACATCAAAACAAGTAACCGTAAAACACCTGGGCATTGGCATGATGGTCATGGCGATGGTGTTGCAATCAGTCGTCTTCTTTCAAGATTACGTGCAAGCCGCATCAGACGACATGATTCAAGGTGGTGTTGGTAGCAAAGAAGCAATTTTAGCGCATTATGACAAAAACACCAATAATTTCCGTGACGTTCTGACTTATAATGGCATCACCAGAGCGGAATTAGCAAACATTTCTAACACAAAGGTGCGCTACGAGGTTGACTCCTCTGCTCAGTCATGGGGCTGGACTTCACGATTCTCTGAAGCTCAGGGCCAAAAAGCTCACACAGTTGCCGGACGCACTGTTTACTCTCGTCCGCAAAAGTTGTGGGACAGTAGCTGGTATATGGGCTGGGAAGGCAATTCAGCCACTCGCGGTAAATTCCGCATCATGTCTTCTTGTGGTAACTTGTTGACATATAGCGTACCCCAAGCTGTTCCAGTGACGCCAACGCCGCAACCAAAACCGCAACCACAACCTCAGCCGCAGCCAGTTGCTACTTGTGACAGCTTGACTATCACCCAACTGTCACGTAACCGCTACCACATGAGTGCCAAGGCATCAGCTAAAAATGGCGCCACCATCCAATCAATTTACATCAGGGTGTATGACCCATCGGGCAAACTTGTTGACGCTGGTGGTGTGACTGGCGATCAGACTGGCATGGGTGTTGAGCTTAAGTCGCCGGGTACATACAAAGTTCAAGCAACAGCAGTTACCAGTATTGGTGAAGTAACCAGTCCTAACTGTACCGGCAGCTTTACTATCACTGAGGAAAACAAACCAGAAGAACCAAAGCCGTCAGTCAGCATCACCAAAACAGTTAACAAACAAGAACATGTCAAAGTGGCAGTCAACAGTGATTTCACCTATGAAATTACCGTCAAAAACACTGGCAAAACAGACCTGAAAGATGTTGTCGTCAGCGACACCGCACCAAAAGAAGTGACTCTGTCAAACAGCAGTGCTGGTAAGGTCGATGGCGGTAAGTGGACACACACCATCGCTAACTTACCTGCTGGTCAGTCGCAGACGTTCTCTTTGACTGCTAAGTACGCAAAATTCATTGAGGGTAAGCACAAAAATACCGCTTGTGTCGACACACCGACCATCGCCGGCTCTCCAGATGCTTGTGATGATGCGACAACCGAAACCTACACAGTAACGACACCTCCAGCAAATCCACCAACTCAACCAACACCAAATGAACCAAATAAGCCAACTCAGCCGACACCTACGCCATCAGTACCAAATGAGCCGAATAAGCCGACACCGACTGAGCCGACTACACCACCAACTACCAATCAAACCACGCCGCAGCCGCAGCCAACTCCTACCGCGCCAACCACTAAGGAATTGCCTCTCACTGGTACTCTGAACACCGCTAGCGGCATCTTGGGGCTTGGTGGACTGGTGAGCGTGACGTGCGCTTATGTGATGAGCCGTCGCAGCTTGCGCTAAGCCACAGACAACAATAAACACGATAAATCCGCGCCACAGAACTGGCGCGGATTTATTGTTGGTGGGCGAACAGTTACCGATAGTTACCAAAGTTCAACGGAAAATCAAAATCTGCTTGATTGAGCGTAGCCATGACGGATTGCAGTTCGTCCTTACTGTTTGAGGTGCAGCGCACGCTGTCACCTTGAATCTGGGTTTTCACCTTGGGATGTGCTTCTTTCAGGAGCTTGGTGATCTTTTTGGCGTTTTCTTGGCTGAGACCGTCTTTGAACGGTACATCTTGCCAGGCACGCATGTTGGCGGCATTGTGTGCCCCGCCAAGGTCGAGCACTTTGCTGGTCATATTGCGCTTGGCGAGCTGCCGGCCGATCATATCAATGATTGATTGCACCTGAAACTCATCTGCGCCGATGACTTTGAAGCCCTTTTTGTCTGGCAGCCACTCGACATCAGCCGGCGTCCCCTTAAAATCAAAACGGTTGGCGATTTCCCGCACGACCAATTGATGAACGTTATTCATCTCTGGTTTGTTAAATGTGCTTTCTATATCAAAACTAAATTGAGCCATAATTCCTCCTGATAATTATTATAGCAAACGCTTTTCACCGAGAGGATAATTTGGTATAATCAGCTGTGAGCATGACGCCGCGATAGCTCAGTTGGTAGAGCGCATCCATGGTAAGGATGAGGTCTCGGGTTCAAGCCCCGATCGTGGCTCCATTTTGATTTTATAGAAAAGGCCGCTATGTGAGCGACCTTTTTGATTTGCGGTGGATAGAAAGCCTTATTTTTTGCTTCGTTTGGCTGTCTTTTTGGCCTCGTGCTTTGGTAGGATTGGCGCGATGAATGCGTCTAGTAGCGCCCAGGCGATACCATTGAATATGTATACGATGGCGGTAAAGGCAGCGATGATCATGAGTACGCGTCCGAAGTCGCTGTTTAACAGAGACAGAAAGCCTGCTACGACTGCCAGTGAGATGATGATCAGGAAATATGCCTGTTGCAGTTTGGTGCGCTGGTTTTTGTTGCTATTCCATTCGGTCAGGAATTGTTTGAATAATAAGAACATGACTAGATTATAGCATGTATCTTATGTTTAGTCAATGGACAGAGGTATACTTGACGGAATTATGGGCAATCAAAAACCGCCTCGTGATGAGACGGTGTTTGATTGGTACCGGAAGTAGGACTCGAACCTACGAAGCCTTACGGCGGGAGATTTACAGTCTCCTGTGATTGCCACTACACGATTCCGGCGTGTGTTTGGAGCCGCTTCTCGGGCTCGAACCGAGGACCTACGGTTTACAAAACCGTTGCTCTAGCCAGCTGAGCTAAAGCGGCACTGCTGTGATTATAGCAAAAAAAAATAGGCTAAGCAACTACATTACCAACTTTTTGGGCTGTTTTGGTTGACGGCGCTGACGCGGTACGGCGCCGTGACTGTCTGGGACTAACATGGCGGCAGCTTTTTTGCGTAGTCCAGAGGCCAGCTCTGCTTGCCCGTTGTTGTCGTAAGCCTCAGCCAGAACGGTGAGCGTCTGGGGAATTGGGTCAAGTTCGACTGCTTTTTCCAGTGCAGCGATCATCTTTTTGCCGTTGCCCATTTTCTCTTGGACCTTGGCGTAGGCGATGTAGCGCGCTGCCAAATCGTCCTCCATCTCGAGGGCTTGCTCAAAGGCTAGTGCTGCTTTAGGATAGTTCTTCGTTTCGTAATAAATCAGACCAACATTATGCAAGCTGGATGCGCTTGGTTCCAAGCTCTGGGCGATCTCAAAGCACTCAATGGCGTCTTTGTAGGCCTGCTGCTTGGCGTACAGAATACCCAAACGGTTGTAAGCAGTGGCGTTCTTTTCGTCAACACGCAAAATCGTCAGCAGCGCCTTCTCTGCCCTGAGGTATTTGTTGTCACGAATGGATTCTTGTGCAATAGCCCACAATTGATCTAATTTTTCAGAAATCTTGGCTGGAAAATCTGCAGAATTTTCTTCGGAAGGTTTGTAGGTGATTGCCCAAATGATAATTGCTAAAATGAATATCAAACTTAACATATCTGCTTAATTATAGCACAATTTTCAATAAAGCGAGGCGCGTATTGCCATTTGCTAGGAGAGACTTCTCAGCTTCTAGTACGTTTTGGAGTAATTGGTACATGGCTGGCGGTTGGGCGGCGTGTTTTAGCTGGAAATGGATGAAGCGCAGGAGAATGTCGATGAGCTGGAGGGCGCTTGACCGATCGGTGTAGCGCATGGCGCATTTCATGGCTGAGTAGGAGCTAGGGTGTTCCAGAATGTGCTTGGCGTCAGCGGCGATGGCTTGGCGCTCTGCTAATTTTTTGGCGTCTTGGCTCAGTTCAGTGATGAGGAGCGGTAGACCGGCCGCCAGGAATGATATCTGACGCTTTTCTTGGGGTGTCAGGGCGGTCT
>CAUROB010000037.1:0-7979 GCA_963526655.1 uncultured Candidatus Saccharibacteria bacterium
AGCGTCGGGGTGTGGCGCAGCTTGGTAGCGCGCACCGTTCGGGACGGTGAGGTCGCTGGTTCAAATCCAGTCACCCCGACCATAGGAATTATCTGAAGCGTACGTTCACCAACGAGAACCTCTGGCGACCACAAAAGCAAAGGAGGTTGTATGCGGCGACGAGTTAATGTGCGCGGGATCATCATCAACGATCAGGGCGAGCTTTTTTGCCAACAATTGACCGCCAACAATGGCAAAGGGCGTAATTTTTGGTGTACGCCAGGCGGCGGCTTGAAAAGCGGTGAAAGTTTGCTGGACGGTTTGCATCGGGAGATGATTGAAGAAACGGGTGTTGAACCAGAGATCGGAAAGTTGTTATTCATACAACAATTCGCCGAGTCGGGTGAGCAATTAGCACACGGCCCGAACGAGCAATTGGAATTTTTCTTTCTCATCACCAACTGGCAAGATTACCAGCACATCGACCTGAAACAAACATCGCACGGCGTCAAAGAAGTGGCGAGATGCGGCTTTGTTGATCCAAAAACCACGCGAATTTTACCGAGTTATCTGACAGAAGTTGATCTGGACTGGCTGATTAACAAATCAACTGAAACTCAAATTATGAGCGAGCTATAGCTACTCTGTTCTGTCCTTATCATCCTCAGGCTTATCTGACTGTTGTTCGGCGACAAGTTCTGCACGAACTTCCTGCTCGATCTCTTGGCGCAGTCGTTGACGTTCCTCGTCAGACACCGCCTGTGCCTTTTGTTTATAAGCCTGCGCCCGCATCAACACAGGCGTCACCACCAACCCAAATACCGTTAAGATGCCAAAGATGGTCAATAATTGCCAGTTGGCGGTCAGAACATCACCACCGTGTTCTTGCCACAAAATACTCAGGCTCACTAAACTCAACAAACTCGCGCTACTAATGGTCAGCGTCACCAGTCCTGAGATGATCGAATCGTTACGCTTGAAGGAAAGAAACTTGGCAGTCAATGCAGTCAGCGATGTGATGATAAACGCGGTAATTGTCAGCTTGAGCAATGTTTCTTTGAGCCGACCGCAAAGCATATAATCATACCCTTCAGCAAACTTGTAGCTGGCGCTCGTATTACAAATACCTAAAGAAGGTAATAATTCCCACACCAATATCAACGCGCCCAACAACCACAAAGCATTGACAATTAACGATACGACCGACAGTGTTTTGATCAAACGCTGCTCATCCTCCAGGCGGGCAACTCCTCCCATAGCAAACAGTGAGGCAACTGCGGTAAACAAGGTAGTTGTCAAGATGCGCCAATCTACTGGACCAGACAGAGTAGCCATGATTCCCATGAGAGCACAGACTGAGAAAAGGCTGATGGATATATATAACAAAAATTGGCGTACTTGTGATAACTGATTCGTTTGTTTCATGTTGTTACTATACCATAATGTTTATGTTAGCGCATGGCCCGAATCATCTGTCTCAGCTGCTCGACCGCTCGGGCGCGGCGCTCATGTGTCCAATAGGTATCAGCTGTCACCTTTTCGCCATCAGCGGTGGTTTCCTGCAGGAAATGACCGACGATGTGACCGTCTTTTAGCGCCGTCACATCAGGAACATACACTCGTGGTTGTCCGCTCTCGTCGGTGCGAAGATGTGGCTTCAGTTTTTCAACCAATTTCTTGTAGGTATCATCATTGGTTTCGCGGGCATGGCGAATGTCGAGATAGTAGATCTTATCCAGCCCTTCGGCTTTGGCGGCTTCATCGACAACTGGCGCTAGCTGCTGACACCACGGACATTGCTGAAAGCCAAGGAAAACCAAGCCGCTGCCTGATTCAAATTTCTCCAAAACCTCACCAGCTGAAGCAAAGACAAAACGATTGTCGTCGGCCACGCGAGAATAAACAGCCTTGAAACGGGCGGCATCTGACGGCTGCGGTGACGCTGGCGCGTGTGGGCGCGACCAGATATACCAGCCGCATATGGCGGCGACAATAATACCAACAAAACAGATGGTCAAACACAGCCATATGTTATGGTTTTTAGTGACTGTACCATGTTTCATCTGGACCTCCTGTTATTTCCCTTTGACACCGAAAAACTTTCGTGCTCGTTCAGTCACCGGATGATCCATTACCTGCTCTGGCGGACCATTTTCGATAATCTCACCCTTGTCCAGGAAAATCATCCGCGTAGCCACTTCGCGCGCAAACTTCATTTCGTGGGTGACGATAACCATAGTCATACCTTTGGCGGCGACCTCACGAATCACGTCCAACACTTCGCCAATCATCTCAGGATCAAGCGCTGAGGTTGGCTCATCAAACAGCATGATGTCTGGCTCCATAGCCAGGGCTCTCGCGATGGCGACACGCTGCTTTTGCCCGCCTGAGAGCTGTGAAGGAAAGGCATTGGCTTTGTCCGCCAGCCCCACGTCCGCGAGCAATTTCTTTGCCAGGCGCGTCGCCGCCCGGTCAGACACTTTGCGTAGTTTCCGCGGCGCTAGTTTGATGTTGTCCAGCACGCTCAAGTTCGGGAACAAATTAAACGACTGAAACACCATGCCGACTTTTTGGCGCAAAGCGTTCAGGTCGACTTTCGGCGCTGTCGTTTCCACGCCGTCGATGACAATGCGCCCGCCCGTCGGCGTCTCCAGCAGATTCAAGCAGCGCAAAAAGGTTGATTTGCCTGAACCACTCGAGCCAACGACGACGACCACTTCGCCTTCGTGAATCTCAACGTCGATATCCCTGAGTACGCGGTTGCTACCAAACTGTTTTTTGAGATTAGCCACCGTGATAATTGCTGGGCGCTCAGTGCTTGGTTGCGCCACTTCCTTCATCTTATTCACTGCCATCTTTTAGCCTCCTCTCCACTCGCGTCATCACGCGGGTAAATATCGCGGTCAACGCCAAGTACATCACCGCTGCAGCAAATAATGACTGAAATGCCGTGGCAGTTTGAAACCGAATATTGTCAGCGCCACGCATGATATCATTTAGCCCAATCCAGCCGACGACTGAGGTCTCTTTCAGTAGGGCGATGAATTCGCTAATCAGTGCCGGTAAGGAATTTTTGAGCGCTTGTGGCAAAATCACTAAACGCATGGCCTGCCAGCGGCTGAATCCCAGCGAACGAGCCGCTTCCATTTGCCCTTTGTCGACGCTTTCGATACCACCGCGGATAATCTCACCAATATAGGCGCCACTGTTGATACCAAAGGCGATGGCTGCCACAAAAATCTTCGGCATGAATTGATATGAGCCAAAGACCACGTAGTACATAATTAATAACTGCACCAAGAGCGGCGTGCCTCGAATGATATCGACATACACTTTGCCAAGCCACGCTAGCGGATTCCAGCGACTCAACCCCTTGGCCCACGAGTAACGACAAAGTGATTTAAACGGTCGTACGTCCGAGGTTCGCAACAGAGCGATAATGATACCAATGGCCGTACCGAGAAGCAGCGACAAAACGGTCAAAACCAACGTTACCTCTAGACCGTGCCACAAATACAACCACCGACCGTCGCCGAAAATCACTTCCAGAAAATTCACGATTCAAGCTCCTTTTTTTTCATCGACTCAAGCGCTGCGGCACCAAAATGTTTACGGATGAGATTGTCATATCGACCGTCCTTTTTCATCTCCGCCAACACTCGGTTAATTTTTTCCAGCAAGTCATGGTTATTGTTTTTGATGGCAATCGCATAGTGCTCGCTTGATAACTCACCCGGCAAAATCTCTAGGTCTGGAAAGCCTGCCGTGTACTGGGCAGCCGGCGCATCATCCAAAATAACCGCCTCGACGCCGCCAGCATTGAGCTCGGTCAACACACTTGGTGCGGTCGGGAATTGCGACACCTTAGCGCCACCAATTTTCCCGGCCAGCGTGTCTCCCGTCGTACCCAGCTGCACACCAATTTTCTTGCCCGTCAGTTGATGCCTATTACGAATTGGGCTACCTTTTTTGACAATGATCCGCTGCGATGCTGAATAATACGGCTCAGAAAACAGCGCGTTTTTAGCACGCTCTGGCGTCACCGACATACCAGCCACCGCCATGTCAATTTGCCCTGATTCCAGCGCTGGCAGTAATCCGTCAAACGACATGTCTTCAATCCTCAACTCTTTATTCATGCTGCGCGCAATCTCCTTGGCCAAATCAACATCAAAACCAACAATTTCATTGCCCTGCTTGTACTCAAACGGCTTAAAGCCAGCATTGGTACCCATCACCAACACGTCATCACTCTTACCAAACCCACCTTCACGCTGCAAAATATCAAACGCCATGAAGCCAATCAACGCCACAAACAGTCCAAGACCGATCCACCAACTAATTCCAAAGCCTTGACGTCGCGTTTTCGTTCCGTTCATGCTTATCAGTATACGCGCTTTGTGGAGAAATGATAAGCCCTAAGCGCATCAACACCTACTGCGTATAGTGGTATAATTAGATAATATGAAGAAAAAGATTCTCAGCCGCGTCTGTAGTTTTCGTACTTTTGTCCGCATCAGCATCGTCTTGATGCTGGCTCTCAGTGCAGTATTCATCGTCGCCAGCCAGTACAAAACCGTGCAATTTCGCGACGCCAAAATTGATGAAATTTTGTTCTATTTTAACAACGGTCTAGCGGGCGGACAATCCAGTAGCCTGGTTTCAGCAGTTTGGAGCAATGTGCCATATGCTATTGGATTATTTGTCATCTTACTACTCCCTATACTCCTCAAACTACGCTGGAAGACAATGCCATTTCGACTGCGTCATCAAACCTATTATGCAAGTGGTATTTTTGTTGTCAGCCTGACACTCCTGGCACAAAGCTTCAGCATCCCAGCCTATGTTAGCGCTCTTACTCAATCATCAAAAATCTACGACAAGCACTATGTTGATCCGCGCGGCGTTAAATTGACATTTCCAAGCACCAAACGTAATTTGATTTATATCTATGTTGAGTCGCTGGAAAATACGCCTGCCTCCAAAGCCAACGGCGGCATGAGCGACAAATCAGTCATTCCAGAGCTGGAGAAATTGGCGCTGACCAACACTTCATTTTCACACCAATCCTCCGGCCTTGGTGGCGCCCTACCTGCCCACGGCACCACCTGGACGGTAGCAGGCATGACTGCGCAATCCGCTGGCGTGCCACTCAAAGACGGTGGCGTGTTCGGCGGTCGCGACCGCAACGGCATGGGTGATTTCAATAAATTTTTACCAGGCGCCTATAACCTCGGGCAAGTGCTCCAAAAAGCTGATTATAATCAATCGTTCCTCATGGGCTCAGACAAAACATTTGGTGGGCGCGATAAGTTACTAGAGCAACATGGCGATTACCACATCATCGACTTCACCTACGCTCAACAACATGGTTTAATTCCTCAGGACTATAAAGTGTGGTGGGGCTATGAAGACAAAAAGCTTTTCCAATTTGCCCGCGATGAAGCCACTCGCCTCAGCAAATCGGACAAGCCATTTAACTTGCAAATGCTGACCGTTGACACGCACTTTACTGACGGCTGGCTGGACAGTGACACCTGTAAACAACAATTTGAAGCAAAATACGACAACGTACATGCTTGCGCTTCCAAACAAATCGCCGCCTTCGTCGAGTGGGCTAAACAGCAACCGTTTTACGCCAACACTACCATCATCATCAGTGGCGATCACCTCGGTATGCAAACGCCATATTATGAAGAGAAGATCGCCGGCGCTCCCTACCAACGAACCGTCTACAACGCCTTCATCAACCCTGCCGTTCAGCCAACTCGCGCCACCAACCGCCAATTTGCCACCTTTGACATGTACCCATCGACCTTGGCAGCGCTGGGTGTGACAGTAGATGGCGACCGCATGGGACTGGGCACCAATTTATTCTCAAATCGCCAGACACTGGTTGAACAATTTGGCGGTATTGACCAACTCAACGCTGAACTCAGCAAACGATCGAGCTATTATGAACGAAAAATTTTAAGCAGCTCATAAGCACATCACCTCACACTGCCTCTTGCCGCAACGTAACAATACGGGGCTCAGCCCACAGAAAAAGGAGGACATATGCCACCAACCATGAACCAAGAAGAAACCACCAAGCCCCTCGAGCAGTTTGGGACGGACATCACGGCACTAGCGCGTGAGGGCAAACTCGACCCGGTCATCGGGCGCGATGAGGAAATTCGCCGCACTATGCAAATCCTCAGCCGACGTACTAAAAATAATCCAGTCCTCATCGGCGAGCCGGGCGTCGGTAAAACCGCCATCGTCGAGGCCTTAGCGCAGCGCATCGTCAAAGGTGATGTACCGGCATCGCTGAAGGATAAGCGGCTGATTTCCTTGGAAATTTCGAGCTTGCTGGCCGGCGCGAGTTTTCGCGGCCAATTCGAAGAGCGCCTCAAAGCAATTTTGAAAGAAGTTGAGGAGGCCGCCGGTGAAATTATTTTGTTCGTTGATGAAATTCACACCATGGTCGGCGCCGGCAAAACCGAAGGCAGCATGGACGCCGGCAATATGCTCAAACCCGCCCTGGCGCGCGGTAAATTACACATGATCGGCGCGACAACCTTAGCAGAATATCGCCAACATGTCGAAAAAGACGCAGCCCTAGAGCGGCGCTTTCAGCCAGTTTACGTCGGCGAGCCAAGTTTTGAGGACACCGTGGCGATTTTGCGCGGTCTGAAAGAAAAATACGAAGTCCATCACGGCGTCAAAATTTCTGACGATGCCATCGTGGCGGCGGCGCGACTGTCCACCCGCTATCTACCTGATCGCTTTTTGCCTGACAAAGCGGTCGACCTCCTAGATGAAGCCACCAGCGCCCTGAAGATGCAGCTGGAGAGCGTGCCGATTGCCCTGGATCGGCTGAATAACCGCCGCTTACAGCTGGAGATTGAAGAAGCCGCGCTGAAAAAAGATAAATCCGACCACGCCAAGGCCCGCACAGAGGAAATCAAGCAACAAATAGCCGACCTTCGGGCTCAGGCCGAGGTGATTGACAGTAAATGGCAGCACGAAAAAGACATTCTCCAGACCGTCAACACTGCTACCGAAAAAATGGATAGCCTGCGCTCGCAACTGGAAATCGCCGAACGCGACGCTGACCTGGCCACCGCCAGCCGCATCAAATACGGCGACCTGCCAGAGCTGGAGAAAAAGCTGGCCGCCGCTCGCCAGGAACTGGCCGCTATCCCACCGGCCGACCGCTTGCTGCGCGAAGAAGTCACCCCTGATGACATCGCCAGCGTGGTGGCGCGCTGGACGGGCATCCCAGTCGAGCGGCTGATTGAGACTGAATCCAGCAAGTTGACTAAATTAGAGGAACATATCAGCGCCCAGGTGATTGGTCAAGACAAAGCCATCGCTGCGGTAGCCAGTGCCATCCGCCGCTCGCGCGCTGGCCTCAGTGATACCAACCGGCCAATCGGCTCCTTCTTCTTTCTCGGCCCGACTGGCGTCGGCAAAACAGAGGTAGCCCGCAGCCTGTGCCGCGAATTATTTGACGATGAGCACGCCATGATCCGCATCGATATGAGTGAATATATGGAGCGCCACGCCGTAGCCCGGCTGATTGGTTCGCCGCCAGGCTACGTCGGTTACGACCAAGGCGGCCAACTCACCGAAGCGGTGCGCCGCCGCCCCTACAGCGTGGTGTTGTTTGACGAAATCGAGAAGGCTCATGCCGACGTCTTTAACGTGCTACTCCAGGTGCTGGACGATGGCCGCCTGACCGATGGCCAGGGGCGAACAGTCGATTTTTCCAACACGGTCATCATCATGACCAGCAATGTCGGCTCGCAGGCAATCATGGATTTTTCTGGTGACGATTTGTCAGCGCTGGATAATCAGATGCTTGACGTTCTACGCCAACATTTCCGTCCGGAATTTCTCAACCGCATCGACGATATCGTGATTTTTGACCGCATTCGACCAGAGGCCATGCGAGCAATTGTCGATGTCCAGCTGAAACGCGTCGCCCGCCAAGTCAAAGACAGCCGCGACATCAC
>CAUROB010000038.1:0-6227 GCA_963526655.1 uncultured Candidatus Saccharibacteria bacterium
CAAATTCTCTACGCTAGCGATTTTCTTCCAGCCAGCAGAGCCTAAGATAGCGCCAAATTCCCTGAGCAGGCGATTCTCGTCTGGGGCGGCATGCGGATTGGAAGAGTAAGAAGCTAGTGATAGATAATTCGCAAAACGTTGCATAACTTCTAGTTTAGTGATCGTTTCTAGAGTGTATTTAACGCTTGCGGTGATTTCCTCTATTTGTGTTATCGGCATTATGCGAGGGTTAATTAAAAACGTACTAATGACAGTTGTTGAGTTTGCGCTGTCTCGAGCGTCTTCATGAGCAAAATAAGCACCAAACTCTTGGCAAACCCTTTGCCCTATTGATAAATTCAAAAAGTGCGCTAACTCGCGCCACAGTATGCGCAGCTCAATCGACGGGTCGCTAAATTGTAATTGTAACTTAATTTTACGCGGCTTGGCGCCTGGCTGATCGGTAACATACATCAAATCAAGCAACTTTTTGTCTGTGTGTGTGACTTTTGGTAACAATTCAACTGAATCCAATTCTTGCCAAGGCTGATCATCAAGTGCCTTCAACTCGCCGATTATCGTATCGACATCACCAATAAAAATTGCCCCTGATTCTTCTGCTGTAATTTGTGATAATGCTCGCGAAATTGGCAAGTAAAAAGGATCCTCGCCAAAATCAGTCTTCATCGTCGCTAAGTCTTGAAGTAATTCCGCCGACGTTTTTGTGTAGCACTCCGCAGAGATAATGATCACGCCAGAATCATAAGTAGCACCATTGAGCGCGTAATCCAGCAGCTTGTATTGCCCGTGGCGGTAAAGCTGATCGGCGACTGTGGCAATAAACAAATGCTCGTAAAGATGAGCGAGCTGCGTGCAGGGGTGGTGTTTGACGAGGGTAAAATGCTTCATGAGAATTTAGGTAAATATCACATTTTGAGTTCTATATTACTGAGCAGTTTAGCGATTATAGTTGCGTCCGCCAATTCCTTCCAGGTTTTCTCGCCGATGATTATGCCGAGTTCCGAAACGTACATATCGATGTTTGGTACGTCCATCCTGCCGCGGCTGTAAGAAAAAGATTTGAGACGTTGGCAAATGCGCGCTAGCGCTGCTTCTTCTTTCATTTTGCTAATAACCTCGCGGTATATCTTCTGTAGCTCGGATGTGTTCTCCAAATCACTGAGCACTGCAAAATCACAAATGCAATGCAATGTTTCGTCAATTTTGACCACGCGCTCCTCAAGATTATAATAGCCCAAACGCGTGTTAGCGATGTCGGCGGCTGTGCCGTGAATGGCAAAAGCTAGATAATAAAACAACGTTGTCAATGCCGGGTCGTCGTTGAGCGGAATATTGAGAGCGCAGGACGTCTGCCTGACCGACGGCGCCGGTTCATCAATTTCGTGTAAGAATTCGCGCTCGG
The DNA here is from genome assembly GCA_963526655.1 of uncultured Candidatus Saccharibacteria bacterium. Taxonomy (GTDB): domain Bacteria; phylum Patescibacteriota; class Saccharimonadia; order Saccharimonadales; family Saccharimonadaceae; genus Nanosynbacter. Next base: position 1,403 of record CAUROB010000038.1, read on the forward strand.
CAAGCTGCTTGATGATGAGAGGCGGGTTAATTTCTTCAATCGTTCGCCAATCGACATCATTCAAGGCGGCAATATTTTGCTGGAGCGCTTCCATATCATCGCACAACATGGTTTGGTTTTTCTCTGCCGCGATTTGGTTTATTGCCAAGCGCAACGCTTTGTCGCTGACAGAGGCTCGAAGTTGCCACAACTCATCTACCAGATTTGTTGCCTCGTTGGTGTATAAATCAATATCAATGGTAATGAATCCTGTGCCTACATAGTGCGAACCAAGTGCGAAATAATCAACTTGTCGCAACAAGCCAGCCCGCTGCATGGTTTGCTTGAGTGTATTCATCGCTAGATGTTCGTAAATATGTGCCTCAATTGGTGAAGTGGCTTGTTTGCAGAGAAAAATTCGTTGCATATCCGTCTATATATTATCACAGAGAATAGACAGTTTATTGACTTGTCTAGGTCGGATGGCTGGCTAGCGTCGCTTGCCGTTGCCGCTGCGACCGTGGTAGTTACGACCTTTGGTGTCGTGCTCCTTCCTGTCAGTGTTCTTGCGCTCGGAACGGTTGCCACCGCCGCGCATGAGGGCGTTATTGCGCCTCGTTTCGCACTTGGAGCAAGGACAGACCTTTTTGGGAACACCGTAAGTCGAGCAGTTGCTGCTGCGGACCATGATAACTCCTTCTGGAGTCGAGCGGAGAAAGGCTATTCTCCGCGAAGCGAGACGTCTCAAGCCTGGTGGCTCCAGGCGATATACTGGCCTCTGCTGGTTGCAAAAGCTGATATATATACCAATAATAGAACAAAACGTTAATAGGTTTTTGTCAAAATTATGTCATAAAAATACCGCGAACTCTGGTATGAGATGCGGATAATTCGTGCTGTTTATTGCGACAATGTCACAATAAGCGCTAGCTCTACTCCGCTTCCCGCAAAGCTCGGTCGGTGGCCGTCACCAGTTCCCGCACGATTTGCTCATAATCTTCATACACACGAAATCCAGCTGCGTACGGATGGCCGCCGCCGCCGAAGTAGCCAGCCACGGTGTCGGCGATCGGTAGGTTGCCGCGCAGGCGGGCGGTCAGTTTGCCGTCGGGGTAAGTCTTGATGACGCAGCTGAGCGCCACGCCTTCGACCAACCGCAGCTCGTCGCCGATCAGCGCGCCGGGGTTGTAAGCGTCGCTGTAGGCTTGAATTTCCTCGAACGGTACGTGCACTAGCGCTAATTGCCCGTCCAGCAGATATTCGATTCGCTCAATTAGCTTGCCTTTGTACGCCAAAATTTCTGGCGATTTTTTCATAAATTCACGTCGTCGTTCTTCAATTTCGGCGTTAGATGCGCCGAGTGCAGTCAATTCACCAGCCACATGAAAGGTCGACGCAGTAGTGTTTGGTGTGGTGAGGCCCAGACTGTCAGACATGATGGCGATTAACAAATTTTCCGCTGCTTGCTGGTTGATGGTCCAGCCGGCATGGGTGAACAATTGGTATAGTAATTCCCCAGTAGCCACCACGGTATCAGAGAGCATGGTGTGCTCAAAACTCAGCGTGGACTCGGCAGTGTGGTGGTCGATAACCAAAACTGGGTGCGTTTCCAAAAAATGCCGTACGCCCGGCGTTTCTAAGACCTTGCTGAGTAGCACGTCGGCACTAGTATCCACGATGATAGCCAGGTCGGCACGGGCCGGAAAATCGCTAACTACCCTGTCCCAACCGCGGATGTAGCGCAGATATTTGGGGATATCAACTGGGCAATACAACGTCACGGCCTTACCCAAATCACTCAGTACTTCCTCCAGCGCCAAGCTAGAACCCAGACTGTCACCGTCAGGATTTTCGGCTTGGATGATGACGATATTGTTGGCAGATTGGATGAGTTGTTGGGCGGTATCAAACATGCTCTTATTATAACAGACGAGGTTTTTACTGAGAGAGTGATAATATGTGATAAATGCCACTATTATTGACAAAAAATAAAGTTTATGATAATATGGACACATAAGGTCCGAGGTGAGGATCAAAAGAAGAGGAGTTTTTATGAATAAATTTAAGAAAATCGGTATAGCTATCTCTTTGGGGATTGCTCTCATCGGTGGTGTTTGGATGGCGACTCCATCTAAGGCCGCCAATTGTAGTAACTTTAACGTTGTCCACTGTGGTACCAATTCTCTGTCAGAATTGAAAGCTGCGTATGCTCGTCCAGAGATCAAATCATTGTATAACCAATGGTACATCAATGATGCAATGGTACAAGGCGGTTCAAACATGCGTGAGGGTGTGGTTGACGCCAACGGAAATATTACCGTTGATGGTCGTGTTGTTGCCACCAATGCAGTCACTGTTCAGGCAAAAGCTGGTACTCGCCAGGTGACGCCTTCTCGTCAGTATAGTGCTGCTGGTCACACCTACTACCAGTACACGACTGGCCAGAGCTTTATCGACGGTATTACCCGGTACAAAATTTATGCTTGGTTTGACAATGATGGCAAGTTTATCACCGGTGTAATCAAGGATTGTGGTAACCCAGTCTGGGGTCCTCCGACAACTCCTCCAACAAAACCTGTGTTGACTTGTGATGCGATGCAAAAAACTGCAGTATCTCGTGATACCTTCAAGTTTAGCATCAAAGCGACTGCTAAGGGCGGCGCTAGTGTTACCAGCTACACCTACAACTTTGGTGACGGCACCACTAAAACGACTACCTCGTCTGAAATTCAACACACATACGCAAAAGCTGGTAACTACACAGTTACTGTTACGGTGAATGGTAAAGAAGGCTCTAATATTCAAAAAACTAGCCAAAACTGTCAGACGACTGTTACGGTCAACCCTGAGCCTACTATGGAAGTTTGCCGGTTGTCAGACAAGAAATACCCAGTAACTATCAAGGCTTCAGAGTTTGACGCCAAGAAGCACTCAAAGAACCCTAACGACTGTAAGGAAGCTCCAGCTAAGATCAAGGTTTGTGTCATTGAGACCAAAGAAATTCGTGAGATTAAAAAGGAAGAGTTTACCGAGTCAAAGTACACAACTGACATGAGTAAGTGTCAATCAACGCCGACGACTCCTACCCCTCCAACAACTCCTGAGTTGCCACGGACTGGTACTGAGAATATGGTTGTATCAGTACTGGGTCTTGGTGGACTAACTACAGCAGCTGTCGCTTACGTCATCAGTCGCCGCCGCCTGTAACATAGTTGATAATGAAAGAAATACCCGCTTGATGTCGAGCGGGTATTTTGATTAGTTAGCTTTTCTTGCGAGTTGTGGATTTTTTGGTAGAAGCTTTCGACTTGGTTGACGCGCGGCCACGGCGAGTGGGTTTCGCGGGTGCGGCCTTCAGGAGTTCTAGAGCCTGCTCGTGAGTGATGGTTTTTGGGTCGGTGTCTTTAGGGATCTTGGCGTTTTTCGTGCCGTCGGTGATGTACGGGCCAAAGCGTCCGTTGAGGACTTTGACGCCATCGCCAAAGTCAGCGATATTTTTCTCGGCTTCGGCCTTGAGTTTGGCGGCATAGAGTTCGCGAGCTTTCTCTAGGGTGATAGTGTGTGGGTCTTCAGGTTTGATGGAGACGAAAAGCTTGCCGACTTGGATGTACGGGCCAAAGCGACCGATATTGGCTTTGATGTCTTGACCGTCTTCGGTTTGGCCAACGACACGCGGTAATTTGAACATTTCTAAGGCTTGTTCCAGGGTGACTGTTTCGATTTTCGCGCCCTTTGGTAGCGGTGCGAAGCGTGGCTTGTCCTCGTCGTCAGTGGTGCCCAGTTGTAACATTGGGCCAAAGCGGCCAAAACGAGCCAAGATTGGCTTGCCGGATTTTGGATCAATGCCGACTTCACGGTTAGCACCGACTTTGCTACGGTCGATACCGCCTGACTGTTCGATCAATTTGTGAAATGGCGTATAAAATCCGTGCAGCATGGCGCTTTTGGCCAGATCAGCTGCAGCGATTTTATCAAATTCAGTTTCGACGTTGGCGGTAAAATCATAGTCAACGATTTGCGTGAAATGGTCGGTCAAAAAGTCGGCGATCAGTTCCCCGCTTGGCGTTGGGATGAGCTTGCCGCGGGTAGAGCCGGTTTTTTCCTGAACGATGTCACGGCTGACTTCCTCGCCGTTGTAGCTGAGGACGATGACGTCGCGCGGCTGGCCTTCGCTGTCGCCCTTTTCGACGTAGCCGCGGGTCTGCACGGTGTCGATGATGGTAGCGTAGGTGCTTGGACGGCCGATGCCGAGATCTTCGAGTTTTTTGACGAGCGAACCTTCGGTGTATCTGCTCGGCGGCCGGGCGAAGGTTTGGCGGGCAGTGATGTCGTGGGTTTCGAGGGTGTCGCCGGTGTGGAGCTTTGGTAAGATTTCGTCTTTGCCGCCGCCATAGACACGCAAGAATCCGTCAAAGGTGATGACTTCGCCTTTGGCTTCAAAATGTAACGTGTCATTTCCTTGGATATCTATGGAAATTGTCGTCTTCTCTAATTTCGCTGCCGACATTTGTGATGCCAGGGTGCGGCGGCGGATCAGGTCGTAGAGTTTTTGGTCGTACTCGTTGGAGGTAACGGTTTCGCGGCTGATGTCGGTTGGGCGGATGGCCTCGTGGGCTTCTTGGGCGGAGGCAGATTTGGTTTTGAACTTGCGCACAGTCGAATAATCCGGGCCGTACAGCCGCTTGATAAAGTCGGTGGCGCTGGCTATGGCCTGCCCACTCAAATTGACCGAGTCGGTACGCATGTAGGTAATCTTACCGTCTTGGTAGAGCCGCTGGGCTGAAGCCATAGTGGCTTTAGAACTGAAGCCAAGCCTGGCGTTGGCCTCTTGCTGCAGAGTTGACGT
>CAUROB010000039.1:0-5043 GCA_963526655.1 uncultured Candidatus Saccharibacteria bacterium
TCAAAAATTCAGGAAGTACTGCCCCAAGCATATGCCCCATCGAAATATACAAAAGTGGAACAACAAAAATAACTGCTAAAATTAATCGATTTTTCAAACTTGTTATTTTTTCTTGATAAAGTTCCACCTTTTTATCTTCTGTCATATCCTCAGCCAGTCCATACCCAGCCGACTCCACTATTTCCCTAATTTTATCAAAATTGTACTTCTTCTCATCATATTCAATATTCAATTTTTCAGTTGCAAAATTAACTGAAGCGTTAATATCATTATTTTTATTAAGTGCCTTTTCCACAGTATTGGCACAAGATGCACAGCTCATTCCAGTTACTGTATAGTTTTTTTCTGCCATAATCTTTTCCTCCTTCATTTAGTACACTATATCTTAAATATGCTTATGTCCGCTATGTTCGCAATTACACTGCCCCTCCACACAATCACACGAAACTTCTCCCATAGCCGTTTTCCTCTTTTCCTCAACAGCCTTTAAAATCAAATCCAAGTCGTCAAAACTCAGTTCACTGTTCTCAATAACTTTCCCTATCATTTCTCCAACTTTCGTTTTACAAATTTTATCAAAAGTTCCTAATATATAACTGTTAGCAACTTCCTTTTCTGTAAAATCCGTCGAATAAATATACTTGTTCCCAATTTCCCTCTTTTTCAAAATATTCTTTTCCAGCAGCCGATTCAACAGCGTCTTTATTGTAGCCTGTTTCCAGTTCATTTTCTCACAAAGCACCTCTGCCACAAACTTGCTCGTAACTTCGCTATTTGCCCACACAACACGCATTATTTCCCATTCTGCATCGGTTATATGCTGTTTTTTATCGATTCTGCAATTTTCTTTCACATTCTTACCTCCTTTAATGTTTACGTTTGTAATCTTTTTACATTATATAGTTTACAACAGTAATCGTTTTTTGTATATTCTTGTCACATATGTATTATCTCACGACATATTTCCATAAATTTATGTGCTATACTTGAGCTATCAAATTTAACATAAGGATTTTTATGGCAAGTATGAAAAATCGAACAAAGCCTCAAACAAAAAAATCACAAGTTGAGCTGCTGGTGCCCGTTTTGATTGGTGTGATAGCAGTGTTGATGCTGATTGTTGGTTGTTTGGTGTGGAAATTGAACTGTCAATCACCACACAGACCATACGCAGCGACGGAAAAGATTGGCAGCGGCTTCGTGAGTTTGGGCTCATTGGGCTTTCGTTTTGAGGGAAATAAGGCGATCGCTCGGCACGACGCGTCCGTAAAAGAAATTCGTGAGTTTCTGAAAAAAGAAAATGAGCGATCAGGTTGCAAAGATAACAATGGTGCGGTCAGCGTGATTGCGTATTCTCAAGACGAAAAACAATTACTATTAGGCTCTGGTTGTGGCAATACGCTCGCGCGAATGTTTGCAGTAAAGAAAGACGATGGTTGGAAAGCAATTTCACCAACAAATCAGTTCAATTTGTTTGAGGTTCCAAGCTGTAAAATGACTGATGAAAATAATATCAGCAAGGAAATCGCACCGGTTTGCCAGAATGAAAGTCGCGCTGCAGAGAATGCTCCCCTGACTTATTCTTACAGAGTACGTTAGCCTCGGTATTGTACCAAATAAAAATCCCCGTTTCGTGCGGGGATTTAGTGTATTATTTTTTGCGGAGCAATCGCCGTTTTTTTGGTTTATTGCTTCCCAAATCGTTGGCATCAAAGTCATCGTAGGTTACCATCAGTGCGCGAGAGCTGATTTGACGGATGGATTCGAGCGCTACGGAGACGATAATCAAGATACCGGTACCACCGATTGACAAGCGAGTGCCGGTCAGCCCCGTGATGTGATATATCAGATATTCAGCGACGAATGGCAAGATGGCGACGATGCCAAGTGCTAATGAACCGAACAAGACCAAACGGTTGACGGTGCGGCGGAGATATTCTTCGGTTTGCTTACCTGGGCGAATGCCTTCAATGAAGCCGCCCTGTTTCTGTAAGCCTTCGGAGATCTCGGTGGCGTCAAAGCTAAAGCCAGTGTAGAAGTACGTGAAAGCGATGACTAAGATGAAGTACAGGACAGGATAGATGAAGGCTTCAGCGGTGCTGCCGGTAAAGCTGCCTGGGTTTGGCGCCTGGAACCAAGTGATCAAGGTGTTGGCGAGGGACTGTAACCCTTCGTTACCGGATGCTTTCATGATTTGACCAATGAACTGTGGCAAGCTCAGGAAAGCTACGGCGAAAATGACTGGGATCACACCAGCGGCGATCAGCTTGACTGGCAAGATACTTTTAATGCCACCATAGTTGCTGTTGCCGTGGACGCGCTTGGCGTAGTTGATGGTGATGACGCGCTGTGCTTCGTTGATTTTCACTAGGAAGTACAGGACAATTAACATCATAAGTAAGAGGAAGAATACCACCCAGAACATGGTCGGGCTGACTGGCAATTGGAACCAGCCAAATACGCTCAGCGAGCCGTTTGATGTGTCAAAGAGCGAACGGATGACAGTAGCTAGCATCTGAGGCAATTGGCTGACAATTCCTGCGAAAATCAACAGTGAAATACCATTACCTACTCCCTGCTCGGTGATGAGCTCACCTAGCCACATCAACAAGACTGATCCAGCGGTCATGGCGACAACTGAAACTGTCCATTCCATGATGGTTGGGTCGCTCAGGACGGTTGATCCGCCAGCCAAGATGGTTTGGCGCAAGATGAAGATAAAAGCAATTGACTGAACGATGGCCAGCGGAACGGTGATGCGACGCGTCCACTGTTGAATTTTACGGCGTCCAGTTTCACCATCATCATGCAGTTCCTTTAGCTTTGGAATAGCTTTTGTTAGCAGCTGGATGATGATGCTGGCGGTAATAAATGGGCTCAAACCAACCAATACCAAAGAAAAGCTCGCCAAAGCACCGCCTGACAGAAGGTTAAGAAACCCTCCCAGATCTGTGCTGCCTAATGCGGAGCTGATGGCTTGGCGTAACTGTGTTGGCTCAGCCAATGGCACTGGAATGTGCGCGAGTAATCGATATACGACAATGATACCTACTACAATCGATAGGCGTTTTTGCATATCTCTATTTTTCAATGACCGCCAAATGGTCTTCCAGCTAATCATACGTGTACTTTCCCCTCTGTCGTTTCAATATATAGAATTCTCTAACCAGTATACAGGAGTATTTGGCTAAATACCAGTGTTGATCCCAAAAAAGCGCCAAAACAAAACGCCCCGGTTTACGAGGCGTTTTAGTTATCATAAGACTACGCGGGCCTTATTTTTCAGCAGACTCGATGTCTTTTGCGCTTTTACGCAAAGGTGTTGGGACTTTCTCAAATGAGCCGCCGGCCTTTTCAATCGCTTTGACGACTGAAGCGGAAGCAGCTTGCACCTTCAAGTCAACCTTGGCTTTCAACTCACCGCGGGCGATCACCTTGACCGTGTGGAACGGTGTGGCGATGTAGCCTTCGGTGAATAGCAATGCGTTGTCAACAGTTTTGCCGTCAAAGACGTTCAAGTGGTCGAGGTAGACTACCTGAGCTGGTGTGCGCAAGCTCTTGAAACCGCGAGCTTTTGGCACAGCCTGAGCCAATGGACGCTGACCACCCTGGAACATGGCGCGAAGCTTTTTACCAGTGCGGGCGTTCTGACCTTTGGTACCACGACCAGCGGTCTTACCCTGGCCAGCGGCGATACCGCGACCAACACGCTTTTTATTCTTGTTTGCTGAAACTTGGAGATCGTTGTATTTCATTACTTAGCCTCCTTTTTAGCAGTCTTTTTGACTGGCTGAACGCCCAGCCACTGTTCGCGTGGAACGAGTGATTTCAATGCTTCAATAGTTGCATAGGCGATGTTCACCTTGTTGGTTGAACCAAGTGACTTGGTCAATAGGTTACGAACACCGGTCACACCGATGATCTGTCGGACAACACCACCAGCGATGATACCGGTACCAGGAGCGGCTGGCTTGATAAGCACGCGGGCGCCTGAGAACTTAACTTCGCTGTCGTGCGGAATTGTTTCGCCATTCAGTGGCAAGGTAATCAAGTGCTTCTTAGCAACTGAGGTTGCCTTGGCAACAGCAGCTTGCACGTCGGCACCTTTGGCTACACCAACACCAACCTTATCTTTGCGGTTACCAACAACCACCAACGCCTTAAAGCGGAAGCGGCGGCCACCTTTGACCACGCGGGACACGCGGTCAATGTTGATTACCAATTCTTCAAACTCTTTTGGTGCGTCATCGCGCACGTTTCGCCGGTCATCGCGGCGACCACCACGCGGACTGCGAGGCCGACGGCCTTCTGCACGTGGGGTAGTATTTGCAGCTTGTTCTGCCATACTAGAACTCCAATCCTTCTTGGCGCGCAGCATCAGCCAATGCTTTCAAGCGACCAGCGTACTGGCGGCCATTGCGGTCAAAGACCACTGCGCTAATTTTACTTTTCTTTGCTTTCTTGGCAATTTCAGTACCGATGGCAGCACATTTTTCGCTCATCGTACCTTTTGCTTTGGTGCCAACGGTGGTTGCGGCAGCCAATGTCTTGCCAGCGACGTCGTCGATCAGCTGAGCGCTAACGTGCATGTTGCTGATGGTGACGGTTAGGCGTGGGCGCTCTGCAGTGCCTGAAACCTTGGCGCGAACGCGGTTTTTACGAAGAGCGCGGTTGAGTAATTTCTTGTTTTCAGCCATGATTACTTACCTGTCTTTCCTGCTTTACGCAAAATCTGCTCGTCAGCATACTTGATACCCTTGCCCTTGTATGGCTCAGGCTTCTTCAGCGCACGGATTTCCGCAGCGACTTGGCCGACTTGCTGTTTATTGATACCGCTGACGATGATGGTCATCTTTTCGTTGGTAACGGTGATGCCCTCTGGGGCTTTATATTTGACTGGGTGTGAAAACCCGAGCGCCATTTCCAGCTCATTGTTGCTGGAGCTCACGCGGAAACCGACACCATTGACCTCGAGACGCTTCTCGTAGCCCTTGGTAACGCCGATTACCATGTTGTTGATCAGCGCGCGCATCAGACCGTGCT
>CAUROB010000040.1:0-4993 GCA_963526655.1 uncultured Candidatus Saccharibacteria bacterium
GACAGGTGCCGCCAGGATAATGGGCACGTTGAGTAGTACAAGGATAAGATATCTCATTCGAATAGCTCCATTAGGCGTTGCTTAAATAGTCGTTTGACGATGTTGATGGCGTTCCAGTTGTTTTGACCTTTGGCACGGGAGTAGTCAGTATAGATTGCTTTAATCGGGTATTCGGAAATAATCATACCTGCTTGTTTAGCACGCCAAATCATTTCTGAACAGAACTCATAGCCAGTTGATTTCCAGTCAAGGTTGTCAATTGCCTTTCGCGAGTAAACTCGTAGACCGGACTGTGAATCAGTGACATTGATACCAAACAGAGCATAGGTGATGAAGCTGAGACCTTTATTTCCTAAAACCTTAGTCCTAGACATACCCTCACTGTTGATGAGTCGGCTGCCAATGAGTAAGTCGGTATCAGAGGTGTCGCTCTGCCTAATCCCCACTAGAACATCCTCTGGGTCGTGTTGCCCATCAGCATCCATGGTAGCCGCGATATCGTAGCCGTATTGTCGTGCGTAGGCAAGCCCAGTCAGGGTAGCGCCGCCAGCACCAGAGTTTAAGATGTGATCAATGACGATCGCACCACCTTTTTGAGCTTGCTTAAGTGTGTCGTCTTTTGATCCATCATTGACAAGCACAATATCAATAGCGTAGGACTTGTGTGCTTTTGAGAAAACCTTCTTGGATCTCTTGATAACGTCCTGAATAACCGCGCCCTCGTTGTAGGCAGGTATGATGACACAAACTCGTTTCATGTTAGTTATATTATAACAACCTTGTGAAATAGTTACTATATCCAGACTTTTTGAGTGGTTCAGCGAGTGTATCAAGCTGCTCTCGGCTAATCCAGTCATTTTTAAAGGCAGTTTTTTCCGGACTACCGATGATGCGACCAGTTCGTTTTTGGATGACGCGAACAAAGTCAGAGGCATCGGTCAGGCTGTCAATCGTCCCAGTGTCTAGCCAAACATCACCATTATCTAGAGTCTGGACTTGCAATTTGCCGCGGCGGAGATATTCAGCATTGATGGAGGTAATTTCTAACTCACCGCGGTCAGATGGCTCAACATTTTTGGCGATTTCAACCACGTCATTATCGTAGAAATACAGACCAACAACAGCAAAGTTTGACTTTGGCTCGGCCGGTTTTTCTTCGATAGAGATAGCTTGGTTTTGCTCATCAAACTCGACGACACCGTATCGTTCTGGGTCGGAAACTTTGTAGGCAAAAACCGTACCGCCGTCAGGATTGGTACATTCTTGTAGTGATTCATCCAGTCGCTCGCCGTGGAAGATATTATCTCCTAGGACTAACGCCACCTTGTCGTTGCCGATGAATTGTTCACCGATGATGAAAGCTTGTGCCAAGCCCTCTGGTTTAGGCTGAACGGCATATTCGAGGTTGATACCCCACTGTGAACCGTCACCAAGGAGTCGTTGAAATCCAGCCTGGTCGTCCGGTGTCGTAATTATCAAAATGTCGCGAATTCCTGCCTGCATGAGTGTGGTAAGCGGATAATAAATCATCGGCTTATCATAAATTGGCATTAGCTGCTTGCTAATCGCCTGGGTGATTGGCCAAAGGCGCGTGCCTGATCCACCTGCTAAAATTATTCCTTTCATAAACCTCCTACTTTCTAATAATAAGTATAACAAATAGATTAGCTAATTGACAAAAGTACAAAGATGAGTTATAATGCGATTAATTATGAGCATAGAAAGAACATCCAGTAGCCATGAATCCTTTGAGCAGTATCGGGAGAGCTATCTTACTAAGGTAGCCGAGAAGTTATATCAAGACCCGGATCATCCCGAAAAGGAGCCAAGGAGCCGTTCAATTATTTATGTGCCGTATCATGGTGCTGATGAAGGTTTACAACAGGATTGTCCGGACATTCTCTTTACTGATAGTGGTGATCAAAAGGTTACTAAAGTGCTTTCTGAGACTGACGTCATCATCAACATTGCTCGCGGTGAAGAAGTTATTGAAGCGGAGATTGATCACCCTGACAGGAATGTAAAATTACCGCCAGAATCAGTGGCAAATACTGACATGGTGAGTGATCTGTATATACAGGCGATTGAGGCGGGTAATACTGATGTACAAGTTGTTCACACCGGTAGGATGAATAATAAGACGATTGCTATGGCAACGGCGATGCCAATTTTAGCTGAGAGTGCCGGGCTTAACTATGAAGAAGTGATTCACACCTCTGATGAAAAAATACGTCAATTGGTAGATGAAAAACAAGTCGACCTGAACGATTTGATGCATGAAGTTGATACTGATCCAACAATGCAAGATATGCAGGTTTGTACGCGGGCGCTCCGGCGAATATACGAGGCACGCCATATTGATCCAGACACTGCCAGCTCATCTGAGTTGACTGATGCGCTATTGGATGAATATAAGAATTATCCACGCATTAGTACTTCAACACTGATGAAAGAGCAGATGTTGCAGAACGTTGCTGAAAAGTTACGAAGTGAAGGTAAGAGTGAAAAAGAAATTAATGAAGTAGTTGGAAAACTGGATGAGTTCACAGATGAGGAACCCGACTCGGTTGATACGGTTACGAATTTTACGAACAGCATCCCGATGATTTTGTCTGATAAACTGATCAAAAATGGCTACAATGCTGATGAGGTTGGTGCTATGAGTACCGAACAAAAGATGGAATTGTTGGCTGACACTGAAATGACAGCAGTTATTGTAGCTGATATTGCACATATGCCACGGGTGATGTGGTTGGCTGATTATCTGATGCCAGACAACTTTAAGCTGGTATTTGTTGAGAGTAGGACAGATCTGGATAAGGAAACACTACAAAAATCGATGGAACGTGAAGAGCGATCATTTGGGCTTGGAAGTAACTGGTTGTCAAATCAAATGGGAACTAGGAATCCAGCCAAAGTTGGTGAGTTAGCGGACAATGCTTACTGGGGTAAGGATAGTATAAGTAATAAAGAAATTAACGACAAGCTTAAAAATACAACTAACTTAACCAAATAGGTTGTTTAGCTTATCGTGCCAGTTTTCTGGTATGAATCCGGTTCTTTCAATTTTCGCTAAATTCAAGGTACTTTGTTGTGGTCGCTGAGCGGCGCTTGGTTTGTTGGCAAAATATTCAGCAGTAGAGACTGGCTGTATGTCTGAAGATGATTTACCTGATTTTTCAAAGACAATTTTGGCAATATCTGCCCAGCTGGCTGATTGACCTTCATTAGTCAGATTATACGTGCCGTACGGTGCGTTCGTTTCTAATAAATGTTTAATACCATGAGCCAAAGTATCGGTGAAGGTTAGGCGACCAATCTGGTCGTTAACAACCGAAGGCTTAATGTCGCATGCTGCCAAGTCTTGCATGATACTGACAAAATTTCTGCCGTCACCAACTACCCAGGAGGTACGAATGATGTAATGTTTGGTCGTGATAGCGGCCACTAAGTCGCCATCAGCTTTAGTCTTGCCATAAACGTTGAGCGGTGAAAAAGGTTCATCTTCGTTGTGGATTGGCCGAGATCCATCAAAAACATATTCCGAGGAGATATGCACTAATGTCAACCCGTGGGTTGTTGCAGCTTCTGCTAGATATCGTACAGCGCGGTGATTAACCAGGTTGACTTGCTGAAAGTTATCAGGATTTTCAGCAGCGTCAACATCAGTCCAGGCGGCGGCATTGATAATAACCGAATTGGGTTGCCAATCAAATGATTTGACAGCAGCCTCGTCGGTAATATCTAATTCTTGACGAGTTAAGGCTATGGCGTTCGGGAAAACGATGCAGAGTGCACGCCCTAGTTGACCATTAGCGCCAGTGATGACTACTGTCGTGTCGTCCATTAAACCTCCATTGGAATTACGTTTGCAAGGAGCGGGTGAGCAGCATCCTTCTCGGAAATGATTGCTTGGTCTTGGCTGATCGGCCAGTCAATACCGAGTGCCGGGTCAAACAGATTGACAAAGGTGTATGTGGCGTCTGGTGACCAGTGTGCGTCAACCAGGTAGGTGTAGGCGATGTTGTCATCAAGCGCTTGATAGCCGTTGGCGACACCTTTGGGTACGAAGATTGCCGTGCCAGGATTGATTTCGTGTGTGAAAACAGTGCCGAAGCTGTCGCCCTGACGCAAATCACACCACGCGCCGAACACTCGGCCATTAGCGGTGGAGATAAATTTATTCCACGGCTCGGCGTGCAGACCGCGGGTAGCGCCAGCTTTGTCATTGAAGCTGATGTTATTTTGTACGATGGTGAATGACGGCAGTCCTAGCGCTTCCATCTTTTCTTTTTGGTAATTTTCTTTGAACCAGCCGCGGTTATCGCCATGGACGGGCAGCTTGATGACAAACAGCCCAGGGATGGGGGATTCGGTGACGGTTAGTTCGTTGTAGCCGCTTGGATCGAAGCTCATATAGTATCCTTTCGCCATAGTTGATAATAGTGCAGTCCCGCTAGGGTTTGGCAATCATTAATCTCGCCGTTTCGGATCAAATCGTCTATCTCATCAAGCGTGAAAAATCGCATATCGCTAAACAGTTCATCGCTTTGTTCGCACTGACCAGTGAAACTTAGCTCTCGGGCTAGGCAAACGGCCATTTTTTCGGTCAATAAACCGTTACAAACATACGCTTCACCTAGTTTTTGCCAAGATTGGGCGATGATGCCGGTTTCTTCCTCGAGTTCGCGTTTTGAAGCTTCTAGTAGATCTTCATTGTCGCCCCCGCCGCCGGGCAGCTCCCAGCCAAAGCTCTGTGAGGGATAGCGAAAACCACGCACTAAATACAGGCGCTCTTGGTCATCTACTACCACAACCATGCACGAATCTCGCGATTCCATGTAACCATAGATCCCGGTGGTCCCATCTGGACTAACAGTCTGGTCTTCGTGAATGGTGATCCAAGGATTTTGGTAGACAATTTTACTGCTGACTTTCGTTTTTGACGGCACATCTGTCATGATTATTGCCCCTGTTTTGCGTAAGCTGCTTC
>CAUROB010000041.1:0-4541 GCA_963526655.1 uncultured Candidatus Saccharibacteria bacterium
GCTCTTGATTGCCACAGTCGCCTTCGTTGCGACTGGGGTTATGGCTCTGATCATGGGCTGGTTTAGTCGTCGCTCCTCGCGCGAGGAGTGACATACCGCTGGGGGATGCTCGTCATCACGACGGGCATCCCTCGGTGAGGAAATGAGATACAGAGAGAGAAAGGAGGTTTGCTGCCCGCTCCACCATGGAGCGGGCTTTCTCTTTGGTTTGATATAATATGCCTGTTGCATTTCGTTGTCATTTCTGCTACAATGGTAAGGAACATTACCAAAGACAGTGGCGATCTGGCTGATAAACAGATGTAAATATGCCGCCGAGGGATGAAACGAACAGTTTTATTTGACGTCTTTGGTAGTGCGAGAATCAAAGACGTCTTTTTGATTCTCCATTACCGCACGTTAACAAATTGGCGAAAAGAATGAAATTAACTCAATCAAAGAAAGGATTTTTATGGCAATTTCACGCGATAAAAAACAAACTTTGGTTGCTGAACTAACAGAGCTTCTGAAAGACGCCAAAGGTACGGCATTTGCGCGGTACCAGGGTCTGAGCGTGGCTGAATTGCAAGAACTACGCAAGGCTGCTCGTGAGGCAAATGTGGTCATCAAGGTGGTCAAAAACCGCTTGGTACGCGTAGCATTGCAGGGCGTTGACACCTACAAAGAAACTGACACCAACCTCCTGGTCGGACAGCTGGTTTACGCCATTAGCGCCGAAGACGAGGTTATGCCAGCGAAAGTTCTGGACACGTTTGCAAAGACGCATCCAGCACTGCAGTTGGCTGGTGGTTTCTCAGGTGAGGGCCTCAGCATCAACGAAGCTGACATCAAGGCACTGGCAGGCTTGCCAAGCAAAGACCAGCTTGTCGCCGAAGTGGTGGCACAATTGCTCTCACCAGTCCACGACACCGTGGGTGCGCTGGGCGGCAATTTGCACGGACTTTTGGACGGCATCGAAGCCAAAGCTACGGCTTAAGTTTAGCAATCAATAATGTAAGGAGACATATCATGGCTGATATTAAGAAATTGGCTGAAGAACTGACCAAGTTGACAGTTCTGGAAGTTAACGAATTGAAAAACCACCTGAAAGAAGAATACGGCATCGAGCCAGCTGCTGCAGCTGTCGCTGTTGCTGGTCCAGCTGCTGGCGGTGACGCTGCTGCGGCTGACGAAAAAACTGAGTTCACCGTCACGTTGAAGGACGCAGGTGCTCAGAAAGTTGCAGTCATCAAGGCTGTTAAAGAAATCACCGGCTTGGGCCTCGGTGAAGCTAAAGCTATCGTTGACGGCGCACCAGCACCAGTCAAGGAAAAAGTTTCAAAAGACGAAGCTGAAGCTGCAAAGAAGACGTTGGAAGACGCTGGCGCTAGCGTTGAGCTCAGCTAATTTCATTCTAAACATGACGCCAATTTGTTTTCGAAATCATTATGCCGCCCTATACCATGGGCGGTATTTTGATTGCAAGGGTAAAATTTGCAACAGTTTTGCGAGCACCCCTTAAAATGCTGTGGAAATCTGAAATAACTTGCTTATGTAAGCATTGACTGAACCTTTTTCCTATGCTATATATAGAACGAGAACTATCAAAAATAGACAGGGAAATGCGAGAATCACTATGTCTGAACTACCAGAAAAACAAGTAAAGCGGCTTCGCTCATTGATACAAGAGGCAGAAACCAATTTGGCGGCGGCAAAAGAGCTATTGATCAGCATCATCGGTGATGACGGTCAAGTTGTCACACCAAAAACCTCCACTGAAGACGTAACCGGCAAAGTTGTCGAAGGTGTGTTTGACGGTCAGACCATGCTTGGCCCAGACGGCAAGAACTACCCAATCCCAGCCAACTACGCCTCAAAATCAAAGCTGGTTGAGGGCGACATCTTGAAATTGACCATCGCTGATGATGGCAGCTTCATCTACAAGCAAATCGGTCCAGTAGCGCGCAAACAAGTCATCGGTACACTGGTACAACATGACGGCGTCTACTACGTCGAAGCTAACGGTCGCGAGTATCGCATTTTGCTCGCCAGTGTGACCTTCTTCCGCATCAACATCGGCGACCAAGTCACCATCATCGTGCCAGAGGACAATCCTGACGCTACGTGGGCAGCCGTCGAAGCAGCGCTGTAGACTTGTTTTTGCACTTGAAACCGTCCGCGCAGTTGCCGGGCGGTTTTTGATATAATTGTGCTATGCCTGAGGAGTTTTTACTAAGCTACGCTAGCTTTGACGCTGAGAATCGGCCGTTTCTGGAATGGCAGGTTGATGGTAGGGCTGAGCGTGGTGATGTTTTAGGGCAGGAGTTGTCGCTGGAGTTTGACTTTTCCACCAAATATTGCACCGGCTGGCTGGATTTTGACAATCACTGCAGCCAGATTTGTCCTGACGGTGCCACGGTTGATGAGAAATATGAGAATTGTTTGAAGTGTCGCAATCGCACCGGTTTCAATCCAGCGTTTTACCACGCTGATTCAGTGTCGGCGCAGCAGGAAAAAATTAATCAAAATCCACATTTTTTGTATTTGGCGTACTTTTCACCAGAGGTGATCAAAGTTGGCATTTCACAGGAGGAGCGCGGTATTCGGCGACTACTGGAGCAGGGAGCGCGCCTGGCACTGAAGCTGGAGACGTTTGCTTCGGCGCTGATCGCCCGGCAATATGAAGCAAAGATTGCCAAGCTGGATGGCATCATGGAAACAGTGGCCGCCAGTAAAAAACTAGGGCTAATTAAGCAGCCATTGAATACTACGGCAGCAGAACAGACTTTGGCTGATGCGTTGATGCGCATTCACCGCCAGTTGGGGCTGGATTTTCCAAACCGAGAACTCATCACATGTGAAGATTATTTTTACACGAACGGCCGAGACTTCAGCAGTGTGATTGATATGACAAGGAATACAGTCTTGGCTGGCACGGTTGTTAGCGTCATCGGCTCAGTGCTCATCACTGAATATGATGGGCAGCTACTGGCGTATAACCTGAAAAAGTTCATCGGCCACCGGGCACGAGTGGTGCAAGGGACGGTTGACCTTGAGATACCCAACACGCAGCTGACGCTGTTTTGACAGAACATGGTATAATATCAAAAAACGGAGTTTATATATGAGTAGCAACCACGCAAGCAAAAGGGTTTTTATTTATGGCGATTCTAACGTCTGGGGAGACACGTTTGTGGGGCCGCGAGTGCGGTATAGCGACCGATGGGTCAACCGTCTAAAGCGAGAATTACGAGGCAAAGCGCACATCATTGCAAATGGACTATCGGGCCGTATAGCGGGAGATTTCTGTAAGGCAAAGCCGTACAAAAATGGTAAACATACGTTTGCAGAAGCTTTGCAACAGGCGGGCAATGTGGACATCGTCATCATCGCCCTTGGCACTAACGATTTACAACAGCAATACGGTAGGACGGCGCAAGCTATCATTCACGATTTGACAGATTATCAAAAACTAGCTCACGGTGCTGACGTTATATATATCTTACCGCCAGCATTTTCGACCGGTGAAGATTCTGGTCCAGAATTCACGGAACAATCAGAAGCTATACGACAAGAAATCTTGAGACATAAAGATTCGCTTGGTGAGTATATTGAGTTGCCACTTATACCACTGTCTGATGGCATTCATTTTTCAGCAAGAGGACATCGCTTAGTGGCGCGCGCTGTTAAACAAGCTTTGAAAGCGAGGCAGATGTGAACGAGGGAAAGAAACCGCTCTTACAGACTATAGGTCGGGAAATGGCCATTACTACTCACGGCTTTGACGACATGCCAGAAGGCCCGAATGTATTCGTCGCCAATCATGCTTGTATGCGCGATATCTTTGCCATACCAGCAAGTCTGCCGGAGGATTGTGACGTTGTCATTAGTTCGCGACTGGCGTATAAAAACAGCTCTGTTGGCACGGCAGTACGGCGATTGGTTATAGAAAAGGCACTGCATACGATACCACTTGAAGTACACGGCGGAAAAGAATATTTGAAAGCTGGGCTCGAAATGGCCAGACGAGCGTTACTTGACGGACGCTCACTACTCATCTTTCCAGAAGGTGCATATACCGGTGACGCTCAGGTAACCAAAGGGCGAACGGGTGCGTCACGAATTTTATTTGACGCAAATGTAGGGGGGGTGGAGCCTAACTTATTGCCAGTAGGTATTCGCTACGAGCCGTGGCCTACTGACCTGGATGCATACATGCCGCAAGATGAGCAAATCCACGTTACTCTGTGTAACCCCGTTGACTATAAAGCAGCGTATAGAGATTATACCGCTTCGACAGACCACGAATCTCGACGTCAGGCTCTACGTGCACCGATAGACATGGCTATGCGAGCCATCGCAGAAGCGACTAACCTGCCGTACATCGATGAGCCGATAGAACTATGGCCGAGAAAGACCATGATTTTAGAGAGCGGTGAAGAAGTGCCCATCCCTAACCGCTAAATAGCTTACTAATCTCACACTTTGCGCTATAATACATAAGTAATGAGTCAAGCACTGTACCGCAAATATCGCAGTCGTAGCTTGGACGAGGTGTTGGG
>CAUROB010000042.1:0-4412 GCA_963526655.1 uncultured Candidatus Saccharibacteria bacterium
CTCTATGCGAGCAATGGGTAACCATTGAGAGCCTTATTTGTGCTAAAAAACCGCCCCGTGATGAGGCGGTTTTTTGGGTTATGATTTAGATCTACTGATTAGAAATAAGGTGGCTCCACGAAATTAGCATCTGGTGCTGGATTTTCTCGCATATAGGAGGTTACTTTTCCGTCAGCGTTTTTATTGACTATGTAACCGCCTGTGTCATTAGGGTCTATTACGGGGTTGATCTTGTGGTCTGGGTCTGAGATCTCATACACGATGGTCCCAGAATCGCCATCTCCAACCAGATAGTTGCCTGCATAGCAAAGAGGGTGAGGAAGTTCAGTTGCGGCGTCTTTCTTTCCCTCCTTTGGCTTATCAACCGTGACATTCCAATCAATGGTGTATGTTTTATCATCTCGGGTTTCACTGACAATATCGTAAACCCGATTTTGCCGATTGCCTTTTTGTTCTTCTTCTGTTAGCTTTCTTTTTTCAACTTCTCCAGCAACTCGAGCGTCATTTTCCTGACTAGAGTCAGCGTCCATAGACCAGGTTTCACAGCCAACGGTCACTCTGTCTACGTTTCCGGTGTCGCCCCTGCCGTTGACGTCATTTTCGTATGACAATATTCCAGGTTTACCAAAATGTGATTGTCCATCACAGGCTATAGCGACAGACATTTTGTACATGTCGGGCTGTGGTTCAGCTGAACAGCCACCAATACCAAGACTAGTACTAACGATGGCTAATCCTGCGGCAGGCTTAGCGACTTTATCGCGCAGAAAGCTAGATTTTGGTAATGTTTCCTTCATAACAAAAACTCCTTTAAATTGTTAGACATCATTTTACACTAAAATTAGTTTTTAGTCAAGTGTATGCTAAAATTTGAGAGATGAGAAAATTTCAAGTGATTACATTGTTTCCAGAAATGTTGACGGGTGTGTTTGGTAGTTCCATGATGTGGAAAGCGCAGAAAGAAGGTTTGGTGAGCCTGGAAACGATTGATTTACGTGAGTTTGGTCTAGGACCGCGGCGGCAAGTTGATGACACGCCATATGGTGGCGGTGATGGCATGCTGCTGATGATCGAGCCGCTATGGAAGGCGGTGACGCACGCCAAGAGCCAGGATCCAACTGCTAAAGTAGTCATCATGACGCCACGTGGCACCAGATGGAAGCAGTCACTGGCACAAGAGTTTTCCGAAAAAGAGCATGGTTATGTCTTCATCTGTGGACGATATGAGGGGTATGATGAGCGAATCATGGAACTGGTGGATATGGAGCTGAGCGTTGGGGATTATGTGTTGACTGGCGGCGAGCTACCAGCCATGACTATCATCGACTCTATTGTTCGGCTGCTGCCTGGGGTTTTGGGCGGTGAGCAATCGGCAGCCATCGAGAGTTTTTCAGACGGCGAGACTTTGGAGTTTCCGCAGTACACACGTCCCGCTGAGTTCAATGGTCTGCAGGTTCCAGAGGTTCTACTGAGTGGTAATCATGCCATGATCGCCGAGTGGCGCAAAACGCATTCGCAAAAAGCTGAATAATACTTAAACCAACGGAAAATACCGCTACATGAAAAGCAGCGGTATTTTGTTGTGGTGGATGGTCGTAGAGCGAAAGATACGTAATTTGTGGTGTTTATTTTTGTATAGTTCGCTTATGTTTATGGTACGTATATTTTTGTTTTTTTGCAAGTAATTTAGTGAAAAATACAACAAACTTGTGGTTATAGAGCTTGCGCATTATAATAAAGGCATGAAAAAGCTGTCAGTCAAACAAATGAAAAAAGAGATAAGAAACCTTGGTCTAGGCCGCCTGGCTAGTTTATTGCTGGCGGTAACGTTGCTGCTGACGGTGCTGATGCAATTGTTCGCCTTTGAGAAGTTTCCAGGGTTATTGCAGATCGCTGGATTTACCGAAGCGACGGCAGTGGTGCTTGCTGTGGCGTTGGTATACACGGAAGTGCTGGCGCTACCTTGGTTGATCGGGCTACGGGCGAGAGCTTCTATGTTACGGCTGAGCTTTTGTTGTTTAATCATAGCGCTGCAGCTGCTGACGGTTTTGGTGGTTTTTGCAGATATGCGCGGTATCTCCATACTGTTCAGTGTATTATCTCAGAAAGCAAGCATAGTGGACTTTGTATGGCTGGGGCTGTTATGGGTACTGTTTGGCATCGCCATCAAAACGTCAAAAAAATAAATACATCGCGCTAACGATGTATCGTGAAAATCAATGTGGCTGGGGATGAGGGATTCGAACCCCCGATCACGGGACCAGAACCCGCTGCCTTACCGCTTGGCCAATCCCCAATGCGTATTTGATTGTACTACAAAACATGGTGTGCTGCAAGCTCTGGATGTGTCGCCTGGCGGATGATACAATGATTGCATGGAAGCGATTGTGAAACTAGTGGCAGACGGTTTGGTTATACCGGTGGTCTTGATTGGTGCGTACGCATTGCTGTGCAAAGTGCCGAACAACAAAAAATATCAGATATATGCCAGAGTGTTGATGGCAGGTTTGACGGCGTATGTGATAGCAAAGACAGTCGGAACGTTCTATCAGCCGGAAAGCTTGCGTCCGTTTGAGCTGATGGGCGTTGAACCGGGCGCAGCCTATCTCAACAATCCTGGGTTTCCTTCGGACCACGCGTTGTTCACCATGGCGATCACCTTGGCAGTTTGGTTCGGTACGCGTGATAAACTGTTGGCCAGTGTTTGTTTGGTGTTGACGCTGCTGGTGGGGATTGGTCGGGTATTGGCGCTGGTACACACACCGCTTGACGTCGCGGGTGGCTTATTGATAGCGTGCATCGGTATCATCTGGTATAAGCCGTTGATAAAGCGTTAGCATAAATATATTCATAATCTACATTTGCTTTATTGGCAATTTTCATGTAATATTAGAATATTATGAAAATTCTCTCAACTATATTTAAAGAGGAAATATCAGATTACTTGTTTAATATGCGAGCAGCAGTGTTTGGCCGTTTGTTGTTGACTGCGGCAGCGGCAGGCTTGTTGGTGTGGCTGGTGGCAACGGGAATTGACCGAGTTATTTTGGAACCAATCGTGTGTAAAGATGGCGCCAACCAGTTGTTATGTGGCAACAGTACCATGATGGCAGGGCATATCGCCACAGTTATCATGGCTATCATGTTGGTACCAGTGTTGATATTGTTTGGTATCAAGCGTCCGCTGGTCGTGGTATTGGCAGCAACGATTGCCTTGTGGGGTGTCAATTTTTGGCAGGCGCACACTATTGTGGCGGCGTTGATCGCATCATTGACCTATATGGTGGTATACGCTAGCCTAACGTGGCTCAATAGGATTCGCGGTGACGGCGCGGCGATATTGTTGATGATCGTGTTTGTGGTGTTGGCGCGAGTTGTCTTGTCTCTGTAATCCCTGTACACTAAGAGTATGGAAATCATTATCATTATTCTCTTAGGTATTATCGTTATGGGTTTGGGCGCGACGCTGTTTGTGTTGCAGTCAAGGCTAAGTGAACTGAAAAATCAGTCATCGGTCGAGCTCATCAAAACTGACGTGGTGGAGCTGGGGCGAACCATCGCCAAGCTGAATGAATCAGTCAGCGATAAATTGGAGCGCAGCAATGCTCAAGTGCAAACTTCGGTACAAAAGCAGCTGTCAGAAAGTGCCAAATTGGTGGCGGACGTGACGCAGCGGCTGGCTAAGTTGGATGAAACAAACAAACGGGTGGTCGACGTGGCGACTGACCTGAAAACCCTGCAAAATGTCTTGCAGAATCCCAAGCAGCGCGGCGTGTTCGGTGAGTTTTATCTGGAAAGTGTGCTGGACAATGTGCTGCCGGCCAAGCAGTTTCAGATGCAATATCGCTTCAAGGACGGCGAAATTGTCGATGCGGTGATTTTTCTGGACAAGGGGCAGATTTTGCCAGTGGACAGTAAGTTTAGCTTGGAAAATTACAACCGGATGATCAACGCCGAGACCAAGGCTGAGCGCGAGCTGTGGCTAAATAAGGTGAAAGCTGACCTGAAAGGGCGCATTGACGAAACCAGCAAGTACATTCGCCCGCGTGAGAATACTATGGATTTTGCCTTTATGTTCATTCCATCAGAGTCGCTATATTATGATCTGCTCATCAACAATGTTGGTGCGGGCGGTTCGAGCCGCGATCTTATTGAATATGCCTTTCGTGACAAGCGGGTGATCATCGTCAGCCCGACCAGCTTTTTGGCATATTTGCAGACGGTGCTGCAGGGCCTGAGGAGTCTACAAATTGAAGAGCAGGCCAAGGATATTCAGGTGCGTGTCGGCCAGCTGGGTGTGCATATTAAGAAGTTTGATGAACTGATGACCAAGATGGGCAAAAGTCTCAGCACCACCGTCGGGCATTATAATAATTCGTACAAGGAGCTGGGCAAGATTGATAAAGACGTGG
>CAUROB010000043.1:0-4058 GCA_963526655.1 uncultured Candidatus Saccharibacteria bacterium
CTTGGTGCGGCGACCAGCCTCGCGGGCAATGGCTTTGATCTCCACGGCGCCCGTTTCCATCTCTGGCACTTCCTGGCTGAACAAGAAGCGTACAAATTCCTCATTACCACGGCTCAAAATCAATTGCGGACCACGACCTTCGCGCTCGATGTCCTTGATATACACCTTGACGCGGCGACCAACACCGTAGTACTCGCCAGGAATCTGCTCGGACTGCGGCATGATACCGACGGCCTTGCCTAGCTCAATTCGCACCACGCGCGGCTCAACCCGCTGAATCGTACCGGTCACCACCGTGCCAATTTTATCTTCAAATTCTGCCAGCACCACCTCGCGCTCTGCCTCACGCAGCCGCTGCAAAATCACTTGCTTGGCGGTCTGGGCTGCCACCCGGCCAAATGTCGTCACGTTGTGGGTCTCGACCGTCACTTCGCTGCCCAGCTCAGCTGCCGGGTCAACGGTTTTAGCTTCGTCGAGGCTCATTTGATTGACGTCATTCTCAACTTCTTCAACCACGGTTTTGACAACCGACACCACAGCCGTGCCGCTGTTGATGTTCAGGCTGGCGCGCACCAATTGCTCGCGCGTGCCGTTATCACGCCGCCACGCCGCCGCGATAGCCTGCTCGATCACCTCTAGAACTGTCTCTTCTGGTAGGTTCTTTTCCTCGGCAATCGTCCGCAACGCCAACGTCAACTGCTTAATGTTCAAATCTTCCATATTACTCTCCTTTATCACTTATGATTATTATATCACGATACGAGGCTGCGCTGCGATACGCGTATCCCCATATGAAAAATTCCGACCTTGGCGGCCGGACGTACATTGCATATTCTATAGCAACTCAGCAGCCATGTCAAGCATGCCGCGTAGCCCACGCCTTTTCCGCGCTACCTCACACAAAGCCACCATACAAGGTCCAGTTGTAAACTCAGTAAATGGCTGATCAAATAGAGTGAATACTTCGGTATATTCTCTATTTTCCGTCACCTTGACGCCCGAAAAGATATTTGCACCCTCATTATATTCACGTCGCATATCATTGATCAACACTCTTGATGCAAAACGTCCAATCACCCTATCAATCTTCCGCTGGATACGATTCAGCTCCTCCATGATGGCATAATAATTACGGTTGTCCTTGTCCATACCATATTGTTCTCGCAATGATCTACCTGGAGCTCTCTCGATAACACCAGCAGGCGGTGAGCAACCATCACCGACCAACGCTAATACCCGCGAAGTAGTAATGTCTGATTCATGTTCCGCGAATGTCATATTTAACGTATTTAGGGTAGCAGCCTGTATCCCAGCCTCTCTCTTAGTTCGATACCGCTTAACCATATATGGCGATTTCTTTTCTAGAGGTGATTCTTTTTTCGGATCTAAAACATAGGAGTGTGGTATATTCGCTGCGAGGAACTTATTTTGCGACACCGCTGCCTCATCGCTCACCCAACCTGGGTTTCGACTAACCGACGCAATAGCCGCCAGCGCCAAGGCTTGCTGAAAATCTGCATTATCAAGCTCCTCTGGGTAAAGCACCCGCTCCGTTACCTGATGATGCTCTCGATCCATCGGTGACTTGACCGGATACTGGCGAATTTGCTCACTTTTCACCTTGTTATAATAGTATTTTATTTCTTTATTGTCAATGTAATTGTATCCGTGCTGTTGCTTATTTTGTCTTTCTATGACATAATACTGATATGTTTACCACCCGCTCGACCGATAAAGATGGCCAGCCAAGCCTTCAGGTGGACATTGCGCCAAACTGGCCTATTCTGGATCAGACAAAAACCAATTGGCTTACTGGCAAACCAGCTGTTGTTGACAAAATACCCATATATCCTGAAACGCGCGACTGGGTGTTTGGACCAGCCATTCAGGTTTATAAAGAAACAACGTTCTATCTAAAAGATAACCGGATTCCAGATTCTCCAATCGAGACAGCCAGCGATGAAGCACGTTGTGGCATAATGGATTGCTACGTTAACCCTGAAGACATTGCAACACTATTCATACCCTACGTCGACAAGGTATTTGATATTGAGTCACCCGAAGAAGTAGCATCAGCTGAATCATACTTAAACCGCAAAATAGGCTCAAAAGTACTCCGCATGATATTTAAAAATATTCCTGAATTAAAGGACCCTATTTTGCGAAGAACAATCGACAGCTCCCTGGCTGAAACAAAAGCTGATATCGCTCTAGCCGTTGAAGCCCGTAAAATTCATGAGCTATCACCAGATGACGAATCAGTAAAACTCATCAGACAAGCTGCCTGCAAAAAAGTTGACAGACAACTCTCCGCCATGCGAGACGCCATGACAGAGCTTGCGTATGTTAGTGGCACCTACCGGCCAAAACACAGGCCAGAACTAAATACTACCGACAGAAGAGAAATCTTTGCTGAAATTGTCGTAGCTAAATACGAGCCACCAGCTAAGTCTTAGATCAACCCTTGCATTTTTCCAGAACATGAGCGGAAGCTTGCTTTTCAGCATCAGTGACCCACAAGTGGTATTTTTTCTTCACCGCGATTTGCCGCGCGACATATTGACAGCGAAAATCCTTGTTAGGCGGTAACCACGCCGAGGCGTCACTATCGCCTTTGTTCTGATTTGCCTGTCCTTCTGATGCCAGTAGGTTCAGTGGATCATTCGCTAATTTTTCCCTGTCAACCGCTGACAAATTCTGCGCACCCTTTTGCCAGGCGTCGCTCAGCGCCACCACATGGTCAATCTGTACTTTGGAACTGGTTTTTTCACCGCGCTGAAAATGAATGGTTTGACCAGTATATGGATCTTGCAGAACACCAGAAAGCACCTTGCAACCTTCGCCCACTTTTTCATCACTCAAGTCCCTGGCTAAAATCACTTCGCGCACTGAACAGCCATCGATTTTGCCCCAGCCGTTGCCAAACTGCTTGCGCGTATAGCCTGTTTTAGGTGCACGACCTTTTACTTCCAGTTTGTTCAGTTCATCGAGCGCGTTCGAGCTGCCAAAATACTGTTGCTGCAGAGCAGCCGGGACAGGAGCCAGCTTTGGTTGTGACAATTGCGACGACCACACCGCCAAAACCGACAGCACCACCACAAACAAGGCCATGATGCGCCTGCGCTGTAATTTTACCCTCTTCATATCCCTAGTATATCGAATATCATAAGCCTTTTCCAACCAGTCAGTCTCGCAGCCAGCAAATGATATAATAAAACCATGACAAAACTCAAGCATTTACTCGATACCTTTACGCCACATCACTATAACCTAACCCTCGACTTAACACGTGCCGAGGAAAAATCGTTTTCTGGTACGGTGATTATTGCTGGTGAGTTGACCGGTGAATCGATTTCGCTACACGCCAAAGATCTGACTATCCATACGGTGTTGATCGACGATCAGCCAGCTGAATTTTCTCACGGTGAGTTTGACGAGCTAAACCTGTCGCGCCCAGAGTTGTCCAGCGGTAAGCACACCGTTCGCATCGACTTTTCCGGCACCATCACTGACGCTATGCATGGGCTGTATCCATGTTATTTCACGCATGACGACGTGAAAAAGCAACTGTTTGCCACTCAATTTGAATCACACCATGCCCGCGAAGTATTCCCGTGCGTTGATGAGCCAGCCGCCAAAGCCACGTACGACGTGACGCTGGTGACCGCTCCGGGGCTCACCGTCCTTGGTAATATGCCCGTCACTGAATCATCCGAGAACGATGGCACACTAAAAACTACTTTTGCGACTACGCCGCGCATGAGTAGCTACTTACTGGCTTTTGTTGTCGGCGAACTCCACAAGAAAACCGCCCGCACCAAATCCGGCGTTGAAGTTAATATTTGGGCAACGCCAGCCCAGAGCGAGGAGACGCTGGATTTTGCGCTGGACATCGCCACCCGCTCAATTGATTTTTATGACGAGTATTTTGGCGTGCCGTATCCGCTACCAAAATCTGACCATGTAGCGCTGCCTGATTTCTCGTCGGGCGCTATGGAAAACTGGGGACTCATCACCTACCGCGAAAGCTGCCTGCTGGCTGACCCGAAATTAACGCC
>CAUROB010000044.1:0-3812 GCA_963526655.1 uncultured Candidatus Saccharibacteria bacterium
CAAACTCAGCAGCGCCTTTAGTTGTCCGGTCATCAATCAAAATATCACCGCGACTCAGCTGCTTGACCGACGAAAATACGACTTTGCGAAAGAAAATATTTTCTTGGCTATCGCCGCCAAAATACTTCTTCACCCATGCTAACTTATCACCCAGTGCCGTCGGATTTTCCCATGGTGATGACGACAAGATATATAGATCGTACTTTTCTTTCAAAGCATCTACCGCCTCAAGGGCGCCCGGCATTGGATCCATCAATGCAAAAACACCCGGAATATTGTCATACTCACCCACAAACTTCTCAAGCATCTCGGGCGGAATCTTCGTCAAAGCCGACGTAAAGTCAACCAGTACACCATCCATGTCGATATAGATAATCGGTTTGCTATTTAATTTCATAAATTACTCCACCAATTATAGCACTTTTGTAGTACAATGAAGATGTCTACATCTAGAACTAGTCCAAATCGGACGTTGATTCACACGCATAATGGGCAGCCGTTATCGGACGTGTGAATTTACGTTCTAGGTGTAGACAGCCAATTTAACGGCTGTCCTTTTTGTTGGGCAGCATTCCTAAAGGAGGGATTATGAATACAAAAGAGAAAAAGCCAATTTACAAAAAGGTTTGGTTTTGGGTATTGGCTGTTGTCATCATAGGCGCAATTGGCGCTGGCATGAACGGCACAAAGAATCAAGCCAATGAAACAACCAAATCAACCAATAACTCGACAAGCCAATCACAACCGGAGCAAAAAACCAGTGAAAACAAAGCACGCTTGACACTGGATGACGGCTGGAAAATTGATAAAAGCAATCAATATCTCACAAAGGTTGTCGGCACGGTTTCAAATAATTCTAACCAGGCAATTAATGGCTATATTCAAATTACTTTTTCAGGACTTGATGCTAGTGGCGCTAATGTCGGAGATTGTCTTGCTAATGCTAATACTGTTGATGCCAATGGCAAGTGGAAGTTTGAAGCAATGTGTTCTGGTCAAAATATCGAGACAGTACGATTCAAAGAAATTACTGGGTTCTAATTAATTATATAGACCGCAGCATGCAATAATAAATAGTCCGACGTTTGCGGACTATTTTAATCTCTCTTTAACATCACCATAAACGCTTCACTCGGAATGTCAACCTTGCCAAAGCGTTTCATGCGCTTTTTACCGCGGGCTTGCTTGGCGAGGAGCTTCTTTTTACGGCTGACATCGCCGCCGTAGAGGTAGCCGGTGACATCTTTGCGGTAAGCGCCGATGTTTTCGCGGGCGATAAATTTGCCGCCGATTGCCGCCTGCAATGCCACTTCAAAGCTCTGGCGCGGTACGACATCTTTGAGCTTCTTGACGATTTCACGGCCCAAACCTGACGCCTCCGAACGATGACACATCACGCTCAGCGCATCGACCATTTCGCCCGCTACATAAAAATCCACCCGCACCAAATCTTCCGGCTGGTACCCCGCTAGCTCATAATTAAACGAGCCGTAGCCACTGGTTACCGACTTCAGTTGATCATAAAAATCCGTCAGCAGATTAGCCAGCGGTGCCGTAAACGAAATTAGTGCCCGCTCGTCGATGTAGCTGAGGTTTTTCTGTCGACCACGCTTGGCGACAATCAGCTGAATCACCGCACCGATATAGTCCTGCGGCACCACAATTTCGCCGTCAATCCACGGCTCGCGAATTTCTTTGATCTGCGCTGGGTCAGGTAGCTCGCTGGCCGATTTGATATCCAACTCCTCGCCGTTCGTCAAACTAACTTGATAATCCGTGCTCGGATTGGTGACGATGAGGTCCAAATTATACTCGCGCTCCAGCCGCTCGCGAATGATATCCATGTGTAGCAGCCCCAAAAAGCCAATCCGCACACCATACCCCAACACTGGTGAATTCTCCGGCTCAAACTGCAGCGCTGAATCGCTCAGACTCAGCTTTTCAATAGCCTCTTTCAGATCATTGTAATCTTCGTTGGACACCGGGAAAAACCCCGCGTAGACGAAGGGTTTGACTTCTTTGTAGCCAGGCAGGGGTTGGACAGTGATATTTGACATATAGTCAATTATACCACCCTCCTGGCGAAGAATGATGCACTCCACACGTACTGTCGTACCAATAAAACACAACGGCATCTATAATTCACAACGATCTAGCACTCAATCCTCTATACAACGTCTTTAACAGACCGCCGCTTGGAATAAGCCTGCCGCTCGCCATAGCCGATGCGTAGCAAAATAGTCGGGTATTCTCCGGCCAGACCCAGCGTCCTTGCCATCTCTGAGGCAATCTCTGCTTCTTCGTTTGGCTGGTTCAGATAGGCATGAGAGATCCCAAGTTCCGTGGCAGTCAGCAAGAAACGCTGCAGCGTCCGACCTAGATCCACCCATTCGCGCCGACTATTTTCTCTCGTCGTAAAAAGAACCAGATGAGAAGCCGATGCTATCTTTTCGCGATCGGCCTTATTCTGCGTCTTAGCATTGATAGCCATCGACATGATCGGCTCAGCCATCCAACGTGGCACATTAGGCGCACCAAACACGGCGTAACTCAGCCCATCAAGTGTTTGATCTTGATGCTTCTTATTAAATCGCATCCAGATTTTCAATTCAGCCTTAAACGCCTCTTTTTGCATTTGATTCGTATTCCCCTGAAAAACGTATTGCTCAATATCATTAAACTGTTTAGTTTGACGCGCATAATAATGAACCGAAATCCCCTTTTCACTGCAGACAGATTGTAATTTCCTTAGCGCATCTAGAGCAATTTCCTCACCAGTATAAACACTGCGATTAGTCTGCCGCACGTCTATCTGATTGAACAATGGGCTTGGTTTGACGCCTGCCTCTTCCGCGAGCGAAACCGTAACAACGCCTGTATCACCAACCGAAACGGCAGATTTATAGCCCTTAGTTTGCGCCGCCAAGCAAAGATTCTCTACTGCACAGCCCAAACTCACAAACAACTCCCTGTCGTCAGGATCGACCACTGGCAACCTTCTATCAAAATCAGGGTAAATTTCTACCGCCGACTCGTTCTGACGAAATTTCCACGGCTGGGTATTATGGCCTGATGGCGCCTTGACAGCTTGCGCAACCAAAAATTCAAAGTTAGCTGATGATATGTTGTTACTGCGAGACATTCTTACCATAATTCTACCCAATACGCGAGCCTTCCCATCTCGTTAGCTACTTCTTGTAACCAAGTATACTCGCCTTGTAGGAGTAAGGTTAATCAATATCATCGAGGCTAAGTTTTCAATTGCCGTCCTTCAGGTCATTGTAATCTTCGTTAGACAACTGCTGCACGCCGCCTACTTATTCTCGGCAAATTATTCCTTGCACATACTGCGGCTAAATTTATAGCTGTTCAAAAATCTTATGAGCTTGATTCTTGCCAATAGCCTGAACTAATTCAGCGTAACCCATCCACCGACCGCGTTTAGTTTTGTCGCGATGATAATCCTTCTCGTCAGTGATATCGCCCTTAACTATCGCATCGACATTATGCCAAGCAATCCAAGGTGTACCATCGCTCATAAAGCTATAATCTAAATGAACATGATTTTCGTTGATTAGTCTATAATCTGACGATGAAAATCCGCGTGCATACAACTCGCGGAGAATAACATCTGCCAGCTCGACAAAACTGTCAACCGTAACGTATAAAAAGTCATCATATTCCTCGCCAAGCTCGTACGATCGATCATTCATAAAAACACAATACAAATCATCGTCGACAATTTTTTCATCCAGCCACACGCGGCGGTTGCGTGTTATCGGAATCACCCGGCAGCTAATTTTCTCTGTAAA
>CAUROB010000045.1:0-3713 GCA_963526655.1 uncultured Candidatus Saccharibacteria bacterium
CAGTGAGGATGACGGGTTTACTCATAGTCTTATTATACCATTGATTCGGCGAGAGGTGTTTTACGAAATGCCGCAACAAAAAATGCCTCAGTTAGCCTGCCCGGCATCAGGCGTAAACAGCCGCCCAGGTCATGCGTAAGAGCGCGGTTGTTCCACGACTGGACGACAGGCGCACGATCTGGCAGCGGTGCGATGTCGATCGGTATGAGCTCAGCATCAGACTGACGGCGCAGCAGCCAATCGACAACGACTTCGTTTTCCTCTGGCGCCATGGTGCAAGTGCTGTAAACAAGTGTGCCGCCAGATTTTAACAGTCGCCAAGCCTCGAGGATGAGGCGCTTTTGTAGGTCACTCAGTCTCCGGATATGCGCCACCGACCAGCTGTCAAACAACGAGGCGTCACCAGCGTTCAGGCTCATCAGCCCCTCACCAGAACATGGAGCGTCGAGCAGAATTTTGTCAAAGGCCTCCAGCTGACGGCGGGAAATATGCCGAGCATCGGCTAGCATGAACTCGGCTGGGACGTTGAGACGCTTGAGATTAGCCTGGAGTTTTATCAGGCGC
Organism: uncultured Candidatus Saccharibacteria bacterium; assembly: GCA_963526655.1. Classification (GTDB taxonomy): domain Bacteria; phylum Patescibacteriota; class Saccharimonadia; order Saccharimonadales; family Saccharimonadaceae; genus Nanosynbacter. The sequence continues at coordinate 565 of CAUROB010000045.1, forward strand.
GGCTTGGAATTGTCATTGCATACCAGGTCGGCTTGACCATTAGCTAGAGCTTGAATATGACTGGATTTACCGCCGGGTGCAGCGCACAGGTCGAGGACGCGTTCACCAGCTTCAGGTGTGAGTGCCAGCACCGGCAGCCAACTAGCGGCATTTTGGACATAGCCGCGTCCGCTGTCAGCCAGCTGCTGATAGTCAGCGAGACATTCGGGGATAATTTCATAACCATTTGGACACCAGGCAACCTGGCGGCTCAGCAATTTGGGGGCGACTTCCCCATCGACTAGCGGATTGAGCCGAAAACTCTGGGTGCGGGTTTGTGCCAGTTTTGCCTCGACCTCGGCGCGAGGTAGACCACTCCACTGCATCGTGCGATTGATCCAAATCTCACGCTTTCTCTGGCGCTCTTGAGATGGATCTTTACGCTTGGCCATAGTCGTCTCCGATGGCGTGCCGATTGATCGCTTGGGCAACAACTTGGCCATAGCGTTTATCAATTTCATGACTTGCTAACATTTTAGTGACGGCGATGTGCTTCTGTTTTGCTAATTTTCGCAGGTTTTTATTGATGATGACTGGGTCAAATTGGCCGTAAAATATCTCAACTGGCATCGTCAATTCGGCAATTTCCGTCAGCGCCTTTTGGTTGATGATGGCTGCGTCTAAGGTGTCGAGAAAGATTTGCAAGTTTGACTCATCGACGAGAAAGCCAGGGTTGAATAGCTTGTATTTTTTGGCAAAATCACTGGCAATCACCTTGCCGAGCGCCGGTTTATCGATAATTTTTTGGTATAGGCTGCGCAGTTGGCGTTCAGCTAAACGATCTTTGCCTTGTTGGTGATACAGCGGCGGGCTACACAGGATGAGCGAATCGATCAACGAAGGATAATATCGGGCGGTGTGTACCGCTACGAGCGCCCCTAAGCTATGACCGACCAAAATGATTCGTCCGTCAACCTTTTGCTGCGCCAAGGTTGCGACTAGTGAATCGACCTGTGTCTTAACATCATACGTCTTCCAGTGCGGTCGCGGCGAATTGCCAAAACCGAGTAAATCGACCGCTAGTACGCGAGTCGATCTATCAATCTTACGGCGCCCTACAACTCGCTTCCACATGGCTGACGAGCTCCCGATGCCATGAATCAACACGACGGTGGCGCGAGGCTGTTTGGGTGTTTGAAAATCATGCACGTATAGTTTATACGGGACACGCAGCCATCGATGGATAAGTCGGTCAAACATTATATCAGTATACTATGAAAATACCCCGCCTGTACATGACGGAGTATTTTCGAGAATCGGTTTCTCCTCTGTTTTAACGCTTGGAGAATTGTTCGCGCTTGCGGGCAGAACGCAGACCGTATTTCTTGCGCTCTTTCTCGCGTGGGTCACGCTTGAGCAGCTCAGCCTTCTTTAGAACTGGGCGTAGGTCAGCGTGAGCAGCCGTCAATGCTTTGGCGATGCCAAGCTTGATGGCGTCAACTTGACCAGCGAGGCCACCACCTTTGACCAAGATGGTAACGTCGTATTCCTTTTGCTTGCTGACGACAGCTAGTGGGTCGGTCACTTCGGCGAGCAAGGTTTTGTTGCCATCCAAGTACTCAGCGGCTGCTTTGCCGTTGATGGTGATGGTACCCTTGCCAGGAAGCAAGCGAACACTTGCTGAAGCACTTTTGCGTCGTCCCAAGCCGTAGAAATAGGTATCAGTAGCCATATTACTTTACCTCAACTTTCTCTGGGGTTTGTGCTGTGTGAGCATGCTCGCTGCCAGCAAATATGCGCAGGCGCTTGAGGCGCTCTGCTTGCAATTTGTTCTTTGGCAGCATGCCTTTGACAGCTTCTTCAATAATTCGTTCTGGGTGGCGTTCACGCATTTCTTTGAACTGCGTTTCTTTGATGCCGCCCGGGAAACCACTGTGACGGTAGTAATACTTGTCGGTTTCCTTGTAGCCAGTAACGACGGTGTTTGCAGCGTTGATAACCACGACGTAGTCGCCACCATCAACGTGTGGTGTGTAAGTTGGCTTATATTTACCGGTCAGATGTTTGGCAATTTCGGTTGCCAAGCGTCCCAGTGGCAATTCGCTCGCGTCAAACAATACCCAGCGGCGAGAAACTTCAGATGGTTTTTGTGAATAAGTCTTCATCTTATTTCTCCTTCTTTGGCATTGGTTTGATGTCGTCGACAAACTCGATGATTGCCATTTGCGCGCCGTCGCCAACACGTAGGCGGGTGCGTTCAACGCGAACGTGTCCGCTGGTGCGGCCGCCGAGTTGTGGGGCAATTTCATCAACGAGCTTGTAAGCAGCAGCGCGGGTGCCGAGTGCTGCGATCACCTGGCGGCGGCTGGCCAGATCGCCTTTCTTCGCCTTGGTGATAATTTTTTCAATGTGGCGCTTCAGCTCTTTGGCTTTCGGCAAGGTGGTCTCGATTTTGCCGTGCTCGACCAGGCTAGTTGCCAGACCCTTGAGCAAGGCTCGCCGTTGATCACGCTCACGGCCGAACTTGCGCCCTTGATATCCGTGTCTATGCATAGTTAAAACTCCAACTCCGCCATCTTGTCGCGTACTTCATCCAGCGCCTTTGAACCAAAGCCTTTCAATTCTCGCAAATCTTGCTCGGTCAAAGTCACTAGGTCGCGAATCGTGCGGATTTCATTGTTAATCAGCGCGTTCGTCGTGCGGGCGCTTAGGTTTAATTCTTCGATGGATGTATCCAATTCAGCTTCACTGTCTTCAGTGGTTGTGCCAAGCGCTGGTGCGCTGACGACAGTGGTGCTACCAGCCAAAGCTGTGTATTGATTGACCAAGATAGCTGCAGCCTCTTCAAATGCCTCGCGTGGCGTCATGGTGCCGTCAGTTTCAATAGTCATGGTCAATTTGTCCAGGTCAGTTTCGTCACCAACACGAGTTGGATCAACCTTGTAGCGTACGCGTAACACTGGAGTAAAGACTGCGTCCAGAGCGATCATGTCTGAGTGTAGACGTGATTCGCTGGAGTCTTCAATCGTTTGGTAACCGCGACCAGCTTCTGCCACCAAGTCCATGATGACCGTTTTCTTTGGATCATCAATGGTAGCGATGACGTGGTCTGGGTTAACAACTTCTACTTCGCCGTTTGCTTGGATGTCGCCAGCGGTGATAACACCACC
>CAUROB010000046.1:0-3260 GCA_963526655.1 uncultured Candidatus Saccharibacteria bacterium
CGTACAAAATCACCCCGCGATAATCATCATAATAACTATCGAAAATCAGCGCCCGAGTTGGGAGATTAGCCAGCGCAACATCAGGATACTCGACTGCCAGTGGCGAAGTCGGCGCCGGAATTCGCTCAACAATCGCCTCCAAAACTTGATCAACATTCTGTCCAGTTTTAGCGGAAATATGAATAATCTCACTCTCGTCACAGCCTAGCAGATTGATCACCTGCTTGGATACGCGCGGCACATCAGCGGCTGGCAAATCAACCTTGTTCAGCACCGGGATTATCGTGAGGTCTTGCTCCATCGCCAAGTACACATTCGCTAGCGTCTGCGCCTGAATGCCCTGGCTGGCGTCAACCACCAACACCGCCCCCTCACAAGCCTGCAACGAGCGACTAACTTCGTAGCTAAAATCAACGTGACCAGGCGTGTCGATGAGGTTGAGATCAATATCCTTATATTTCATCCGCACCGGCGCGAGCTTAATCGTAATACCCTTTTCACGCTCCAAATCCATACTGTCCAGCAGCTGTGACTTCATCTCGCGCTTCTCCACCGTACCCGTCATTTCCATCATCCGATCAGCCAGCGTCGACTTGCCGTGATCGATGTGAGCGATGATACAAAAATTGCGGATAGCTTCCATCAGCGTCGTTTCCCATCCAAACGCACAAACAAGAACTTATTCACTTGCCTGATGATCGGCTCAACTTCTGGTAATTTGAGCATCCGCGACATCAGACCATAGGCCAAGAAACTCACACCAGCGATAATCATAAACTTCGGAAATGCTGAGAAGAAACTACTGTCACTCTCGCGAAACGGCAGTACCTGCAACATCAAATAACAAACGATTCCTGCTACCGTTGATGCCACGATCATACGCAACACCGCCGCCACGAACGAAGCGTCAAACAAGTGCGGAATTCGTTTTTCCAACACAACAAATAAAATCACTACCTCAATGACAGCCACTGTCGACTGTGCCCATGCCAGTCCATAGGCACCCATTTTCAACACCATCGATAAGACGATTGCCAGTACCACATTCAAGCCAATAGCTGCAAAAGAGATGTTTAGCGGTGTTTTTGTATCCTGCTGTGCGTAAAATGCCCGAGCCGCCATGTGATAAATAGTACGGAACAGAATTGCCACAACCAGACATCCCAAAATACCCGCCATCATCGGATCTCCGGTGTTGCGGATAAAGTGAACAACATACCCTCGAGTAAAGAATGTTATGACAGACACCGGCAAGGCCATCCAAATGATCACCCGCAGCAATTGACGCAAATCTTTTTGAAACAAATCCTGGCGATTATTGCCCAAATGCTCGGTCAACTGAGGAAAAGCTGCGTTAGAAACCGCCACCCCGATGAGGTTGATCGGCATCATGTGTAACGTTAAAGCCTGCTGATAAGCACGAATAACACCATCACCCAGTCGGGAAGCCAAGTTCACTTCCACCAAGCTAACAGCGTAGTCCATACCCTGGTCAACCGAACGCGCTGGTAGTAAACTCAACACTTTGCGAAAACCGCGGTTACGCCAGTGCAACTTAAACTCATAGTCAAAGCCCAAACCGACCAACCCGACAGCACTAACGATGAGCTGCATTACCGAACCAAGCACCACACCCAGCGCCACGCCCATGATGCCGCCCTCAAAGATCTGCCAACCAAAGATATTGATACCGTTAGTAAACCAAACAGTACCGATGATGATACCAATGTTATAGATCATCGGTGCGAGGGCATAAAAGGTGAAACGCCCCACCGCTTGCTGAATGCTAGCGATGACGGCAGCGATTGCAAAGATAAATGGGTTGACAGCGATCACCCGCATCATGCTAACTGCCAACGCATGACCTGATTCACTCATTCCCGGCGCAATGAAATAGCGCATCAATGGATCAGCAAAGATGATGATGAGCACACTAGCAGCCAGGGTGGTTAGTGCCATGAAATTGATCATGCTGGAGCTAATCTGCCAAGCTGACTGCTTATTTCCCTTGGTCCACCGCTCATTAAACACCGGGATGAAGGTCACACTTAGCGCACCCGACACCAAAATAGCAAACATAAAGTCCGGCACCATGAACGCCGCAGTGTACGCGTCAAGACCAACAACATAACCCGCCAGCCCTGCTTCTTTGTTGGGCATATATGCAGCGTTCAGCAAACGGTCACGCCAAAATCCCAGCAGACTACTCAGCAGCATGGATCCTGCCAATAGACTAGCTGCCAATTTCACGGTCAGCCGCTGATTCACTTTGGTGACTGCTTGCCGAACTCGCCCCATAATTGATTATGCGTGAAGTTTTGCTTCCTTTGGTAACTTAGTACCCTTGAGTATGTCTGCCACCGCTTCTTCCTCCAAGGTTTCGTCCTTGAGCAGTGCAGCCGCCAGTTTATCCAAATGTGAACGATTGGCTTTCAGAACCGTCATAGCTCGCACCTTCGCTTCATTGATCAGCGCCGCCACTTCTTGGTCTATTTGCTTAGCTGTTTCATCTGAGTACGGTCGCTCACGGGTCATCTTGTCAAACATCAATCCACCATTATCTTCGTGAAAGACTTGGTCACGCAGAGCCTTACCCATACCTTGCTCAATCACCATATCGCGAGCAATCTGGGTCGCATTACGCAGGTCAGAGCCCGCTCCAGTGGTAATACCGTCATCACCATACAAAATCTGCTCCGCTACTCGTCCGCCCATGGCCCGTGCCAAAATGTCTTTAAATTCATAGACATTGGTGTAGCTTTTGTCCTCTGGCGGCAAGAACCACGTCACACCGCCGGTACCACCACGCGGAATGATGGTAACCTTATGGACTGGGTCAGAATCCGGCAAAACGTGACCGACGATGGCGTGGCCAGCTTCGTGGTACGCAGTCAATTCCTTCTCCTTGTCGCTCATGACCTTCGCCTTACGTTCTGGACCAATTGCCACCCTTTCAAACGCTTCGGTCAATTCCTCGTTGGTAATCTTTTTCTTGTTGCGCCGTGCAGCGATGATGGCAGACTCGTTGGCGATGTTTGCCAAATCAGCACCGCTTGAACCAGCCGTCTTTGCTGCCAACGCATCCAAATTAACAGTGTCATCAGTTGGCTTATTCTTAAAGTGAACCTTCAAAATAGCTTCGCGGTCTTTGCGCTCTGGCAGCATAATATTAACTCGCCGGTCAAACCGACCCGGGCGCAGCAACGCTGGATCCAACACATCTGCTCGGTTAGTTGCCGCCAGTACGATCACATTAGTGT
>CAUROB010000047.1:0-2962 GCA_963526655.1 uncultured Candidatus Saccharibacteria bacterium
GAGGTGGCGCAGGCTGGTTTTCAGACGGCCATCATGGCACCGACGGAGATTTTGGCGGCTCAGCACGCCAAAACGCTGGATGAATTGTTGTCGCCGTTTGGTGTGTCGGTGGCGCTGCTAACGGGACATGTCAAGGGCGTTCAGCGGCGGCAGCTGCTGGACAATTTAGCAAATGGTCATATCAACGTGATGGTTGGCACGCACGCGCTGATTCAGGAAAAAGTGGCGTACCATAAGCTGGGGTTTGTGGTGATTGATGAGCAGCATCGATTTGGCGTCAAGCAGCGGCAGGCGTTGCTACAAAAGGCAGATTACATGCCGCATCTACTCAGCATGACTGCCACACCGATCCCGCGGAGCTTGGCATTGACCTTGTATGGCGAGCTGGACATCTCGATTTTGGACGAGTTGCCAGCTGGTCGACAGCCGATTGAAACGAAAATTTGGTCGCCAGCTTCAGCGCCAAAGCTCTATGAAACCATCGACCATGAACTGGCTCAGGGTTGCCAAGCCTACGTCATTTGTCCATTGATCGACGACAATCCTGACAATGACAAAAAATCGGTCGAGGCGGAATATCACAAATTGGCAAAAACGATGTTTCGTCATCGCCGCGTCGGATTATTACACGGTAAACTACCGCCCGAGGAAAAGGCAGCAGTCATGCAGCAGTTTGCGGACGGCGAGCTGGACATGCTGGTGAGTACCACAGTCGTGGAAGTTGGCGTCAACGTGCCGAACGCTACGGTCATGCTCATCGAAAATGCCGATCATTTTGGTCTCAGCCAGCTCCATCAGCTGCGCGGGCGGGTTGGGCGCGGCGAGCACCAGAGTTTTTGTCATTTGATGCTGTCGGGTCACGACAAGCCGAGCCAGCGCCTCAGGGAAATCGAGAAATCTCAAGACGGATTTTACTTGGCGGAAGTTGACCTGAAACTGCGCGGCCCCGGCGAGATTTACGGACGAGCGCAGCATGGCGCGCTGAACCTAAAAATTGCCTCGCTGAGTGACACGCCACTGATTGCCCGTGCGCAAACGGAGGCCGAGCGCTTTGTCAAAGAGGGGCAGGATTTGCTACAATATAACCATCTGGCGCGTGCCGTCAGTCGCTATCAGCGATTAACCATTTTGAATTAACATGTATGCAGGAACAACAATTAGAGATGGCTCTGGTCGATTTATCGGTGTTCATCAAAAGATAGATCGAGTGGCCAGGCGACACCTTGAACCGATGCTGCCTGATCGGTGTGATTTTCCTGATGTGAAAAATATCCTGCATTTTGAGGGCAAAAACGGCCCTGACGGCGTTAAGCGCAAAAGTCCTGCCGTTGACGAACCGTGGCATTTTATCAATCCAGACGACCCAAACGACACGGCACTGTTGGACATGATCGACCAGCATATTGATAATCTAGCGAAGGCGCTACAGAAAAATAATTCCGAACGAGCCGCCTTTGAGGCAGCGTGGATGGCGCATGCCATCACCGATGGTCTGACGCCGGCGCATCATTTTCCGCTGGAGCACGCCATGCAGGAGCTGCGCGGTGGCGAAGGTCTGGAGACACGAACCTCAATTCTTAAGAAAAATGTCATGAAGGGTGACACGGGGATTGAGCTCATCAAAAACAATTGGAAATTCTGGGGCGCCAAGGGCATGATGACCATGCACGTGGCGTTTGAAGCGGGCGTGGCGAGCGTGGTGGCCTATCCACGCTTTAAGGACGCTGTGCCGAGTGAGGCTGAGATTTTACAGGTCAAGCAGCAAGGTTATCAAGAATATTATTTGGAGCAAGTTCACGCCGTGGCCGACCTAAAAATGTATGATAATTTTGGTAAAAACGGCTGGACAACGGATCTGGCGCGGCAAACTAACCATGAACTGATGCCAATCATCATCAAAGCCGTCATGCTGGGCTGGCTGGCGTCGGTTTGGAAACTTGAGGCCAAACGGTGAGAGTGCGCATCATCGCTGGCGAATTTGGTGGACGATTCATCCAGACACCGCCAGGTTCGACGACGCATCCCATGGGTGAGCGAGTCCGTTCGGCGATGTTCAATTCACTGGGCGAAACAGTCCGCGGTGCGCGGGTTTTGGACGCCTTTGCTGGCTCTGGTGCCATTGGCCTGGAGGCGCTCAGCCGTGGCGCTGAGTCAGTAGTTTTCGTGGAGCGAGACCGCGTCGCGCAGCGTGTCATTGCCGAAAACATAGGCGGTTTGGGTGTTGATGAAAAATCTATTGTAATAAAAACAACGATATCAAATTGGCTGAAAAGCATGAGCGTAACAGAGAAGTTTGATATTATTTTTGCCGATCCACCATATCACAACCCTCAGTTTTCCACAGTTTCACGACTAATGGGACTTCTCAAACCGGGCGGATGTATGATATTATCACATCCAGGAATAGGTGAGGTGCCAGTTCAAAACGGAATTGTTGTGGTGGACAATCGTAGTTATGGGGAGGCGCACCTCACCAAGTTCCTGCGAGAACCAGCTTAGTTTGATCATTAGTCCCGATGTACGTCGAGGACTTTTTGTTATGTCGGCGCGGAATATACAGTATTGCAAAAATAAACTCTATATGGTATAGATAGTGCTAGACATATTTGGAGCCAAAAGAGGAGGAATGAAAATATGCCACGTGCTAATCATAACCTAATGGAGCGAGAGTTTGCGGGAGTAGCTGACAGTAGCTCCGAAGACGCTGATATGAGAGCGCTTTATGACGCCATTTGTAAGCAGAAAAATCTTGACGAAGAACAGAAAAGAATTAACAACCTTAGACAGGTTGGTCAGGAAGTTTTGGATAAGTGTGGTTACGCAGAGTATAACGAAATAACCGTTTAGTTTTTGCCAATTTCGGGGCAAATAAAAAGAGCCTCGCTGGAAGCTCGTGATGGTGAATTGTGGTGCGGATGGGGAGAGTCGAACTCCCGTCTCAACCTTGGGAAGGTCACATAAT
>CAUROB010000048.1:0-2670 GCA_963526655.1 uncultured Candidatus Saccharibacteria bacterium
TTGATGACAACGCCGTGGTGATTATCAACGATGACAAGCAGCCAAAGGCTACCCGTGTCTTCGGCCCAGTGCCACGCGAACTTCGCGACATGGGCTACATGAAGATCATCAGCCTAGCTCCGGAGGTACTCTAATGGCTCGTATTCACAAAGATGACACCGTAAAAATCATTGCTGGTAAAAACAAAGGTACGACTGGTAAAGTCCTGAAAGTTAACACCAAAGACCAGACCGTTTTGGTTGAAGGTGTTGGCGTCGGACACCGCCACGTCAAGCCAAGCCAGTACAATCCAAAAGGCGGCAAGAAAGATATCCACGTACCGATGGACATCAGCAAAGTCGCACTGGTTGTTGACGAAAAGTCAGGCAAAACCAGCCGGGTTGGTTTAGTAAAGAACGCTGACGGCGGCAAAACTCGCGTCGCTCGCCAAGCAAAAAATAAGGAGATTAAATAATGGCAGAGAAGAAAACCGTCGTGCCAGCTCCTCGCTTGAAAGCCTTGTACCAGGAGAAATACCTGAAGGAACTGCAAGCCGAACTAGATCTAAAGAACGTGCACCAAGTGCCAGCTTTGGAAAAGATCATCGTGAGCGTTGGCACCGGCAAAAAGAAAGATGACAAGCGTCACTTTGAAATTGTCAAAAACACCGTTGAGAAAATCACCGGTCAGGCACCAGTTGCCCGCCAGGCCAAGAAGTCAATCGCTGGCTTTAGCATCCGTAAAGGTATGGGTGCGCCAATCGGCGTGAGCGTCACGCTGCGCGGGGCTCGGATGTATGAGTTCATGGATCGCTTGATCAACGTAGCATTACCACGCGTCCGCGACTTCCATGGCGTCGGCCTGAAATTTGACAAAGGCGGTAACTACAACCTGGGTATCATCGAACAGTCAATTTTCCCAGAGTTGACCTTCGAGGAAACACAGATTTTGCACGGGTTGCAGGTAACATTTGTCATCAAGAACGGCAGTAAGGAAGCATCAAAGGCCTTGCTAGAGAAATTTGGCATGCCGTTTGAGAAGAAAGGAGGCGTCAGGTAATGGCTAAGAAATCAATGGTCGCTCGCGACAAAAAGCGTCTGAAGATGATCGCAAAATACGCTGCGAAGCGCGCTGAGCTCAAAGAACTTGGCGACCTCGACGGTTTGCAGAAATTGCCTCGCAACTCGAGCCCAACCCGGCACAAGAACCGCGACAGCATTTCCGGCCGTCCACGTGGCTACATGCGCCAGTTCGGCTTGAGCCGCATCAATTTCCGCGAAAAAGCAGCCAAGGGTGAAATCCCAGGCATAACAAAGAGTAGTTGGTAAGAAGGAAAGGAGATTCGACCATGTCTATGCAAACTACAGACCCAATCGCCGACCTTCTGACGCGCATTCGCAATGCGAAACTGGTTGGCAAGACGGAAATTCGTGTTCCGTCCAGCAAGATGAAAAAAGTCATCGCTGAACAATTAGTCAAAAACGGCTACCTCGCAGATGTTAAACTAGAGGACGCTAAGCCTCGTGGCGTGCTGGTCGTTACCATCAACGAAGAGGGTACTAACAGCACCATCAACGAGATCACCCGCGTCTCAAAACCTGGTCGTCGTGTTTACGTCGGTGCTAGCGAGATTCCAAAGGTGAAAAGCGGCCGCGGTTTGGTACTCATCTCGACCTCAAAGGGTGTCATGACTGGCGCTGAAGCAGCCAAGGCTAAACTTGGTGGCGAGTTGTTGTTGAAGGTGTACTAAGCCTTACGCGAATCAAATAAACGTCCTCATTGCAGGGCGTTTATTTTTATCTGCTATACTGTAAGACATATGCGTAGCTTCCTCCATATGACAAAAACATCAGACCAAGCAGAAATAACTGTTAAAGATGTCTTCATTGTTGATTTTTTGCCCTTCTTGTTGTCTATTGTTGTTATGATGCCCCTACTGTATGGAGTGGGTTGGCTTATTGGCAGTGCTGACCCCAGGCAGGGAATCCCCAGTTATTACATTCAGGTACTGTTCACGGAAAATCCTCTCGTTGAGTTGATCATGGTCGCCGCTGCCTGCTTTATCGCTGTCGGGCGGGAACCTCAAATACGCTTTTGGTCAACAATGGGAGTGGCTACGCTCATCGCTCTAATTGATGCATCAAACTTTCTCTGGCATATTGATGTCAGCGGCTATTTAAGCATTTTCGCTGGCATTCTTTTAATGATCTCTGGCTGGCGGCTATGGGATTATTACGAAGTGCGTAAAATCTACGATATGAAAGAGCCATATTTGACCAAAGCAGCATTATCAACTTACGTCACTTTCGCTATTTTGGCGGTTATTCTGCTTATTCCGTACGGCAACTAGGCAAAAACAGCTAAAGCTAGAGATGTTTTTACCGATTGACAAATAAGTTTGCTTCGCGTTAAGCTAAAATATATCATTCCAAAAGGAGGGCTTTATGAGACAATTCTTTAGCGCCAACATCACCAATTTAGCATTGATCATACTGGGAATAGCTACTCTTTTACATAACGAGATGCATTCGATTATAACCAAAATATTGTCCGTAGTGGCTATTATTTTGGTTCTCGCGTCCATAATTTACACCAATCGAAAATCTCGTTAGGTGCTTGCATTTCACCCCTAATCTATGCTAAAATACCAGGGTTAATATCAAATCACACGAAAGGTGAGTAATGAGTCTG